>JAWOJD010000084.1:0-20509 GCA_046484355.1 Thiobacillus sp.
CTGTCCTCGCGACACAGTGTTCCAGCAGGCGGCCGCGTGCGGAGAACGAAATCGGGTTGTCCGGGCTGTCGAATAGTGAGAGATCGACGCCCGCCTCGGACAGAAGCTGTACCGGGTACGCGGATTGTTAGCTAACTTTAGGAGACTTGTAATGCCAACCTATGTTCGTACCGACAAGTGCGACGGCTGCAAAGGTCAGGATAAGACCGCTTGCATGTACATCTGCCCGCACGATCTGATGAAGCTGGACAAAGACGGTTCGGAAACCGGCCACGCCATGAAGGCGTTCAACCAGGAGCCCGAGCAGTGCTGGGAGTGCTATTCCTGCGTGAAGATTTGTCCGCAACAGGCTATCGAATGCCGTCACTACGCTGACGTCGTGCCGCTGGGTGGCATGGTGCAGCCGCTGCGTGGTTCCGATTCCATCATGTGGACCATCAAGTTCCGCAATGGCGTGCTGAAGCGCTTCAAGTTCCCGATCCGCACCACCCCCGAGGGTTCCATCGACTGCTACGGCGGCAAGCCCATGCCCAAGATGTCTGAGATCGAATCGACCGGTTCATTCACCCGCGACATGATGGGTGGTTACCGCGCTGGCAACCCCGCCGAACTGATCCGTAAGTAATACCGGTTAATTTAGAGAGGTAAATGAAATGGCTGGAGAATTTGGTAATCCCGAAGTTATCCAGGAGGACGTAGACATCCTCCTGATCGGCGGTGGCATGGCATGCTGCGGCGCCGGTTACGAAATCATGCGCTGGGCAGACGCCGCCAAGGCCGAGCTGGGCATTGATCTGAAAATCAAGCTGGTCGACAAGGCTGCCATGGACCGCTCCGGTGCCGTTGCGCAGGGCCTGTCCGCGATCAACACCTACATCGGCTCCGAGCAGGACCCCGCCGACTACGCCCGCATGGTCTCCAACGACCTGATGGGCATCACCCGCGACGACCTGGCCTATGACGTGGGCCGTAACGTGGATGATTCCGTGCACCTGTTCGAAGAGTGGGGCCTGCCGATCTGGAAAACCGACGAAAATGGCGAGCGCCATGACGGCGCCCAGGGCATGCCCTCGCTGAAGGACGGCGGCAAGCCCGTGCGTTCCGGCAAATGGCAGATCATGATCAACGGCGAATCCTACAAATGGATCGTTGCCGAAGCCACGAAGAAGGCACTCGGCATGGATCGCATCGAAGAGCGCATCTTCATCGTCAAGCTGATCAATGACAAGAACGACCCCACCCGCATCGCCGGTGCAGTCGGCTTCTCGACCCGCGACCATAAAGTCATCGTGTACAAGGCCAAGGCGATCCTGCTGGCAGCTGGCGGTTGCGTGAATATCTTCCGTCCCCGTTCCGTGGGCGAAGGCACCGGTCGTGCCTGGTACCCGGTGTGGAACGCAGGTTCCACCTACGCTATGGCTGCTGAAGCCGGCGCAGAACTGACCATGATGGAAAACCGCTTCGTGCCCGCCCGTTTCAAGGACGGTTACGGCCCGGTTGGCGCCTGGTTCCTGCTGTTCAAGGCCCAAGCCACCAACGCCTACGGCGAAGTCTACATGCAGAAGAACAAGGAACTGCTGAACGACTACCCTCCCTACGGGCAGGCTGCCGTTCCCGCATCGTGTCTGCGTAACCACCTGATGCTGAAGGAAATGAAGGAAGGCCGCGGCCCCATTTACATGGACACCGTGACTGCACTCGCCAAACTGCGCGAGACCCTGACCCCGCGCGAAGTGAAGCACCTGGAAGCTGAAGCCTGGGAAGACTTCCTCGACATGTGCGTCGGCCAGTGTGGTATCTGGGTGGGCGAGAACATCGAGCCGGAGAAGAAGAACTCCGAACTGATGCCGACCGAGCCCTACCTGTTGGGTTCACACTCCGGCTGCTGCGGCATCTGGGTGTCGGGTCCCGAAGATCTGGGCGCACCGACCTCGGAAGATCATGCCGATGCAGGCAAGATCCCTGAGCACCTGCCAAAAGGCTGGAACTGGGGCTACCGCTCGATGACCACGGTCAAGGGTCTGTTCACCGCCGGCGACGGCGTGGGCGCATCCGGCCACAAGTTCTCCTCCGGCTCGCACGCCGAAGGCCGCATGTGCGCCAAGTCCATGGTCAAGTACTGCATCGACAACAAGGACATGAAGCCCGAGCTCGACACCTCCGTTGAGCAGCTGGTAGAGGACATCTACAAGCCGGTGCGTAACTTCCTTGAGCACAAGGACTACACCACGGCAATCGACGTCAACCCCAACTACATCACGCCCAAGATGCTGCAGTTCCGTCTGCAGAAGATCATGGACGAGTACGTTGCCGGCGTCGCCACTTACTACAACACCAACGAGCACATGCTCAAGGTGGCTGAAGAGAAGCTGGAGATGCTGAAGGAAGATGCCGAGAAGATGCGTGCAAAAGACCTGCACGAGCTGCTGCGTGCATGGGAAAACTACCATCGCATCCTGACTGCAGAAGCTCACATGCAGCACATCATGTTCCGCCAGGAAAGCCGTTACCCCGGCTTCTACTACCGCACTGACAAGAACTTCGTCGATGAGGAAAACTGGCACTGCTTTGTGAACTCGGTGTACGACAAGAACTCCAAGAAGTGGAACTGCTTCAAGCGCGCCCACGTGGATCTGGTCGACAAGTCCAAGCTGTTCAAGCCCGCTGCACATTAAGCAAGCTTGATGGACTGATGAACGGGCGCCTTGCGGCGCCCGTTTTTTTCCCCGCGAAAAAAACAGCAAGACCAGCGAGGTTTAGCATCCAGCCGAAAGCGCGTACCCTAGTGGTCCACTTTCGCCTGAGTGTTGATTGATTACTGATTAAGGGGCCACGCCCCACGAGGTTGAACCATGAACGAAGCTGAATTTAAAGACCTGATTACCGACTCCCCGTTTGCGGACAGCCCGGTGAAGCCCACCATGCTGGAAGAAAACGCCAAGTTGCAGTTCCGATGCCATCGCAACGTCAAGTGCTGGAACGCCTGCTGCAGCAACATCGACATCCCTCTGACGCCCTATGACATCCTGCGTCTGAAAAAGCGTCTGGATATGTCGTCAGGAGAGATCCTCAAACAATATTCCATCCCGTTCGAAATGGACAAGGACGGCATGCCCGGCGTCAAACTGAAGCCAGTCGAAGGCGGCACGGCCTGCCAGTTCATGACCCCTGAAGGTTGTGGCGTCTACGAAGACCGCCCCACCGCATGCCGCTACTACCCGGTCGCTTTGCTGACCATGCGCCGCTCGGACGAATACGTCGACCGCAGCGCCTATGCGATGGTCCGCGAACCGCACTGCCTCGGCCACTTTGAGGACAAAACGCAAACCATCGAGCAATATCGCGCCGAACAGGGCGTGGTCGAATACGACGAAAAAGCGCACGCCTGGCGGCAACTGGTAATCAAGCGCAAGTCAGCTGGCCCTGCGATCGGCAAGCCGACGCCCGTGTCCAACCAGCTATTTTTCATGGCGAGCTACGACATGGATCGTTTCCGTGCCTTTGTCATGAGCCCGAGCTTCAACGAGACCTATAACATCCCGGTGGAAATCATGGCGATGCTGGTTGCCGACGATGAGGCCCTGCTCGACTTTGGGCAGAATTTCCTGCGCCATGCGCTGTTCGGCGAGGATTTCATCGAGCAGCACCCGGGCGTGTATGAAAAGCGTCTGGCGCGCAAGCAGGCGCAGGCCGAGCAGCAAAAGGAAGCCGAATTCAGCAAGAAAATGGCCATTGAGGACGACAAGTATTCCGGGGAGAGTTGAACGCATGCGTCGCCTTGCCATCCGGCTGTTTGTATTGGGATTGCTGCTCCCTGCACCCGCATGGGCGCAAGGCACGCTCAACAAGTGTATCGACGCGCACGGCAACGTCACCTATTCCAACCTGCCATGCCGCAATGCGCGCGAAGCCCGCACCGTGGAAATCGATCCCGCGCCGATTCCCGATCCCGTGCGGATACCCCCTGCCCGCACACAACCGGCTTCGCCTGACCCCACGCCGGCACCCCGTTCCGACAAGCCTGCCACCCTCAAACTCGAAACCCGTCACGCCAACGGTAAGCCGACCGCCAGCATGTCGGCACGCCAGTGCGACACGCTCACCGACAAGATGGGCAAGGTATTCGACAAAATGGATCAGGCACGACGCAAGGGCTATACGCAGGAACAGATGAACAAGTGGAATCAGGAAATCAAAGACCTCGAACGCACGAAGCAGCAATCCGGCTGTTTCTGAATCATCCATCCCGACCATGAACGCCCGTACCCTCGATCCCGCGCATCACCTCATCGAAAATGAGCCGTATTACGAAGCTGTCGGCGAGGAAGTCCAACTCTTCGAAGCCGCCTACCGGCAGCAGATTCCGATCCTGCTCAAAGGGCCCACCGGCTGCGGCAAGACCCGTTTCATGGAACACATGGCATGGCGGCTGAAACGCCCGCTGATCACCGTGTCGTGCCACGACGACCTCACCGCGTCCGACCTGGTCGGCCGCTATCTGGTCAAGGGCGGCGAAACGGTTTGGGTCGATGGTCCGCTCACCCGTGCCGTGCGCTGCGGGGGCATCTGCTATCTGGATGAAATCGTCGAAGCGCGCAAGGACACCATGGTCGTGATTCATCCCCTGGCTGACGATCGCCGGTCCCTGCCGATGGAAAAACTGGGCCAGATCGTCGAGGCCACGCCCGAATTCTGCCTCGCTATTTCCTACAATCCCGGTTATCAGAGCGTGCTCAAGGATTTGAAGCAGTCGACCCGACAGCGCTTTGTCGCACTGGAGTTCGACTATCCGTCTGCCGACCTCGAACGTCGGATTGTCTCCAATGAATCCGGCGTGTCGGAAGCCGTTGCCGCAAATCTCGTCCGATTCGCGCAGATGACACGCAATCTCAAGGGCAGCGGGCTGGAAGAAGGTGCCTCCACCCGCCTGCTGGTCCACGCCGGCAAGCTGATCCATGATGGTGTCAGCCCGGTCACCGCGTGCAAATCCGCAGTCGCCCAGGCCATCACCGATGATGCCGACATGCTGAAAGCCATTCAGGAACTTTCCTCATCTATTTTCTGATGGCGTCGTTTTAAATATGGCGCTGGTGCCGCTTTCCGCCGCCGAGATGGAGAAAAACCTCCATGTCTGGCTGGACACCGAATTCACCTTCTTCAAGGTCGAGACGCTCGCCGTCGAACTGACCGCGTTGGCGCGCGACGAGCAGGATTTCATCCTCGACTGGATTCGCCGCATCGCGTCCACGCATATCACACTTGCCTGGCAGTTCGGCCGCCGCGCCCCTGCACTGTTGCCGCGAATGGAGCGGCGCCTGCTGGAAGCATGGGCGGTCCATACCTGCGACATATACGACCGCACCGGCTTGCAGACCGCGCTCAGGGTGATGGAGCAGGTTGACAGCTTTGACGAGGCGCAACACAAGAACGATGCTGCTGGCGCGCTGTTCGAGGACATCGCACCGGTTCTGGGGAATTTTGTCTGCGGTCTGTCGGGGCGACGGCTGACGATCGAGGAAGGCGATGCGGCCTGGACCGACGGCGAACGCATCGTGTTGCCGCCGCTGGTCGCAGCGCTGCCCAGTCTGGACGACAATTTTCAACTCGCGAAAATTACTGTCGCGCTCTTGTGGGCGCAAACGCGCTTCGGCACGCTGCGCATCGATCATGCAGGCGTGGCAGCGGATTACGCCGATCCCGAGCGTGCCCTGACCCGGCTGTATGCGCTGGAAACGCTGCGTCTTACCGCACGCATCGCACGCGAGTTACCGGGTTTGCACCGCGAATTGCAGCGTCTGCGCGCGCAGCTCGACCCCGGCCTTCCGCCAGGGTGGCGTCGATTTGAAGCGGCGCTCGCAACGGAGCAGGCCACGCTGGAAGACAGCCTCGCTTTGCTCGAGGACGCCTATGATGAAGCCGACTGCCCGCTGTGGAGCGACCAGGGCAGTCTGCGACCGGAGGCCATCGCTGCCGCACGTTTAGCGCGGCTGGACAAGGAAAAGGCGCGCCTGCGCATCAAGCTGGCCGACCTGCTGGAAGAGCACGACACCACGCCAGCCGATCTGGAAGCGGCCCCCGACTCACCACGCGAACTGGGCGTGACCCCGCGCGATGAAAACGGCCAGCTCGATTTCGACATCACCCTTGATGACGTTCCCATTGCGCCGCCCAACGACGTCAAGCAGCTGCTGACGTCGGTCTACCTCGATTTTGGCGAGATTCCCCCCGAATACCTCACGCCTGCGGGTGACGGCGAATACGATCCGGCGCTCGTGTTCGACCAGCCCGAGGACCCCGACGCGGTCTGGCAGGGCACGTATCACGAGAAAGGGGCCGTGCTCTATCCCGAGTGGGATCACGGTCGCCAGCATTACCGCAAGAACTGGTGTGTCATGCGGGAGAAAACCGTGACCCCGGCTCACGATTCTTTCTATCGCGACACGCTCGACAAGCACGCCGGTGTGGTCAGGCATCTGCGCAAGAAATTCGAGGCGCTGCGCGATGAGAACCGCCTCGAGAAACGGCAGACCCAGGGTGACGAAATCGATCTCGACGCCCTGATCGAAGCGCTGGCCGACGCACGCGACGGTAGCGAAATGAGCGACCGCCTGTTTGTCCGGATGCACCGTGCAGAGCGCAACATCGCCGTCGCTTTTCTGGTCGACATGAGCGGCTCGACCAAGGGCTGGATCAACGAAGCCGAGCGCGAGGCGCTGATCCTGCTGTGCGAGGCGCTGGAATTGTTGGGCGACCGCTATGCGATCTACGGTTTTTCCGGCACGACCCGCAAGCGCTGTGAACTGTTTCGGATCAAGACCTTCGATGAGCGCTATGACGACGAGGTGAAAGCGCGTATCTCGGGCATCCGCCCGCAGGAATACACACGGATGGGCTTTGCGTTGCGTCACATGACCAAACTGCTGAACCAGGTCGAAGCGAAAACCCGTGTGCTGGTTACGCTGTCGGACGGCCGGCCGGATGATTATTTCGACGTCTATCGCGGCGTCTATGGCGTCGAGGACACACGCATGGCGCTGCTGGAAGCCAGCCGCACCGGCATTCATCCCTTCTGCATCACCCTTGATCGCGAAGCTCGCGACTACCTCCCGCACATGTACGGTGCGGCACGCTACATCATCCTGGATGACGTGCGACAATTGCCGGTCAAGGTCACCGACATTTACCGACGCATCACGACATGAGTATGGACGACTTAAAAGTAGGGAATTTCTACAGCAACGGCGCCTATGGCCGTACCTGGGGCGTGCGTCAACTGGCCAGCATTGGCACAGACACCAAAACAGGCGAGAAAGTTTTTCATTTCAAAGGTGTAGCCGGAACCTGCCGCCGCAAGAAAGGCCATTGCAGCCCGCTTGAATTTGCGCGCTGGGCAAAATATCAGGTTGCATTGCAGGAAAACGACTGGAAACGCGTGGACGGCGAAGAACTCGCGTCCTCCGAATCACAGGAGGCTTAATCAGCCGCCATTGATGGTCCATCAAGCGGGGATTCGTCGAGCACCACGGCAGACTGCGTCCCCAAATAGTCCATGATCGCGTAAGTCAGTGCACTGCACCCTGAGCCATCCAGTGCAGAAATCGCAAACACCGGCCCCTGCCAATCGTAGTCTTTCACAAACTGATCGACCACGGCCTGGCGCTCAGCCTCATCCACCATATCGATCTTGTTCAGCACCAGCCAGCGCGGTTTTTCATACAGCGCCTGGTCGTACTTGCGCAGTTCTTCGACGATGGCACACGCCTCGTGGACCGGATCGCCACTTTCCCAACGCGGCGAAATGTCGACCAGATGCAGCAGCACCCGTGTGCGCTGCAGGTGGCGCAAAAACTGGTGGCCCAGGCCGGCGCCTTCCGCCGCACCCTCGATCAGCCCTGGAATGTCGGCGATAACAAAACTGCGTTCGCTGTCCACACGCACCACGCCCAGATTCGGCGCCAGCGTGGTGAACGGGTAATCGGCCACCTTCGGACGCGCAGCCGACACGGCGCGAATGAACGTCGACTTGCCTGCATTCGGCATACCCAGCAGCCCCACGTCGGCGAGCACCTTCAGTTCCAGCGCCAGTTCCCACTCCTCGCCCGGCTCGCCGAGCGTATGCTGGCGTGGGGCGCGATTGGTGCTCGATTTGAAGTGCTGGTTGCCCAATCCCCCCTTGCCGCCTTTCGCCAGACAAACCGTCTGACCGTCCTCAGCCAGGTCGGCCACCACTTCGCCACTATTGATGTCGGTGAAAACCGTGCCCACCGGCACGTGGACGGTGAGATCCTCACCGCCTTTGCCGTAGCATTGCGCCCCACGCCCGTTTTCGCCTTTTTGCGCCTTGAAAATGCGCTTGAAACGAAACTCGACCAAGGTATTGATGTTGCGGTCTGCGACGGCAAACACGCTGCCACCCCGACCGCCATCGCCGCCATCCGGTCCGCCCTTGGGAATGTATTTTTCACGGCGAAACGATGCACTGCCGTCGCCGCCCTTGCCGGCCAGCACTTCAATTTTCGCTTCGTCAATGAATTTCATTTCGTGGGTATCCTAAACAAAAAAGCCCCATCCAGTGGACAGGGCTTTTTTCGCGGGGCGAGCCCGGCTCAGTTCAAATGGCTCAAGCCGCAACCGGCTCGATGCGAACCGTTCTGCGACGGGCAGCGCCCTTGATTTCGAACTTGACCGTCCCGTGCGCCTTGGCGAACAGGGTGTGATCCTTGCCGATGCCGACGTTGTCGCCAGGATGGAACTGGGTGCCGCGCTGACGCACGATAATGTTGCCTGCCAGAACCAGTTCGCCGCCGTAGCGCTTGACGCCCAGACGTTTCGATTCCGAATCGCGGCCGTTACGCGAACTACCGCCTGCTTTCTTGTGTGCCATGGTATGGGCTCCTTATGCGGTAATGCCGCCGATTTGCACTTCGGTGAAGTGCTGGCGATGGCCTTGGCTCTTCCGGTAGTGTTTGCGACGGCGCATCTTGAAGATTTTGATCTTGTCGCCGCGTGCCTGATTCAGCACCGTGGCTGAAACCGTGGCGCCGCGAAGCATGGGCGCGCCCATTTTGATGTCGGCACCATCGCCCACCATCAATACCTGATCAAAGGTAATCTCGCTGCCGATCTCGGCTTCGAGTTTTTCAATTTTAAGTTTGTCACCGGCGCTCACGCGATATTGCTTGCCGCCGGTTTTGATGACTGCGTACATTGGGGGTCTCCAACCAATACGAACCCAGGAAAGCGCGAGATTTTAACGGCGATCCCACAACAAGTCAAACCATTTGGCAGAGTGACTGGCCAGTACCCAATAATCAAAACCCGCCGTGGGCTGGTACCATTGCGCACTCAATTTCTTAACAAATCATTTATTGTGTCCCTGGAGAGCCTGCAAACCTTCCTGGCCGACGACATGCAAGAAGTCGACCATGTCATTCGCCAAAGTCTCTATTCCGACGTGGCACTCATCCGCCAGGTCTCCGAATACATCATCAACAGTGGTGGCAAGCGCTTGCGCCCCGCATTGGTCTTGCTGTCAGCGGGATGCTTCAAGTATTCGGGACGGGCGCACTTCGAGCTCGCCGCCGTGGTGGAGTTCATTCACACGGCCACGCTTCTGCACGACGACGTCGTTGACGAATCCGAGTTGCGGCGCGGCCGCGAAACCGCCAACGCCCTGTTCGGGAACGCCGCCAGCGTGCTGGTCGGGGATTTCCTCTATTCGCGTGCGTTCCAGATGATGGTCTCGATCGAGAACATGGATGTCATGCGTATCCTGTCCGATGCCACCAACACCATCGCCGAAGGCGAAGTGCTTCAGCTTCTCAACTGCAACGACCCTGACATCGACGAAGAGAATTATCTGCGCGTCATTCGCTACAAGACCGCCAAGCTGTTTGAAGCCGCGGGGCGCCTGGGCGCAGTCATCGGTGGTGGCACGGAAGCGGAGAAAGACGCGCTCGCGCGCTACGGCATGCATCTCGGCACCGCCTTCCAGTTGATCGACGACGTGCTGGATTACTCGGGCGACTTCCTGAAAACCGGCAAGAATATCGGCGACGACCTCGCCGAAGGCAAACCCACCCTGCCGCTGCTGCATGCGATGAAGCATGGAACCCCCGAGCAGGCCGCCAGCATCCGCCAGGCAATCGAGCACGGCGGCCTCACCGAATTTCAGAGCGTGCTCGCTGCCATCAAGGATACGCGCGCCCTGCAGTACACCCGTGAAGCCGCCCAGCGCGAAATTCAAACGGCAAATGAAGCTATTTCTATCCTGCCTGATTCAAATTCCAAATCAGCTTTGCTACAATTAGCGGCTTTCGCGGTCGACCGCAGTTTCTGACCGCGTATTTGTGCCGTTTTCCCGGTAGTTTTCAAAATTGGGCTCAGCGATCTGCTGGTCCGCCATCTGCCTCGGGGCGTAGCTCAGCCTGGTAGAGTACTGCGTTCGGGACGCAGGAGTCGGAGGTTCGAATCCTCTCGCCCCGACCACTTTCGCCTTCTTGGCACCTGCATTTTCAGAGTGGGTGGCGCTCCAACGCTTCGCCTTTACGCAAATCACACATAAAACGTACGGATTTCCTGGCTTCCATAGCAGCTAGAATGTCGTTTTAGCTTTGGAGCGAAATATGTCTGATCCTGTTGTGTACGAGCGAAACCCTGCCGAACTCGAACTCGAGCCTGGCGAATACTGGTGGTGCTCATGCGGCCGCTCGATGACGCAGCCGTTTTGTGATGGCTCGCACGAAGGCACCGGCATGGAACCGATGTCTTTCGTCATCAAGGAAAAAACCACGGTGTGGCTGTGCAACTGCAAGCACACCAAGGACAAACCCTTCTGCGACGGGTCGCACAACGACCTCGCCGACGATATTTTCTAGTCCCTCACGCGCTGCCGAACCATGTCTTCCGCCTACGAAAGGGTGCTCGACTTCTGGTTCGGTCCACCCTGCAGCGCTGCAGAATTAACTGCGCGTCAGCACAAGCTCTGGTTCGGCAAGTCGGCGGCGAACGATCGGAAAGTGGCGGATGGCTTTTCCGACACGCTGCAGGCAGCAGCGCGTGGCCAGCTTGCGAACTGGACACACACGCCTCGCGGTCGATTGGCCCTGATCCTCGTGCTCGACCAGTTTCCGCATCACATCCACCGCAACCAACCTCAGTCTTTCGCGACCGACCCGCAGGCGCTGGCCTTGAGCCTGGACGCCTTGTCCGCAGGCGAAGATTCGCAACTCGCGCCGATCGAACGCATATTTCTCTATCTGCCGCTGGAACATGCGGAGTCGATCAGCATGCAGGACTTGTCGGTGGCTCTGTATGAAACACTCGCGCACGAGGCGCCAGGCGGCGAACGTGCTGTGTTCGACGATTTCCTGGATTACGCTCGCAAGCATCGAGACGTGGTGGCGCGCTTCGGCCGCTTCCCGCATCGCAATGCGATTCTGGGGCGCGCTTCCACTGCCGACGAACTTGAATTCCTGAAACAGCCCGGCTCGCGCTTCTAGCCGTTAAAATGGCGGATTATTGAGCGCCTGGCCGTCCCCATGTCCCGCCAAATCCTAGTCACTTCCGCCCTGCCCTACGCCAATGGCAGCATCCACCTCGGCCATCTGGTCGAATACATCCAGACCGACATCTGGGTACGTTTCCAGAAAATGCGGGGGCACGACTGCCGCTACATGTGCGCCGACGATACCCATGGCACCGCGATCATGCTGCGCGCGGAGAAGGAAGGCATCACGCCGGAAGCGCTGATCGGCCGGGTGTGGGACGAGCACACGCGCGACTTTGCGGGTTTTCATATTGGCTTCGACCATTACTACTCGACGCATTCGGATGAGAACCGCGAGCTGGCTTCGAAAATTTATCTGCGGCTGAAGGACGCGGGACTGATCGAAGTGAAGACGATCGCCCAGTTGTACGACCCGGTGAAGAACCTGTTCCTGCCGGACCGTTTCATCAAGGGCGAATGCCCCAAGTGCGGCGCGGCGGACCAGTACGGCGACAACTGCGAAGTGTGCGGCGCGACCTACAGCCCGACCGAGCTGAAGAATCCGGTGTCGGCGGTGTCGGGGGCGACGCCGGTGCACAAAGATTCCGAGCATTATTTCTTCAAACTCGGCGCGTGCGAGGCCTTCCTGCGCGAGTGGACCAAGTCGGGCGCGCTGCAGGACGAGGCCGCCAACAAGATGCAAGAATGGTTCGCCTCGGGTCTGAACAACTGGGACATCAGCCGTGATGCGCCGTATTTCGGCTTCGAGATTCCCGATGCGCCGGGCAAGTATTTCTACGTGTGGCTGGATGCGCCGGTGGGCTACATGGCGAGCTTCGCCAAATACGCCAGGGACAACGGCCTCGACTTCGACGCCTGGTGGGGCGCGGATTCCAAAACCGAACTGGTGCATTTCATCGGCAAGGACATCCTGTATTTCCACGCGCTGTTCTGGCCGGCGATGCTGAAGTTTTCCGGCCACCGCCTGCCGACCGCGGTATACGCGCACGGCTTTTTGACCGTGAACGGGCAGAAGATGTCGAAGTCGCGCGGCACCTTCATCACGGCTGACAGCTACCTTGCGCAGAAGCTGAATCCCGAGTGGCTGCGCTACTACTACGCGGCCAAGCTCAACGGCTCGATGGAAGACATCGATCTGAACCTTGATGACTTCGTCGCGCGGGTCAATTCGGATCTGGTCGGCAAATTCATCAATATCGCCAGCCGCACGGCAGGCTTCATCCACAAGAAGTTCGACGGCATGCTCGCCGATGGCGTGGCCAATATCGAGCTCATTGGCGAATTCCAGGCTGCCGCCAGTTCGATCGCTGCGCATTACGAATCGCGCGACTTTGCCAAGGCGCTTCGCGAGATCATGGCGCTGGCCGACCGCGCCAACCAGTACGTGGCGGACGAGAAGCCCTGGGAACTGGCGAAAAAGGACGAAGCGGTTTACCGCCTGCATGAAGTCTGCACGGTTGCACTGAACAGCTTCCGTCTGCTGACGTTGTATCTGAAGCCTGTGTTGCCCAAGCTGGCAGAACAGGTTGAGGCTTTCCTCAACATCGACCCGCTCACCTGGGATGACGCCCAGACCCTGTTTATCCGTCACCGCATCAACGAGTACAACCATCTCATGACCCGAATCGACCCCAAATCCATTGAAGCCATGGTGGTTGCCAACAAACAGAATCTTGAGCCGGCCGCAGGCGCTCCCGCTCCAGCCCGCCACGCTGAATCGCAGATCAAGGCCGCGCAGCCAGTCGCCGACACCATCAGCATCGAGGACTTCAGCAAGATCGACCTGCGCATCGCGCGGATTGCGAATGCCGAGCATGTCGAGGGCGCCGACAAGCTGCTACGCCTGACGCTCGACCTCGGCGACCTCGGCACGCGCCAGGTCTTCGCAGGCATCAAGTCGGCCTATGTCCCGGAGGCGCTGGTGGGGCGACAGACCGTGATGGTCGCCAATCTGGCGCCGCGCAAGATGAAGTTCGGCATGAGCGAAGGCATGGTGCTGGCAGCCTCGGGCGATACCCCCGGATTGTTCATCCTGTCCCCCGATTCCGGCGCCGCGCCCGGGATGAAGGTGAAGTAATCCCGTGTTGACCCTGCATCTCGTCATTCATGGCCGGGTGCAGGGCGTCTGGTTTCGCGAGTCGATGCTTCAGAAAGCCAACGCGCTCGGCGTCCATGGCTGGGTTCGGAATCGAGCCGATCGCACCGTGGAGGCCGTCGTTCAGGGAAGCGACAAAGCCGTGGCGGCCATGCTCGACTGGGCGCGTGTCGGCCCGCAGTTGGCCAGCGTGACGCATCTGGAAACGACTTCAGCGACTGGCGAATATTCAGGATTCGAAAAGCGCGACACAACGGCTTGAGAGCTTGCCTGCTGATTCACGGGAAAAAAATGCCCGGCTCAAGAGCCGGGCAGAGGATCCACCAAAGGAGGAGGATTGGAGGAGACAACACTTAGGTGCCATTGCGGCGCCCCAAGTGTTATTAGAATTCTCTAATATAGCGGTATGCTTGTCAACACTTTGTTGTATCCGCGGGATTAAAAGGCATTTCCGTTGCTTCATCGCAACACTTTTCAGTAAATCACGCTCACGGCGTCGGGCTTGAGCCATCCGCCCAGCGACTCCAGCAACCTGTCATCTAGCCGCACCCGCCAGTCTTCCCCCAGCTTCACGCGACAGCTTGCATTGGGCGTGCGGTAATCCACCCACACCGGACAGCCCCCTTCCTGGACCTTATACGGCGCAAGCAATTCGGCCAGCTTGCGGCCACTGTTGGATTGGCCATGGCATTGGCCATTGCACGCCAACTGCAATCCATGCGCAAAGCGGGTCCGCGCCCCGGCAAGGTCGTAGATGGACTCCGCCGTCACCCGCAGACCACCCGAATAATCGTCGCGATTGACCTTGCCTTCGATCACCAGCAGCGCGTCATCCTTCAACAGATGGCGCTCCCGCTCATACAACTCGTTGAAAATCACCACCTCAACCTGTGCCGTCGCATCATCCAGCAGCAGGATCACCATCTTGCCACGTCGCGTCATCTGGGTACGCATTGAAACCACGATGCCGGCCAGCATCGCAAGGTCGCGTGAAGGCTCGAGGCTGTCGAGCTGGCGTTTGGCAAAGCTGGATACTTCGGCCAGGTAAGACGTGAAAGGATGGCCGCTGAAGAAATAGCCAAGCGCGGATTTTTCCTGCAACAGCTTTTCCTGTTCTGCCCACACTGGCGTGTCGATCAGGTCTTCCCCACCGTCGAGCACTTCGCCGAACAGGCCCACCTGACCACCGCTGCGCGCGGCGCGGTCGGCGGTTTCGAGCGCAGCCCCGACGGAGGCCATCAGGCTGGCGCGATGCTCGTTGAGCGCATCGAACGCGCCCGCCTTGACCAGCGCCTCCAGCACCCGCCGGTTGAGGTAACGCTTGTCGACCCGCCGCGCCAGATCGAACAGGCCGGTGTACGGGCCATTGGTCTCGCGTTCGGCGACGATGGCGCCGATGGCGGCCTCACCGCTGCCCTTGATCGCGCCCAGCCCATAGCGGATGTCGGTCCGGCTGACCGGCTCGAAGCGATACCCCGACTGATTGATATCGGGCGGCAACATCGTCAACCCGTTGGCACGGCAATCTTCATAAAACACCCGCACCTTGTCAGTGTCAGACATTTCCGAGGACATCGTCGCGGCCATGAACTCGGCCGGGTAATAGGCCTTGAGCCAGGCCGTATGATAGGCAATCAGCGCGTAGGCCGCCGAGTGCGACTTGTTAAAACCATACTCGGCAAACTTCTCCATCAGGTCGAACAGGCGTTCGGCGACCTTGGTGTCGGCGCCCCGCTTGGCCGCGCCCTCAAGGAAAATTGAACGCTGCTTGGCCATTTCCTCGGCCTTCTTCTTGCCCATGGCGCGCCGCAGCATGTCCGCGCTGCCGAGGCTGTAGCCCGCAAGAATCTGGGCCACCAGCATCACCTGTTCCTGGTAGACGATGATGCCGTAGGTCGATTTAAGCACCGGCTCGAGGTCGGGGTGGAAATACTCGGGTTTCTGCTTGCCCTGTTTCCGTGCGATGAAGTCGTCCACCATGCCCGAGCCGAGCGGGCCCGGCCGGTTCAGCGCCATCAACGCGATGATGTCTTCGAAGCAGTCGCCTTTCAGCTTTTTTTCCAGATCCTTGGCTGAACGCGATTCGGACTGGAACACGGCCGTGGTGTTGCCGTCGGCAAACAGCTTGTAGACCGCCGGGTCGTCGAGCGACAGGTCTTCCAGGCGAAAGCCCTTGCGGTCCTCATGGCGCTGCACGAAACGCACCGCCTCGGCCAGAATGGTCAGCGTGCGCAGTCCCAGGAAGTCGAATTTCACCAGGCCGACCGCCTCGACGTCGTCCTTGTCGAACTGCGATACCGCTGCGTCCGAGCCTTCGGCGCGATAGAGCGGACAGAAGTCGGTGAGTTTTCCCGGCGCGATTAGCACTCCGCCGGCGTGCATGCCGACGTTGCGGGTGATGCCCTCGAGCTTTTCAGCCAGGGGCAGCAGTTCGGCGAGCTCTTCCTCGCTGCTTGCGCGCTCGTCGATTTGCGGCTCTTTCTCGCGCGCCTCGGCCAGCGAAATGCCCAGTTCGTTGGGCACCAACTTCACAAACTTATCGACGAACAGATAGGGCAAATCGAGCACCCGACCCACATCGCGCAACACCGCCTTTGCCGCCATGGTGCCGAAGGTGGCGATCTGCGACACCGATTCAGCGCCATATTGACGCTTCACGTAGTCGATGACGCGGTCGCGCCCTTCCTGGCAGAAGTCGATATCGAAGTCGGGCATCGACACCCGTTCGGGGTTGAGGAAGCGCTCGAACAGCAGGTCATATTCCAGCGGATCGAGATCGGTAATGCCAAGGCTGTAGGCCACCAGCGACCCCGCGCCGGAGCCGCGCCCCGGCCCCACCGGCACGTTGTTGTTCTTGGCCCAGTTGATGAAGTCGGCCACGATCAGGAAGTAGCCTGGAAAGCCCATTTGAATGATTGTGCCAAGCTCGAATTCCAGCCGCGCGACGTATTCGGGCAGCTTGTCTGCACGCACGGCCTCGTCCGGGTAGAGGCTCGCCATGCGCAGGTGCAGGCCTTCGATGGACCGCTGCCGCATGTAATCGTCGAGACTCATGCCTTCGGGCGTGGGGAAGTCGGGCAGCTTGCTCTTGCCGAGTTCCAGCGTGAGGTTGCAGCGTTTGGCGATTTCCACGCTGTTGGCGAGCGCTTCCGGCAGGTCGGCGAACAACTCCGCCATTTCGTCCGGCGTCTTGAAATACTGCTCAGCGGTAAACGGCCGCGGGCGGCGCGGGTCGCCCAGCATCATGCCCTCGGCGATGCACACGCGCGCCTCGTGCGCCTTGAAATCGTCCGGCGCAATGAACTGGATCGGATGGGTCGCCACCGCCGGCAACCCAAGCACAGCGCCGATATCCAGCAGGCCGTCGATCAGCCTTTCGGTGTGCGGCAGGCCGAAGCGTTGCAGCTCCAGGTAATAGCGCCCCGGAAACAATGCCGCCCAGTCTTCGGCCGCGGCACGCGCCGCATCCAGTTTGTCGTCGAGAATCGCCTGCGCCACGTTGCTGAAATCCCCGCCCGACAGCGCCAGCAAGCCGTCGGTGCCGTCGCGCAACCAGTCGGGATCAATCTCGGCACGGCCACGATGGATGTTGTCCTGATAGGCACGGGTGAGCAGTTCGCACAATCGCCGATAGCCTTCGCGATGCTGCACCAGCAGCAACAGGCGCGAAGGCCGGTTTCGGTCGGTGGCGTTGGTCACCCAGACATCGCAGCCAAAAATCGGCTTGACGCCAGCACCGCGTGCCGCGCGGTAAAACTTCACCCAACCGAAGGTGTTCGACAGATCCGACAGGCCCAACGCGGGCATCGCGATGTCGCACGCGCATTTGACCGCCTCGCCCACCCGCACCAGACCATCGGCGACGGAATATTCAGTGTGGAGACGGAGGTGGATGAAATTCGGATCGGTCATGTGCATGCGACGAAAAAGCTGGCCACTATTTTAACGCCGCTGGCGCGCGACCAAAAACAAAAGGCAGCCGAAGCTGCCATTTGTTTGAATCAGCACAACGATCAGTTTGCGCGTCGCTTGAATTCGTTGGTACGGGTGTCGATCTCGATCATGTCGCCGATATCCACGAATGCTGCCACGGGCAGCTCGAAGCCGGTGGGCTTGATGCGCGCGGGCTTCATCACTTTGCCCGAGGTGTCGCCGCGGACGGCAGGCTCAGTGTATTCGACTTCGCGGACCACGGTGGTGGGCATGTCGACCGAGATCGCCTTGCCTTCATAGAAGACCACTTCCAGCGGCATGCCATCGTCCAGGTAATTCAGCGCGTCGCCGAGGTTCTCGGCTTCAATCTCATACTGGTTGTAGTCAGCGTCCATGAATACATACAGCGGATCGGCGAAATAGGAATAGGTACATTCCTTGCGATCGAGCGACACCATTTCGAATTTATCGTCGGCACGATAAACCGTCTCGGTTCCGGAACCATTGAGCAGGTTCTTGAGTTTCATCTTGACGACGGATGAGTTGCGGCCGGATTTCGAAAATTCGGCTTTCACTACCACCATCGGGTCTTGGCCGATCATCACGACGTTGCCGGCGCGGAGTTCCTGTGCGGTTTTCATGGGTGTCTGTCCTGCTGCAAGAGCTTAGTAAGGGTTTGAAAAACCGGTTATTTTAACCGATTTTTTACAAAATCCACCAGCTTGTCAGTCAGCCGGCCGGCCTGGCCAAGTTGCATACACCAGTCGTCCGCATGCCGTTCAATCGTACCCTGCTGCGCCCGCCATGCGCTCCAGTGAATCGCCATATCTCCGGCGTCCGGGATGCCGTTCCAGTGCCGCCACATCTTGCTCACTGCGCCCGCGCTTGTGCCATCCAGCCCCGCCGTGTAGCGGGCCAGCAGTGCGTTGAGCTTGTCCCAATGAGCATTCTCTGCTTGAGGGTAAGCCTGCCAGACCAGCGGACGCGCCGCCCATTGGGCACGCACGCAGGAATCTTCGCCGCGCACGAAATTGAGGTCGCACGCCCAGAGCAGCTGGTCGTACGCCTCCTGATTCGTAAACGGCAGGATATGCAGTTTCAGCGCACCGCGATTGAACGATTCCCCTGCCCGCACGCTGGATACCCCGAGCCACGCAGCCAGTTGCGGGCTTATCCGACCGTCGGGGGCCAGACAGGTGACAGGCCGCGTGTCGGCCGACCACGCATCGAGCAAGGCAGGGAGCGCAGGATTTTCGTAGGCAAACAAGGACACTCGCATTTCGCCTGCCTGCGGCGCGTCGAGCCCAAGCTGTCGCCAGAATGCCGGAACCGAGTCGCGCAGAAAGGCCCTGCGCCGGTCCGCCAGACCAGCTTCGACCAGCAAGCCGCCCGTGTCGGGCGTGTAGCCCGGAAAAAAGAAATACTTGGTCAACGGCAAACGCGGATGCGGCGACGGCAGGCCGTGGTGGTATGCAACCCAGGGCTCTGCACTCAGATATTCGAGATTGATCCAGTCCGGTGGCGGCGACTGCATGCTCATTGCGGTCAAATAGGATTCCGGCAAGGCGCAGCCAAAAGCCTCGATTACCACTTGCGCTGGCTTGGTGGCCGCAAATGGCGTGCGCCAAGCGCAGACCGTCACCCTTTCGCAGATTTGCTGATCCGCATACGTCGCAATGGCTGGCCAGATGCGATGAAATGCATGCAAGTCATCCACCCACAACCTCACAGCAAGGCCGTGCTCCTTAACCAACCCGCGCGCCAGCCTCCAGGTAATCCCTATGTCGCCATAGTTGTCGACAACATTGCAGAATATGTCCCAAGTGGCGCGCATGGTCCGCATCCTACCGTATGGAAAAGAACAAAGGCCCCCGAAGGAGCCTTTGTTGAAGCGAGAAGAAAGTCTAGTTTTACTTGTTCGACAAGCAGGATTTCATAAACGTCTTGCGGGGATCGCCTTTCATCTCCTTGGCCTTGGCCTCGGCATTACAGTCCTTCATGCGCTGCTGCTGGGAAGTCAAGCCTGCTGCGGGTTTGGCCGCAATTGCTGGGGTCGCTTCGGTTTTTGCTGCAACTGCCGGGGTCGCAGGGGTCGCCGCAGCGCCGGACAAGCAAGACTTCATGAATGCTTTGCGCGCATCGCCCGACAGGCTCTTCTTTCCGGCGTCGTCATTGCAGGTCTTCATCCTGTTTTGCTGCGCGCCTTCTGCCCATGCGCCTGACGCTGCCAGCATGCCCATCACCAAGCCCGCCATAATCATTTTTCTTCACGTCTTTCTCCTTCAGGTTTTAAATGGAAAATGCACTGTACCCAAACCTATCGGGCTTCCTCATTTTTTACTTGTAAAAAATATTTGCCGGTAGTAAAAAGCCAACAGTTTGGCTTCAAGGACCGTGCAGGTTTGGCATTACCGCAGGGGCATCACCGGGTAGCGCGCTTGAATTCAGACCGACGGCCATAAAAATCAAGCCGTCCTGTAGTCCGCGTCTGCGGTCATGTTGTGTGTTACGCCAAGGAGGAAGTTTGAATGGCAACAGGTACTGTCAAGTGGTTCAGCGATGCCAAGGGGTTTGGTTTCATCACTCCCGATAATGGCGGCGAGGATGTGTTCGCGCATTTTTCTGCCATCCAGGGCAACGGATTCAAAACGCTGAAAGAAGGCCAGAAGGTAATGTTCGAAGAGACCCAGGGTCCCAAGGGAAAGCAGGCATCCAATATCCAGCCGCAGGGTTGAACGGCTCGCAACCCAATCGGGATAGGGGCGGTCAGGATACCTGACCGCCCCTCCCACACCACCCGGCATGCGGGTCCGCACCGGGCGGTTGGAGTAGTCGAGGTCATCGGGTTTGTGTTGCACCCGGCCCGATGCCCAAGGTTGCATGATGCCGATTCGGCGACGCCGGTTCCTCGCTGCCGTGGCTCGTCGGGCTTCACCCTATTCTCCAGATCGGCGAGCTTCGCTTGCGCGAAC
>JAWOJD010000094.1:0-8212 GCA_046484355.1 Thiobacillus sp.
GATCCACGGACCCAAAGAAATCCTTGAGGTCCGCATCCACGATCCACTCCCGCCCGCTCTTGATTTCCTTCCACACCTTGCGCATGGCGTCTTGTGTCGACACCCTCATGCAGTTGCGCTTCGCTTCGTTCGCTGTGATCAACTTACGGGAGGACTTTCACCTCCAAGAGTGCGCCCGTGCCGGGCGCACCGAAAAAAACAGGGGCACGCAGCCCCTGCTTGAAGTGCAACTCGAAACGCCTCAGCGCTTGACCGGCTTGGCAGCGATTTCTTCCAGCTTGCGCGCCTTGATGACCTGACCGTTGAGCGCGGCTTCCTTGGCGCTGCCGCCGTAGGCGACGACCATCAACTGGCTGTAGTACATCACCGGAATGTCGAATTTTGTGCCGTAGCGCTTGTTGACCTGGCCCTGATAAATCTCGACGTTGGCCTGGCACAGCGGGCATGGCGTGACGATCATTTCGGCACCATGGTCATACGCAGATTCGACGATGTCCTTAATCTGCGCCTGGGCCTTTTCCGGCTCGGAAAATGCCAACGCGCCGCCGCAGCAGGTCACTTTCATGTCGTATTCAGGAATCGACTCGGCGCCGACCATTTCGACCATCTTGTCGAGGTAAACCGGGTTCTCGAATGACTCGCCAGCCACGCCGAACGGACGGTTGGTCTGGCAGCCGACATATCCCGCGATCTTGACGCCTTCGAGCGGACGCACGACATGCTTCTTCATTTCGTCAAAGCCGATGTCCTCGATCAGCACTTCGACCATGTGGCGGATATTGGGCATATCGTTGATCTTCAGACCGGCTTCCTTCAGCGCTTCTCGCGTATCCGCCATCAGCGTATCGGAATGGGTAAGCCGCTCGCGGGTTTCGCGCGCGCCCAGCCAGCAGGCCGCGCAGGTCGCGACGATCTCCTGCCCCGGCAGGTGCTGTTCGGACAACGCGAAGTTGCGCGCATTCAGCACATGGCGCGGCAGTTCGCCTGCCTCTGCATAACCGATCGAAGCACCGCAGCAGTTCCAGTCGGGAATTTCGGTCAGCTTCACATCGAGCGTCTTGCACATCGACTCGACCGAAGCAAGGTAGTTGGAACCCGACGCGCCCTTCTGCGACGAGCACCCGGGATAAAACGCGTATTCTCTTGTTGCCATCTCTATCTTTCTCCTCAGCCCGCCATCTTGGCAGCTTTACGCGTGCGCTCGATTTCGTAGGCTTTTGCCAGCATGGCGTGGATGCCTTTTTGATCCTTGCACTTGTGACCACCGAACAGTTCCATCACGTTCAGGCGGCCGGCCTTGACCAGACCCAGCGCAACCGACTGCATCGCCAGGCCATTCTTCACGCCCTGCACAAAGCCGTCCTTGAAGTACAGACCCATCGAGAGCTTGAGCTCGTTGACGCGTCCGGTCTTGGTGGCGTTTTTCCAGAACAGGCCTGAAAAGAAACGGGTGGCCTGCATCTTCGGCGCCATGCCGATGCGGTGCGCGTATTCGGCGATGCCGTGCATGATGTGGGTGATCGGCAGCTTGCGCGGGCAGCGCACGATGCAGTTGTAGCACGAGGTGCAGTTCCACATCGAGGTGGAGGTCAGCACTTCCTCGCGCTTGCCTGCACGTATCATCATGAACAGTTCCTGCGGCGGATGTTCCCACGCGCTCTGGAAGTTGGTCGGGCAGGAACCGGAACAGACGCCGCATTGCATGCACATCTTGACCCAGTCGCCCATCTCGACCTGTTCTTCGATTTCCTTCAGGAAGTTGTTGCGGTACTTTTCCGCCACTGCAGTGTTGGCACTCATGGGGGTCTCCTGTTAGAAGCCTTTGAACGGGCTGGGGCCAACGGCAACCAGCTCGGCGGCATACTTGTTGATCATGTCAGGCACCCGCTCGATGTCGGTAATGGCGACTTCGAGATCGCGCACGCGCTCCGACTCCAGGTTCAGCGTCTTCAAGGTGTCATCAATCTTGGACATGCGTACACGTCCCAGTTCCGATCCCTTGACAAAGTGGCACTGGTATTCGTCGCCCGACTTGCAGCCCATCATCATCACGCCGTCGTAGCCGGCGTTGAGCGCATCGGTAATCCAGATGGTGTTGACCGAGCCGAGGCAGCGAATCGGAATGATGCGCACATAGGCCGAATACTCGTTGCGGCTCATGCCCGCCATGTCGAGCGCCGGGTAGGCGTCGTTTTCGCATGCAAGGATCAGGATGCGCGGCTTTTCCGAGAACTCGTCGGGAATGTCGACCGCCTTGATCTGCGCGCCGACGGTGTTGACCGAGTAGTTCTCGAACGAGATCACGCGTACCGGGCAGGCGCCCATGCAGGTGCCGCAACGGCGGCAACGCGATTCGTTGAACACCGGGAAACGCTTTTCATCTTCGTCAATGGCGCCAAACGGGCATTCCACCGTACAGCGTTTGCACTGGGTACAGCCTTCCAGACGCACTTTCGGGAAGGACAGGTCGCCCGAACGCGGATGCGCCGCACGGCCCAACTCAGCATTCTCTAGCGCCTGAATGGCCTTCAGTGCAGCGCCGGTGGCATCCTCACGCGCCTGCGCGATGTCCATCGGGCGGCGTACCGGGCCGGCTGTATAGATGCCGGTGCGGCGCGTTTCATAAGGGAAACAGATGAAGTGCGAATCGGTGAAACCCTGTTTCAACTGCGGCACGTCCGGCCCCTGACGATAGGTCAAGTTCAGGATGGAAATCGGCTTGACCTCCACCTTGACTTCGTCGCCCTCCGCTTTGGCAGCAGCCGGCAGGTCGATATTGACGCCCGAGTTCGCCACCTGGCCGGTCGCCAGCACCACCAGATCAACGTCGACCATCGCGGCGTTGGTGTCGTCCAGGATCAGGTCGTGGAATTTCACCGTGCTGGTGGGGCCGTCAGCCACCACTTCGGCAACCTTGCCCTTGGTGAAGATCACGCCCTTTTCCTGCGCGCTGCGGTAGAAGTCTTCACCGTTTCCGGGGGTACGCAGGTCCGTGTAGATAATGGTCGTGTCGACCGAGGGATTGGCGTCCTTGAAGTACATCGCCTGCTTGATGCTGGTGTTGCAGCAGAAGCCCGAGCAGTACGCCAGATGCTTGCCGCTGGGATCGCGCTGGCCGGCACACTGCACGAATACCACCGATTTGGCAGGCGCACCGTCCGACGGACGGCGAATCACGCCATCCTTCGTGGCCGCTTCCAGCGCCAGCGCTTCGAGGCCCGCCTGGTCAACCACGTTTGGCGACTTGCCGCCGCCAAGTTCGGGCAGCTTGTTCATGTCATAAGGGGTGAAGCCCGTTGCCTGAACGATGGCGCCGATGTCTTCGGTATGGGTCGCACCTGACTCGGTGGCGATATCGACCACGAAGCGACCGGGTGCGCCATCGGTTTTGGCGATGGTCGCGTTCAGATAGACCTTGATATTGCTGTCGCCCATCACCTGCGACACCATGTCGGCGACGCCGGTATCGGCCGGCGACTTGAACGGCTCATGCACAGGCGTGCGCTTGTAAAGTTTTGCGCCCCAGCCGCCGAGCGCGCCGGTTTTCTCGACCAGCACCACCGAATAACCGGTTTTCGACGCTTCGATTGCAGTGGTCATGCCGGTCACGCCGCCACCCACCACCAGCAGGTTCTTGCTGGTGCCAGTGTTGGTGTTGCCACCAGGCGCGGTCATCGCCTTCACTTCGGCGCAGCCCATGCGAACGTAGTCTTCCGCCATGTCCTGGGTGGTTTCACGCGCCTCGTCGGTATCGGGACGAATCCAGATCACGCCCTCGCGCAGGTTGGCACGCGCCACGGCATTTTCCGGGAAGAAAAAAGCTTCCGTCTTGGCGCGGCGCGAACACGCGCCGATCATGACGTGAGTCACGCCTTCGTTGGCAATATCGTTCTTGATCATGGCCACGCCATCGGCGTTGCACAGGAAATCGTGCGATTTCGCCAGCGGCACCTTGCCATCCTTCTGTGCGATCTTGACCAGCGCGTCCGTATCCAGACGCTCGCCCAGTCCGCAGCCCTTGCAGATATACGCTGCGACTTTCATGTCAGCCATCTTAAGCCTCCGCCTTTGCTACTTTGTTCACTACCTGAATCGCGCGCAGTGCCGCGGCCGTAGCCGATTGCACCGCACGGTTCACATCCAGCGCATTCGATGCGCAGCCCGCGCCAAACACCGCGCCGTTGGCCGGATCGGCTTCGATGAAGCCGCTGGAGTCAGCCACGATATGGCCCGGAATGTTGATGCCCTTGACCGAGGGCTCCATGCCCACGGCGAGCACCACCAGATCGTGCGGAGTGGTGTAGCGCTTGTACCCTTCGGTATCGACGCCCCAGCAGACCGGGTTGCCGTTCTCGTCTTCGGTGACCTTCGCAACCTTGGACTTGATGAAGTTCACCGAGGGATCGGCCTGGACTTTCTGATAGAAATCCTCGAAGCGGTCGATCGCGCGGATATCGATGTAATAGATGGTCGATTTGCCATCTTCCGGATATTTTTCGCGCACGTAATGGGTCTGCTTGAGCGAGGCCATGCAGCAGATGCGCGAACAGTGGCGCAGGTGGTTCTCGTCGCGCGAGCCGGCGCACTGGATGAAGGCGATGTTCTTCGCCTCCTTGCCATCGCCCGGGCGCAGGATCTTGCCACCGGTGGGGCCATGAATGTCGGCCAGGCGCTCGAATTCGACACTGGTGATGACGTTCTTGAAGCGGCCATAGCCGTAAGGATGAATCTTGGCTGCGTCGTAAGGCTGCCAGCCGGTCGCCCACACCACTGCGCCCGCCTTGACCTCGATCGTTTCCTCTTTCATGTCGAGGTCGATCGCGCCGTATTTGCAGGCCGCCTTGGCCTTGTCGGCATCGGCCGAACCAATGATGGCCGGGTCCAGCATATAACGCTGCGGATATGCCATCGCGCTCGGCAGGAACGCCGCCTTGTGCTGGCCAAGGTTGTAGTTGAACGGATCGTCCACCATCGTCTCGACCGCACGTTCGCAGTCGCCACACGCGGTGCAACTTTCGTTCACATAGCGGGGCTTGATCTTGATGGTGGCAGAGTAATTGCCGGTGCTGCCCTCGATGCCGGTCACTTCGGCCAGCGTCAGCACGCGTACGCGGGGGTTGCCCTTGAGACGGCGCAGGTTGATTTCCAGTCCGCAGGTGGGGTGACACAGTTTGGGGAAGTAGCGGTACAGCTGGGAGGTGCGTCCGCCCAGTGCGGGATTCTTTTCTACCAGTACAACGTTCTTGCCAGTTTCGGCCGCTTCAAGTGCAGCGGTCATGCCGGAAATCCCGCCGCCCACCACGAGTATGGTCTCGTTGGTCGCAACATGCTCCGTCATTGTTTCCTCCATCCGATGGGTGCAAAAGAGTCTTAAAGATGCTGGGGTTTCCACCCAGATAGCCGGGCGCACGCCCGAAATAATCCTGTAAATGGTACTCCGAAGCCCCACCCTGCCGCCACGGGCAAGCACGCAATCTCAATCGAAGTTTTCTATGCGGGAATAAGAGGAAGTGTTTGCGCGCCGTTTCAGGGGGCTGCATGCACCGTTGCGGACCCAGCCGGGCTATCATGACACGAGCTGACTATCAGGGAAACCCGCCCCATGAATTTTGAAAAGGTTGTATTCGGCTTCTTCATCATCCTCGCCATGACCCTGAACTTCGGGTTTGTCCTTGGCGAGCTGGATAACGTGGACCATCACCATCTGTATGAACTGTTCGCCGTGGTGGTGGTGAACCTGATCGCAACTGTACTTAAGTTCGGGGAACGGACCCAGATCGGCGCCATTCACCTGGCGGCCAGCTTCGTCGCCGTGCTGCAGTTGATTGCGGCCTCCTGCGTGTGGGCGGTGGCGGTTCACATCACTGAAACCGGTCTCACCCCATCGGTCATGGCCAGTATCGTCTCCCTCGCTGCCGGCGCGCTCGTGGCCAACATTCTGTCGGTGATCATTCTGGTCATCGAAACCGTGCTTTATCACCGCTGAATCACACGTACTACCAGCCATGAACAGCGTTCTGTTTCTGGTGCTGCGGCGCATGCGGCTGCCGCTGATCCTGCTCATCATCAGCTATGCCGTGTCCATCCTCAGCATGAGCCTGATGCCCGGGGTCGACGCCGACGGCAACGCCACGCCGGGCATGAGCCTGTTCCATGCTTTCTACTTTGTCAGCTACACCGCCACCACCATCGGCTTCGGCGAAATCCCAAATACCTTCAGCGAAGCCCAGCGCGCATCAGCACTCGCCACCATCTACATGACCGTGCTGGTCTGGCTGTACAGCATCGGCACCATTCTGACGCTGCTGCAGGATCCCGCCTTCCGGCGAGTGATCAAGGCCAATGCGTTCCAGCGTCGCGTGCGCCGCCTGCGCCAGCCCTTCTACATCATTTGCGGGTGTGGCGAGACCGGGGCGCTGTTGATGCAGGCGCTCGACACCCGCAACCAGCAGGCGGTGGTGCTGGATATCGACCCTGAACGCATCAGTGAGCTGGATCTGGGCCAGTACCACCTCGACAATCCCGGCCTGGTGGCCGATGTGCGGCTGCCGGAAAACCTCCAGGCGGCGGGGCTGGACCACCCCTTGTGCGCTGGTGTAATCGCCCTCACCAACGATGACCAGGCCAACCTGGCGGTGGCCGTGACTTCCAAACTGTTGCGTCCGAAGCTGCCGGTCCTGTGCCGCGCCGACAGCATCGAAACGTCCGATAACATGGCATCGTTCGGCACCGACGAGATCGTCAACGCCTTCGAGACCTTCGGCGAGCACCTCGCCATGGCCCTGCACAGTCCTGGCCAGCACCTGCTGTATGAATGGCTGAACGAAATCCCCGGCACCCCCCTGAGCGAACCGCTGAGACCGCCTCACGGCAAGTGGCTCGTTTGCGGCTACGGCCGTTTCGGCAAGGCCGTCGTGCGCAACCTGCGCCAAGAGGGGATCGAGCTGGTCATCGTCGAAGCCGAGCCAATCCTGACCGGCTGTACCGAATGCATACACGGCAGCGGTACCGAAGCCAAAACCCTGATTGAAGCCGGGATCAGCAATGCTGTGGGCATTGTGGCCGGCACCGATAACGACGTAAATAACCTGTCCATTGTCATGACCGCGCGCGAGCTCAAACCTGAGCTGTTCGTCGTCATCCGGCAGAACCGCCAGGCCAACACCCCGCTGCTCAAGCGCTTTGGCGCCCATGTCACCATGCAGTCCGCGGATATCGTGGGGCATGAGTTCCTGTCCCTGATCACCACCCCGCTGCTCTCCCGCTTCTTCAACAAATGCAAGGAACGCCCCAACGACTGGGCCAACGAGCTGTTGACCCGTATTGCCTCGATCGTGAAAGACACCGTGCCCGATGTCTGGGATGTCGACCTCAGCCGGGAGCATGCCGAGGCAGTCAGGCAGGCCATGGATCAGGGGGTGGACATCACGTTGCGCGACCTGATTCGCGACCCGATTGACCGGGATACCGACCTGCACTGCATCCCGCTGTTGCTCGGCAGCACCGAAGCGCTTCTGCCCGACATCGACACTCCCCTGTTCCCGGGTGACCACATTCTGTTCTGCGGCAGTCTCAGGGCGCGTGGCCGGCAGGCGCTTGCCCTGCGCAACCTGAAAGTCCTGGAGTATTTGCTGACCGGGAAAGACCAGCCAGGCGGAACGCTCTGGCGATGGATGAACGGGACGAAGCGCGAACCGGACAAGCGCGTTGACTGACAGTGTTGTGCCCGGACGGTCGAATCTGTGGACATAAGTACGCCAGCTTGCCCCTCCAGCCCGGAACAGAAACAGGATGTCGCGCGGGCACTATTTCATTGAGTCACGTGTCCTGTTGCCACTTTCGGCACATGCCCACCCTTTTTCAGTTTCATTGACCCAACTGAAACCGCACGTCTCGATACGGAACATCCACCTGCTGGAATTTGCCTGGCTCTCAAAATATCTGGCGCATTAAACCCAAATTATCCATTAGCCAGCCGAGCCCACGGGAATGACGGGCTGCGACCGGCATTGCTCCAAAGACCTTCGAACCAGACGCGTCTTCGTCGAGGGACGGAAAGGATCAAGGTATTGCGTTCGTCATCGCGATGCCAGCTTGCCCCGATAGCGAGCACCTGACCATGCAGCGTAGACAGCGTGTGTTGTACCTTCGTGCGCAGCACCGCCTGGCGAAACAGGCTCATCAGGTTGTACGCGAGCATGGCGAACCCCAA
>JAWOJD010000050.1:0-33024 GCA_046484355.1 Thiobacillus sp.
TTCGCCAACCAGCCGATTGGGGACGGCAAGTACGACGTCGCGGTCAACCCGATAGCCGGTACTGTCACCGTGCTGGGCACCGCCAGACAGCAGGAACAGGTGCAGCAGTATCTTGACCGCGTGATGCAGTCCGCCCAGCGTCAGGTGCTGATCGAGGCGACCATTGTTGAGGTTAGGCTCAAGGATCAGTACCGAGCCGGGATCGACTGGTCGAAAGCACTTGCAACAGGCGCGGGTGGCTGGAAGATCGATACCGCTATCAAAGGTGGCCAGAGCGCGCTGGCCACCGCGCTCTCCCCCTTCATCACAGCCACCTACGCCAACACGGGCAGCAATGGGTTCTCAGCCGCCATTAATCTTTTGGAGTCCTTCGGCAACACCAAGGTGTTGTCCAGCCCCAAGTTGATGGCGCTAAACAACCAGACCGCATTGCTTAAGGTGGTGGACAATCTGGTTTACTTTTCTGTGCAGTCACAACAGGGAGCTTCATCTTCCGATGGTTCGCTCATTCAGCCAGCCACGTTCACTACCACTGCCCACACTGTGCCTGTGGGGGTAGTGATGACGGTTCTGCCGCAAATCAACGAGAACGGCATGGTGTCACTGACCGTGCGCCCAACCATCTCTCGCAAGGTTGGTTCTGTAAATGATCCCAATCCAAATCTTAGAGACACAGGTGTCGAAAATGCCATACCCGTCATCCAGATTCGCGAGATGGAATCCCTGCTGCAAGTGCGCAGCGGCCAGACCGTCATTCTCGGCGGCCTGATCCAGGACGACAGCAACAACGCACGCGACGGCCTGCCCGGCTTGTCGCGTCCCGAAGGCATCGGCGCGGTGTTCGGCCAGCACGAACGCATGAACAGCCAGACCGAGCTGGTGATTTTCCTGCGTCCCGTCGTGGTATCGAACCCGACGCTGGAAAGCGATGAACTTCGCCAGTTCCAGCGGCTGCTGCCCAGCGCGCGGAGTGCGCCATGACTGAATCCGTCACCCGGAGTTGGGCGTGAGCCTGCTGCTCAAAGCACTGAAACAGGCCGAAGCTGCGAATGCGGAGAAGCCTGCTGCGGAAAAACCCCTGTCTGACGGGCGGATCGAGGGCCACCTCGAACTGGACCCCCTGGATAGCCCCGGCACGGCGCAGGGCAGTGAGTGGGCAGAACCGCCTGGATTGCTGTTTGGCAGCAGCGGGGAGACGCCTCAGGCACCGCGCCGCACACCTGGCTTCCGCTGGCCGCGACTCTCGCTGGTGCCGCTCACTGCCTTGCTGGCCGCGCTGATCGCACTGGGCTATGGCGTGTATCTGTATTTAGCCCTGCAACCGCCGGCGGCTGTCGCGCCAACTCCTGACACCATCGTCGCGCATCCCCCCCCAACTGCCCCGCCCATTCATACCCTTCCGGTCGAGCAGGAAATCATTGATGAGCCTGTCATGACAACGCACCGGCCTGCGCCGTCCACACCTGCGCTCCCACCTGGCGTGGCGCACGCCCCAGCGCCCGGCACGCCGGCCCCACTGACTTCGAGAACTGCACCATCACCGCGCCCCGCCGTGACACCGCCTGCCGCACCGCCGCTGTTCCAGCCTGACACGCAAACAGCCTTGCTTGGACAGGCCTACGCCGCCTGGCAGCGCGGCGCCCTGAGTGAAGCGCATCGGCTTTACACCCAGGCCGCCGCGCGCGGACGCAATGTCGATGCGCTATTGGGGCTTGCCGCGATTGCCAGCGTGCAGAACCGCGAGGGCGAGGCCCAGCGCCTGTACCGCGACGTGCTCGACCTCGACCCGCGCAACGCCACCGCGCAAGCCGCCCTGCTCGACCTGCTGGGCAACACCGATCAGCACGCGACGGAAAGCCGGCTCAAATCGCTGATCGATCGTGATCCCAAACCGCATCTTTACCAAACCCTCGGCAATCTCTACGCCGACCAGGGACGCTGGAACGACGCGCAGGCCGCCTATTTCGAGGCGTATCGCGGCGCACCCGACAATGCCGATTACGCGTTCAACCTTGCAGTCAGCCTCGAACAGTTGCGACAGTTCAAGGCCGCACTGCCGTATTATGAAAAAGCCCTCGCAAGCAGCGGGGCGCACCGCTTCGACCGCGCCCTGGCCCAGGCACGCGTGCAACAACTCAAGTCGGTCCAATAGGGGCTTCCTGAATGGAACGCCGCAAGAAACTTCGCATGGGCGAAACCCTAGCTTCTCAGGGACTCATTACGCTCGACCAGTTGCGCATCGGCCTGAAGGAACAGAAAACCACCGGCCTACCCATTGGCCGCCAGCTGGTTGCGCTGGGTTTCATGACCGAGGCCGTGCTGCGCGACCAACTCGCCAACGTGCTCGGCAGCCAAGGCGTCGATCTGACGCAGGTGATCGCCGACTCTGAAGCCCTGCAACTGGTGCCCGAAGAATTTGCACGCCGCCACCACCTGCTGCCGATCGCCCACGATGCCTCGCGCAACGTGCTGACGCTGGCGACCACCGATATGTTCAACGTCGTCGCGCTCGACCAGCTCAAGGCCGCCCTGGGTGGGGGACTCGAAATCGATACCCTGCTGGCGGCCGAAGCGCAACTGCTCGAATGCATCGACAAGTTCTACGGCTTTGATCTTTCGCTCGACGGCATCCTGCGCGAAATCGAAACCGGCGAAGTCGACTACGCCAGCCTCAACCCCGAGACCGAGGAATACACCCAGCCGGTGGTGCGGCTGGTCGGCGCGCTGCTCACCGACGCGGTGAAGCGCGAATCCTCCGACATCCACTTCGAGCCCGAGCACGCCTTCCTGCGCATCCGCTACCGCATCGACGGCGTGCTGGAGCAGATCCGCAGCCTGCACAAGACCTACTGGCCGGGCATCCTGGTTCGCCTGAAAGTGCTCTCCGGCATGAACATCGCCGAGACGCGCGCGCCGCAAGACGGCCGCATGTCGCTGACCTTGAACGGCCGCCCGATCGACTTCCGTGTGTCATCGCAGCCCAGCATCCACGGGGAAAACCTGGTGCTGCGGATTCTCGACCGCGAAAAATCCATCATGCCGCTGGAGCAAATGGGCTTTACCGCTGACGCGCTGCGCGAACTGCAACTGATGATGGCGCGACCTGAGGGCATTCTAGTCGTCACGGGACCGACCGGTTCTGGCAAGACCACCACGCTCTATTCGATGCTCTCGCACCTCAACAACGAGACCGTCAACATCATGACGCTGGAAGATCCGGTCGAATATCCGGTCACGCTGATGCGCCAGAGCTCGGTCAACGAAACGCTGAAACTGGATTTTGCCAACGGCATCCGCTCGATCATGCGGCAAGACCCGGACATCATCCTGGTCGGCGAAATCCGCGACAAGGACACCGCCGAAATGGCCTTCCGCGCCGCCATGACCGGCCACCAGGTGTTCACCACCCTGCACACCAATTCCGCGCTCGGCGTGTTCCCGCGCCTGATGGATATCGGCATCCAGCCCGGCATCCTCTCCGGCAACATCATCGGCGTCGTCGCCCAGCGCCTGGTGCGCAAGCTGTGTCCACACTGCAAGGAAGCCTACACGCCCGACGCCGATGAATCCCGCATCCTCGGGATCGACCCGGACCGCCCGCCGCAAATCTACCGCGCGGCAGGCTGCCCGGCATGCAGCCACAAGGGGTACAAGGGACGGCTGGCGTTGATCGAACTGCTGAGGATGGACCCGACGCTGGATGAACTGGTCGCCAACCACGCGCCGCTACCCGACATTCGTCGAGCGGCATTCGAACTGGGTTACCGCCCCCTGGCAGAGGACGGCATCCAGCGCGTTCGAGACGGCATCACCTCGCTTGCGGAAGTGGCGCGGGTGGTGGATTTGACGGGGCGGGTGTGAGCATGACGGCGAGGCGCATTGATCAGATGGCCAAGCTTGAAGGGCACGCTTAGCCATGCCTTTCTTCGACTACCTCGCCGTCGACCAGACCGGCCGCAACGTCAAAGGCACGCTGTCGGCGGTCAACGACGTCGATCTCGAACTGCGCCTGAAGCGCATGGGGCTCGATCTCATCACCCTGTCCGAGCTGTCGCGCCAATATGCCCCAAGCGGCCGCGAACGCGTGACCCGGCGTGATCTGGTGACGTTCTGCATTCACATGCGCTATATCACCCGTGCCAACATTCCGCTGCTGGAAGGCTTGCGTGACCTGCGCGACACCATGGAAAAACGTGGCTTTCGCGACGTGCTGACCGCGCTGCTGGAAGACCTGGAGGGCGGCAAGATGCTATCGCAGGCGCTGGCCGCGCACCCGGCGGTGTTTGGCGAGGTGTTCGTTCACAGCGTGCGGGCGGGTGAGCAGACCGGTCAGCTGGACGCAGTGTTCGAACGCCTCGGCGAATCGCTGAAATGGCAGGAAGAAGTGGCGGCCAAGGCCAAGCGGCTGATGATCTATCCGGCGATGGTCCTGACGGTGGTGGGCGCTGCGATCCTGTTCCTGATGCTGTATCTGGTGCCGCAGGTGCTCACGCTGGTTGAAACCATGGGCGTGGCGCTGCCGTTGCCGACGCTGATCCTGATGGCGGTTTCAAGTGCAATGCGCTCGTACTGGCTGGTCGGGCTGGTACTGGGACTGGCCCTCGGCATGGGCCTGCCACTGTGGGTGAAGAAAAGCGACGCGGGCCGCGACTGGTGGGACCGTACCCAGTTGCGGCTCCCCATCATCGGTCCGATCGTGCAGAAAATCGTGCTGTCGCGTTTCACCAGCACGCTGTCGATGATGTATCGGTCGGGGGTGACGGTGCTCGATGCCCTGCGCGCGGGTGAAATGGTCGCCGGCAACCGGATGATCGCAGGCGGGATTCATCGTGCAACCCAACAGATTGCCGACGGGCGCGGCCTGTCTGAAAGCTTTCAGTCCTTGGCGCTCTTTCCGCCGCTGGTGATCCGCATGCTCAGGGTGGGCGAATCGACCGGGGCGCTCGACGAGGCGCTGGATAACGTGACATTTTTCTATAATCGCGAAGTGCTCGACTCGATCGAGAACGGCCTCAAGATTCTGGAGCCCTTGCTCACCGCCATTCTCGGCCTGCTGCTTGGCGGCATTCTGGTGTCGGTGCTGTTGCCTGTGTACGACCTGATCGGGAACCTGCCGCTATGAGGTTCGCCAGCTGATGTTCAACCACCGCCTGATCCTGCTCGCCACGCCACGTCAGATTGGTGTGCTCGACTGGCGCCCCGGGCACGTGCACTGGCTGGGGGAATTCGCTGCCGACGAACCGGGGTTGGCTGCGTTCCGCACGCTTGTCTTCGAACACGCCCACCTGCCGATGCTGCTGGTGGCCGACACGGTCGACGAGGATTACCGCAGCGAGATTCTGCCGCATGTCCAGGGACAGGCGCGGGCCGGATTGCTGTCGCGCAAGCTCAAGCAGGTGTTCCGCAACGCGCGCTTTACCGGCGCCTGGCGGCAGACGCGCGAAACCGCCGGCCGCCGCGATGACCGCTACCTGCTGGCCGCGCTGACCGATGCCGACTGGCTGACGCCGTGGGTCAGCGTGCTGCATCGAGAACGGGTGCCGCTGATCGGCATCACCTTGATGGCGATGGCCTGCCAGCATCTCCTCAACAAGCTGGGGGGACAGGAGCCACACACCCTGCTGGCGTGCCGACTCAACAACAGCCTGCGGCTGTCGTACTACCACAATGGACTGTTGCGTTTTTCGCGTCTGATCGGCAGTGACACGCCGACCCAGCTGCCCGGCAATGCCGCCGATGAAATCGCCAAAACCCAGCTCTACCTGTCCGGCCAGCACATTCTGCCGCGCGAAGCCCGCCTGCATGTGCTGCTGCTCGACCCCAGCGGCCAATTGGACAGCGCGCAAGCGCCGCTCAATGCCGACCCCGCGTTCAGCACCCGCCTGATCGCTCTGACCGGGCTTGCGCATGCATTGCGCATCCCCGACGATTTCCTGGCCACCACTCCCGAAATCGCGCCGCTGGCAGCGATCGCCGACGCTGCGGTCCAGCTCAATCTGGCGCCGCCCGAACTGCTGCAGCGCCATACCGAATTTCAGTGGCGGCGGAGCCTGAACATTGCAGCCGGCCTGATTGGTCTGGCTGGACTGGCAATCACCGGCAGTTACTGGCTGCACGCGGAAAGCCTCAACGACCAGACCCGCCAGCTCATGCAGGATCAGCAACAAGTCGATGCCCGCTACCAAACCATTGCCCGGACGTTTCCGAACCATCTGGCCACGCCCGAACAACTCGCACACACTGTGACACTGGCGCGCCAGCTCGACGCCCCGCAACCTGACGCAAATACCTTGCTTGCCGTCATCGGCCAGGCCCTGCTTGAAGCCCCCGAGATTGCGCTGGAAACAATCAACTGGACAGACAACACCCTTGTACCGGCGGGCGAACTGCGGATCACGCTCGATGCCGCCATCACCCCGTTCGATGGTAATTACCGGGCCGCGATGCAGCGTATCGAACGCTTCATGCGCATCCTTCAGGCCATGCCGGCAGTACATGACGTCGTCCTGCAAAGCAGTCCGGTGAACGCCGACTCCAGCAGCACCCTGTCCGGCAAGACCGTCGATGCCGACACGGCCAATGCGCCGGTTGCGCAGTTCAGCGTCAGCCTGCGCTATCGCGAGGGCACGCCATGAATCGTCCACCGCTTGCCGTCCTGAAACTGCCGGTGCTGCTGCTCCTGCTGGCGCTCGCGTTCGCCTTAGCGGGCATCTGGTGGAGTCGCGGGCTGGCGCGCGAAGCCGGCACCGCGTTGCAACAGCAACGCAGCGCACTCAATGGCGCCACCCAGACCCTCGACCGCAGCCGGCAGCAGCAGCAACTCATCGCCACCCACCTGGCAGCGTACCGGGCACTTGAAACACGCGGGTTTGTCGGTCCCGAAGACCGCCTGGCCTGGATCGAGGCCGCACAACTCGCCAGCAGGGACGTCGGGCTCTATGGGCTGGATTACCGCCTGACGCCCCGCACTGCCTCGCCCCCCGACCTGGCCCAGAGCCTGCCGCTGGGCCAGACAACCATGATCCTGAACCTGCCGATTCTGGTGGAAACCGATCTTGCGCGTTATCTGGCAGCACTCAAGGCGCGCACTGGCGGGATGGCCCGCGTTCACACCTGCCGTTTATCGCGTTTCGACAATGCGCCCTTCCAGGCGGTCAACCTGCCCCGGCTGCAGGTCGAATGTGAGCTGACATGGTTCACCGTGTCGCAAGAATCCGGAGGGACGCCATGAAGCACACCCGACTCTCAGCCTGGCTGCTTCCCCTCCTGCTTGCCCCAGCCCCACCGGTTTTGGCAGCACCGGACACGCTGGGGCGCCTGTTCTACACCCCGGCCCAACGCGCCCAACTGGAGTACGCCCGCAGCCGCAACCTCACCCAGCCCGGTGGACTGCGTCAGGACAAGGCATCCGTCGTCGCACCCGCACCCGCTCCCCTGCGTTTCGATGGGGTGGTGATCCGGTCCGACGGCAAAGCCACACGATGGGTGAACGGCAAGGCCGAGATCGGCACATCCAGCGTGCCGGGGTTGAAACCGGGCCAGGTGCGCGCGGGCGAAAAAGTGTATGAACCCTATCAGGTGCTGCGACCCGCACCTGCCGAAGCCGACCGCCAGGAACCGACACCATGAGACGGCAGCAGGGCTTCACCCTGATCGAGATGGCCATCGTGCTGGTCATCATCACTATCCTGATCGGCGGGCTGGCGGTCCCGCTGTCGGCGCAGATTCAGGCACGGCGGATTGCGGAGACCAACAAGACGCTAGAGGAGGCGCGGGAGGCGATCGTCGGTTTTGCCAGAACGCGTGGTGGCACGTTATATCTTCCATGCCCGGATACCGATGGAGACGGCATCGAGAACCGAACTGGCGCATTGTGTGACGCGCAGGTGGGTGGACTACCCTGGATCACCTTGGGCACCGGACAGCAGGATGCTTGGGCGAACCGTCTGCGTTACGAGGTGGATAACAATTTCTCTGCTAGCAGCGGATTTAACGAAACGACGAGTTTGGACGAAACCGCGCGTAGCGTAAAAAACGTCGCATCAGAGGTAGTTTTTGTCGTGGTTTCGCATGGCCCCAACAGATCGGGCGCGACCAACACAAACGGCATCGCACTCCCTCCGCCAACCGGGGCCGACGAGTTGGACAATCTTGATGCGAATCGAATTTACGTCAGTCACGAACAAACCAAGGCAAGCGCAACCAGCGAGGCGTTTGATGATTTGCTGGCCTGGATTTCACTCAGTCAACTTATTCCGCGCGCATGTCCGAATGGCTGTCCGTAGCCTGTAACCTGAATGTCACCCGCCCCGCCCGATTCTCGGGCAATTCGAGCCTGAACCCGGCGCGGGCGGCCTGTCTTGCAGCCTGATACAACCCCACCCCCAGCCCGAAATCCGACGCAACCGGGCTCTGGAACAGATTCCGCGCCACGTGCTCGGGCGCCGGTGCTCCGCTGTCGGTCACGGTCAAGCGCACCAGCGGATGCAGCGTCAGGGCCACCTCCACGGCAACCCCCGGCTCGCCATGGCGCTTGCGCAGCGCATTGGTCAGGAGATTGTCGGTCACACTGTCGAACAGATCCTGAGGCAAGGGCGTGTCGTCGAGCTCATCAGCCACGAACTGGACATCATCATGTTCGTAACGGGTCTGCAGGGCTGCCCACCAGGTTTTCGCCGAAATATGCGCGACGTCCATTTCAGCCGGTTGCTTGAGCTTGTCGACGGTTTGCGACAACCTCGCCGCAAGCTGCGGGAGCTGGCGCTTCATCAGCGCCTGCAGACGTTCGCCATCTTCGGGGGTGGACGTATCCGCAGCGGCGATCAGGGTTTTCATCGACTGCAGGATGTTCTTCACATCGTGGGTCAGCCGCGCGCCGGTATCGTGAATCGCCTGGCTGTAGGCCTGCTCGCGCAGGGTTTGTTCGCGGACCTTGGCTGCGTAGAAATAGCCCAGCAATTGCGACAACAGACGAACATGCAGCGCCAGCGCAGGGGTGAGCGGGCGTTGCGACTGCCAGGTCAGCGTCAGGCCATGAAACGCATGGACTTCGGTGTGCTCGGCAGGCTCGCCGAACTGCCCATTGCCGCGCGCGGCCTGCCAGTGGCCGCCACGTATCCAGGTCAGTTCGTGCAGGTCGGCGAGCGCATCGCGCACGAACGACTCCGGATCGCGTTCACGCTCGGCCAATGTCGCCAGCCGTTGCGCCCAGCCTTCGAACGGCAGGCCCACCGACAGCAGGTAGCGGGAAGTGAGTTGTCCCAGACCGGAGAATCCTGCGCGCGGATTCCACAGCCACGACAGGGCCAGCAGCAGCGCCGCCATGCCCAGCAGCGTCTGCACCAGCGCCCAGGCGTAGCTCACCTGCGCAACGGCCACCACGGCGAACACGCCCAGCGCCATCACCATGATGAGCAACGACAACATCAGGCCGTAAATGAAATCGAGCGTCGACGACGCACTGCGCTGACGGCTGGAGGGCAGCACCAGTATCCCCAGCGGCAGCAGCGGCAAGCCATAGCGCACCGCAATCTTCATTTCATCGGGAAGCGACGCGCTGCCCAGACTTTGCGGCAGCACCCAGGCCAGCAGCAACCCAAGCAGATAGGCCAGCGCAAGCAAATAGGCCAGCCTTGGCCCGCGCTCCTGTTGCGATGCGGCGACCGCGCCCACCAGTCCCGCCAGAATCGCCAGCCACAAGCCCATCACCCACGTATTGTCCACCAGCACCAGCAGCGCCGCCATCGCAAACACGGGCAAGGCCAAGCGGGGTTCAATCCGTGCCTCGCTCCGCACCAGAGGCTGCCACAGCAGGAACAGGCCGTAATGCGCGAGCAGAAAAGCCCGCATGACCATTGCCTCGGCATCGAGCACCACGGCCACGTGCAAGGCCAGCAGCATCAAGGCCAGCCAGCAGCCCGGCGTCACGCGGGTAAACCGGTCGGTCAGTCCCGCGGGGCGGAGCGCAGTTCCGAAAGGGGCATTCATGGATGGAGACGCAGGGAACGAGGAGTTTTCAGCATGACACAGCTATCGGCAGTTCTGCCGGGAAATGGAGCCCAATCCTGTCCGCGAACCCGTGCGGACTTGACGAATTTCAAACGTGGGCGTCGCATTTTCGTCAAATCCAACGCGACCCATCCCCGGCAACCCATTTTTTCACCTTTATATTCAATTACTTAATTGAAAATCATGCCTGGCACGCATATTGCAGAATGCTGGCAATCAATAACGCAAAGCGGAGTTTTACCATGCAAGCATCCCGTTTTCCGGTGCACCGGCACAAGCAAAGCGGCTTCACCCTGATCGAGATCGCCATTGTGCTGGTCATCATCGGTCTGCTGCTCGGCGGCATTCTGAAGGGACAGGAACTGATCAACAGCGCCCGGGTGAAAAACCTCGCTACCGATTTCCGCAACATTCCGCTGTTCATCTACGGCTACCAGGATAAATTCAAGGCACTTCCCGGTGACGACCCTGCCGTGGTCGCTCATGTTTCCGGCACGCTCGCCACGAATGGCACGCAAGGCAATGGTGCGATCGAAGGAAACTGGAACAGCACAACTGCAGGCGACGAGTCCTTCCTGTTCTGGCAGCATGTCCGGCTGGCCGGTTTGGCGCCCGGCCCCACCTCAACGGGTGCAGGTGACTACCGTCCGCTCAACTCGGTCGGCGGCTTTCTGGGCATCCAGAGTTCGGTGCCGATTACGGGCATGAGCGGCACCTACTTCATCTGCTCGGCTGGAATATTGGGCAAATTCGTCAAGCAGCTTGATTCCCAACTGGATGACAGCAATACCGCGGCCGGCTCGATGATGGCCAGCAGCACGCTCCCCACGCCAATCGAAACGGCCTCAATTGTCGATTCCACAACCTACACTGTGTGCATGGGCATTTGATCGGCCCTGACGACCGTCGACCAGGCCCGCTTCGGCGGGCCTGGTCGATTGTGGGCCTGCCTAAGAGCTCCTTCCGCATCGCCCCGGCTTGGCGCCTTATCCCTGAAGTACCTTGATTTCGGCCGCCGCCAGGCCATCGGCACTGCCACGCAGCATCAGCACATCGCCCGCCTGGATCTGGGTATCGGGTTGAGGATCGACCCCTTTGATGCCCTGGCGGCGGATTGCCACGACTTCCACCAGCAACTCATCCAGCGCCAACACTTCCAGGCTGCATCCGACCGCTGCTGCCCCCTGGGTCACCATCACGGTGTGCAGGCGAGGCTGGGCATGTTGATCGAGGTCATCGTCGGCATCGCTGGCCCCGCGGAAAAAGCCGCGCATCATGGCATAACGCGATTCGCGCACACTCCGGATCCGTTTCAGCACCTGGGAAAGCGGGACGCCCAGCAGCATCAGTGCGTGCGAGGCCAGCATCAGCGAGCCTTCCATCACCTCGGAGACCACTTCGGTCGCCCCTGCCGCCTTCAATTCGTCGATATGCGTTTCGTCGATGGTACGCACCACCACCGGCAGTTCCGGTCGCATTTCGCGCACGTGACGCAGGATGGCCATGCTGGAGTGCACGTCGGAATAGGTCACCACGATGGCCTGCGCACGGGACAGGCCTGCAGCGACCAGCACTTCGCGACGGCTGGCATCGCCATAGACCACACTGGCGCCAGACGCCGCCACCGCACGAATCCGCTCAGGGTCGGCGTCAAGCGCGATAAAGGTAATGCCCTCGGCTTCCAGCAGCCGAGCCAGGTTCTGCCCGCTGCGGCCATAGCCGCAAACGATGACATGCTTCGACTTGCCGAATGTCTTCACTGAAATATCGTGCACTTCCTTGGCCCGCCCGGCCCATTCGCTGCCGGCAAGCAGGCGGGTGATCGCGTTCATGCGGTAGATCAGCAGCGGCGCGATCAGCATCGACAACACCATCGCCGCCAGCACCGGCTGGGTGATCTCGGCGCCCAGCAGGGTCAGGTCGGCAGCCTGGGCGAGCAGCACGAATCCGAATTCCCCCCCCTGCGCCAACCCCAGTGCGGTGCGCATCGCAGTCGGCCTACTGCTGCCGAACAGCATCGCCAGTCCGGCCACCAGTACGGTCTTGCCGACAACGATGGCCCCCACCAGCAGCAGGACATCGCCCCAGTTGGCAACCACCTGCATCAGGTCGAGCCGCATCCCGATGGTGACGAAAAACAGCCCCAGCAAGACGTCGCGGAAGGGCTTGATGTCATCCTCAACCTGGTAGCGATATTCGGTCTCGGATACCAGCATGCCGGCAAGAAAGGCACCCAGCGCCATCGAGAGGCCGGCGCTTTCGGTCAGAAACGCCAGCCCCAGGGTAAACAGCAGTAGATTGAGCGTGAAAAGCTCAGGTGACTTGTATTTGGCGACCAGATGAAGCCACGGTCGCATGATGCGCTGGCCAACAAACAGCAGAAAGCCCAGCACCAGCACTGCCTTGAACATGGCAAGCCCAAGCGTGGCCGCCATCTCATCCGACCCGGAAGCAAATGCCGGGATCAGGATCAAGAGCGGCACCACCGCCAGATCCTGGAACAGCAACCCGCCGAATATCTGGCGCCCGTGCGGCGTCTGGACTTCCAGCCGTTCGGCCAGCAGCTTCGACACAATTGCGGTGGACGACATCGACATGATGCCGCCCAGTGCAATGGCGGCCAGCAGCGGCAACCCGAGCAGCCAGGCGATCAGCGCAGTAAATGCGATGGTCAGCACGACTTGTGCGCCGCCGAACCCGAACACCGTCATGCGCATCGTCATCAGCCGCGGCAGGCTGAACTCCAGACCGATGGAGAACATCAGGAACACCACGCCGAATTCGGCAAGATAACGTGCCTCCTCGCTATCCGGTATCCACCCCAGGGCGAACGGGCCGATAGCGATCCCCGTCACCAGATAACCGAGCATGGTCGGCAGGCGCAAGGCACGCGCGACCGCTGCCACCATGACAGCAACGGCAAGCAGGATCAGGACGAGTTGGAGGCTGGAATGCATCAATAAACACGGGAGGAGAGACAGGCTTTAGTATACTTGCCGACCATGCGCTCTCAACCGACCTCCCCCGACCATTTGCTCACACTTGCAAGGCAGGTGCTCGACATCGAATCCGACGCGCTGCGGGCGCTGTCCTTGCGTCTCGATGGCAGCTTTGCCGATGCCGTCCACCTGATGCTGGCCTGCACAGGCCGCGTGGTGGTCTCGGGCATGGGCAAGTCCGGCCATGTCGGCGGCAAGATCGCCGCCACCCTGGCGTCCACCGGCACGCCGGCTTTTTTCATGCACCCGGGCGAAGCCAGCCACGGCGACCTCGGCATGATCGCGCACGACGACGTCGTGCTGGCCTTGTCGAATTCGGGCGAAAGCAACGAAATCGCCAGCATCATGCCGCTGATCAAGCGGCGCGGCGCCAAACTCATTGCCATGACGGGCAATCCCGGTTCGACCATGGCGCGCGAAGCCGATGTCCACCTCAATGCTGCGGTCGACAAGGAAGCCTGCCCGCTCAACCTGGCACCGACCGCCAGTACCACAGCGGCGCTGGCGCTGGGCGACGCGCTGGCGGTAGCCCTGCTGGATGCGCGCGGCTTTTCCACCGACGATTTTGCCCGTACCCACCCCGGCGGCAGCCTGGGACGCCGCCTGCTGGTCCACGTGCGCGACGTCATGCACGCGGGCGACGCCCTCCCGAAAATCGACCGCGACGCCTCACTCAAGACCGCCCTGCTCGAAATGACCCGGAAGGGGCTCGGCATGACCGCCGTGGTGGACAGCGATAGCAAGGTCGTGGGCGTCTTCACCGACGGCGACCTGCGGCGCGCCCTGGAACATGCACTCGATCTGCAACAAGCGCGCGTCGTCGACCTGATGACGCTCAACCCCAAGACAATCCGCGCGGACGAACTCGCCGTCGCGGCGGTGGAAAAAATGGACACGCTGAAAATCAATGGCCTGCTGGTAGTCGATGACGACAACACGCTGGTGGGCGCCCTCAACATGCACGATTTGCTGAAAGCGGGGGTGGTGTGATGAGTGCAGACCTGATCGCCCGCGCACAGAAAATCAAGCTGATCGCGTTTGATGTCGACGGCATCATGACCGACGGCACCCTGTTTCTGGCCGATGACGGGCAGGAATTCAAGGGTTTCAATTCGCTGGACGGCCACGGCCTGAAAATGCTCAAAGGCAGCGGCGTGCAGCTTGCAATCATTACCGGACGCAGTTCGAAAGTGGTGGAACATCGCGCCCGAAATCTCGGTATCGAGATTGTCCACCAGGGGGCGCACGACAAACTTGCCGTGTACGAGGCCCTTTGCCGCGACCTTGATCTCGCCTGCGACACCACCGCCTACATGGGCGACGACGTGGTCGACCTGCCCGTGATGCGGCGCGCCGGTCTGGCCATCAGCGTGCCCGCCGCACCCGATCTGGTGAAAGCGCACAGCCATTACATCACCACCCGCCATGCTGGCCACGGCGCGGTGCGTGAAGCCTGCGAATTCCTGATGCGCGCGCAGGGCACCCTGGACGCGGCGCTGGCACCTTATCTGAAATGATTGCGCGGGGGTCATTGTGGCTGCCGATGGCCATCCTGCTGCTGCTGGCTGCACTCAGCTTCTGGATCGAGCGCTCGGTCCAGTTGACCGCCAACGGCTCCCAGGCGGCTAAAACCGATCCCGAAGGGATTATGGAAAATTTTGATGCGCTGAGAACCGATGCCACCGGACGGCCTCAATACCGGCTGACCGCTCGCAAGCTCAAGCATTACTCAGGCAGCAAGCTGACCGAGATGGATGCCCCCCGCTTCGTTCAACTGGACGAACGTGCAGGGAACGTCAGCGCGGTGGCGCAACAGGCCACCGTCTCGGCCGATGGCCGCGAAGTGGATCTGCGCGGCGCGGTTGTCGTGGAACGCGCCGCCCGTTCCGGACAATCCGTGATGTCGTTGCGCACCACGCAGCTTGTCGTGCTCACGGAACGCAGCCTGTTGCGCGCACCGGGAGCGGTCGACATTGTCGACAAGAACCTGAAACTCCGCGCGGGCGCCATGGAATACGATGCCCGGCAACGCGTCATCAAACTTACAGGACGGGTGAAGGCCCGTTATATTCCCGGAAAGAGCTAGGCATCATGCGAACACTGAAATTTGGGCTGGATGCGATCCTGATTGCCACGCTGCTGGTCGCGCCCGCCCATGCCGAAAAGGCCGACCGATCCAAACCGATCAATCTCGAAGCGGACGCTGTCACCCTCGACGACCTCAAGAAAGTCAGCGTGTATCAGGGCAACGTGATACTGAGCCAGGGCACCATGATGATGCGCGCGGACCGCATCCAGGTCACCCAGAAGGCTGGCGAGCTCGACAGAATTCAGGCTTCTGGTCGCCCCGTGGCCTTTCGCCAGAAGCTCGATGGCCGTGACGAGTTCATCGAGGGGTTTGCCAACCGTATCGATTTCGACAGCATCAACAGCCAGCTCGAACTCATCGGCCAGGCACGGTTGCGGCGCGGCAACGATGAACTGCGGGGTGCGCAGATTTCCTACAATGCCAACACCGAATTCTACAAGGTGAGCGGCCAGGCCGACGCCCAGTCGCCGAGCGGGCGGGTGCGTGCCGTCATCCGGCCAAACGCGCGCGCCAGCGAGCCCGGCGCCAAGCCATGACCCGGATCGTCGCCCAGAGCCTGCGCAAGACGTATGGCAAGCGCACCGTCGTCCACGATGTTTCGTTCGAGGTCCACAGTGGCGAAGTCGTGGGCCTGCTGGGGCCCAACGGCGCGGGCAAGACCACCTGTTTCTACATGGTAGTCGGACTGGTCGCCGCTGACGGTGGCAGCGTCCAAATGGATACACACGACCTGACCCACATGGCGATCCACCAGCGCGCTCGCCTGGGTCTGTCCTATCTGCCGCAGGAACCCTCCATTTTCCGCAAGATGACGGTGGAGGAAAATATCCGCGCCATCCTGGAACTCAAGCCGTATAACAAGGACGAGCGCGAGGAACACCTCAACAATCTGCTGAACGATCTGCACATCGATCATTTGCGCGATGCCTCCGCCGTCAGCCTGTCGGGCGGCGAACGTCGGCGCGTGGAAATCGCCCGCGCGCTGGCGATCAATCCCAGCTTCATCCTGCTCGACGAACCCTTCGCCGGGGTCGACCCCATTGCGGTGCTCGACATCCAGAAACTGGTGCATTTCCTGATCGAGCGCAACATTGGCGTGCTCATTACCGACCACAATGTGCGTGAAACACTGGGGATCTGCAGTCGTGCCTACATCATCAACGAGGGCCGGGTCCTGATCGACGGCACCCCCGACCTCATCATTCAGGATGAAAACGCCCGCAAGGTCTATCTGGGCGAGAACTTCCGCCTGTAGTCCTGCGGGCAAATCGCGCTACACTGCCTCAAGTCGGCACGATTTTTGCCGTAGTCAGATTTCATGAAGCACAGCCTCCAACTCAAGCTCGGTCAGCACCTCACTCTGACGCCCCAGTTGCAGCAGTCGATCCGGCTGCTGCAACTGTCGACGCTTGAGCTGAATCAGGAGCTGGAGCAGATGCTCCAGGACAACCCGCTGCTTGAACGCGAGGACGACAACGGAGACGAAGCCGGCCCGCCCGAGCCGGACGCGCCGGCGCATACGGCCGAAGCCGAAGCACAGAGCACTGAGGTGCCGGAAACCCCTCAACGGGAGGCCGCTGACACCGAGCCAGTCACCGCGCTGGACGACTCTGACTGGAACGATTACAGCCCAACGGGGGGTGACGACGAGGACAGCGACTACGAACAGGGGTCGATTTCGGGCGCAACCCTGCGTGAACACCTGTTGAACCAGTTGATCGTCAGCCCGCTCACCCTGCGTGACCGGACTCTGGTCGCCGCCCTGATTGACGACCTGGACGAGGCCGGTTTCCTCACCCAGCCGCTGGCGGACATCACAGCCAGCCTGCAGACTGAACTTGACGATCTCGAACCGGAAGAAGTCGAAACCGCCCTCAAGCATCTGCAAAACATGGATCCAACCGGCGTGGGTGCGCGCAACCTGGCCGAGTGCCTGACCCTGCAATTGCGTGCCCTGCCGCCCGACACGCCCGAGCGCGACACCGCCATCCGCCTGACCTTGAAGCATCTCGACCTGCTGGCCGCGCGCGATGTCGGCAAGCTGAAGAAAATGCTGGGGATCGACGACCCCACGCTCCGGGTCGTGCGCGCCCTGATCCTCTCGCTCAACCCACGTCCGGGATCCGAGTTTGGCGTGGATGAAACGCGCTATGTGATCCCGGACGTGCACGTCCGGAAAATCAAGGGCATGTGGATCGCCAGCCTCAACGCCGACGCCATGCCCAAGCTGCGCGTCAACCGGGTTTATGCCGACATCCTGTCGCGCCACCGCGAAAATGGCGGCGCCCAGCTTGCCAGCCAGCTGCAGGAAGCCCGCTGGCTGATCAAGAACGTGCAGCAGCGGTTTGACACCATCCTGCGGGTCTCGCAAGCCATTATCGACCGCCAGAAACATTTTTTCGAGCACGGCGAAGTCGCCATGCGCCCACTGGTGCTGCGCGAAATTGCCGACACGGTTGAGCTTCACGAATCGACCATTTCGCGCGTCACCACGCAAAAATTCATGATGACGCCCCGTGGCCTGTACGAACTGAAATATTTCTTCGGCAGCCATGTGTCCACCGACAACGGCGGCGCCTGCTCGTCGACAGCCATTCGCGCGCTCATCAAACAGTTGGTCGCCGCAGAAAGCGTTAAAAAGCCGCTATCTGATGGTCAACTGGCCGAAGTGCTGGGCCAGCAGGGCATCGTGGTGGCCCGGCGCACAGTCGCCAAATACCGCGAATCCCTGCAGATCCCGCCCGCCAACATGCGGCGCGCACTTTGATATCAGTACATTTTATCGCCCGTCCCGCCAAAACCAGCGCGGCGCGCTTGAATGTGTCCCGCTTTCGTTCCACAATGAAACCAGAGCGTAATGGATCGCTCCTGAGGCTGGCACAGCACGCTGACTTCAGTTTTTTAGCAGACTTAATGGAGGCTCTATGAATTTGACGATTTCCGGTCATCACCTGGATGTGACCCCAGCCATCCGCGATTACGTTTCCGAGAAACTCGACCGCGTCAAACGCCACTTTGATCAGGTCACGAATGTGACGGTCATCATGCAGGTGGAAAAGCTGGTTCACAAAGTGGAAGCCACCCTGCATGTCAAAGGCCATGATTTCCACGCGCACAGCGAAGATGGCAACATGTACGCTGCAATCGATCTGCTGGCCGATAAACTGGATCGCCAGATCGTCAAGCACAAGGAAAAGAAATCGGATGTCCACCAGGGTGACGGCGGCTTGAAGCATCAGCCGACGGAAAGCCCGGCCTGATCGCAGTACCCCGCCAATCATGGCAATTTTGCCCGGAAGCCCTTCGTTGCCTCCGGGCATTTAACTGCAAGAGCCGGGCAATTCGTCCGGCTTGGCAAATGGCATGAACCTAATCGCCCCCCTTATCACCCCTGACACCACCTTGCTGGGCCTGAGCTTCACCAGCAAGAAAAAACTGTTCGAACACGCCGCAAACCTGTTCGCCGAGACACATGGGCTCAAGTCCACCGATATTTTCTCCAGTCTGTTCGAACGCGAACGCCTGGGTTCGACCGCGCTCGGCTACGGAATTGCCATCCCCCATGGCCGCATCAAGGGCTTGAAAGACGCCTGCGGCGCGATTTACCAGCTGAAAACGCCGCTTGAGTTCGACGCTCCGGACAACCTGCCTGTCACTCTCTGCTTCATCCTGCTGGTTCCCCAAGATGCCAATGAGCAGCACCTGCAGATATTGGGTGAGCTTGCGCAGATGTTTGGCGACGAAGACATGCGCACGAAGATGCTCAATGCACACGAACAGCCCGAGTTGACCGCGCTGCTCAGCGCATGGTCGACCTAGGCATGCAGGTCAGCGAATGGATGAGCTGACCCACGTTTCTGTCGAAACCCTGTTCCGCGACATGGCGGCAGAGCTTGACCTGCAATGGGTGGCGGGCCGCAACGGCGGTCAGCGTACGCTATCCTCCGAAACCATCCAGAAACCCACGCTTGCGCTCATCGGCCACCTGAACTTTGTTCACCCCAACCGGGTGCAGGTGCTGGGCTGTGCCGAGATGGACTACCTGCGCCGCCTGTCGGAGGCCGGATTGCAGGATGCAATCGACCACCTGTTCTCGACCGAACTCGCAGCCATCATCGTGTCCAATGGCGAAGCTGTGCCCGAGATAGTGCGTGTCAGCGCCGAACACACCGAAACCCCGTTGCTCACTTCGCCCCTGGCGAGCCCCATCTTGATGTCCCACCTGGGGCATTACCTGACACAACGGCTGGCCGACACCACCACCCTGCATGGCGTCTTCCTCGAAGTGCTCGGCATGGGCGTGCTCATCAAGGGCGACGCCGGGGTTGGAAAAAGCGAGCTGGCGCTTGAACTCATCACGCGGGGCCATCGCCTGGTCGCCGACGATGTGGTCGATCTCAAGCACGTCGCGCCCGACACGCTGGAGGGCGACTGCCCGCCCCTCATTCTCGACTTTCTGGAAGTCCGCGGCCTGGGCATCCTGAACATCCGTTATCTATTCGGCGAAACAGCCGTCAAGCGGCGAAAGAACCTCAAGCTCATCGTGGAACTGGTACATCCGCAGGATGTCGGCAAAGCCGGCCTCAATCGGCTCGACATGGTGGCATCGACCGAGACCATTCTCGGCGTGGCCATTCCCAAGGTCCGCATCCCAGTTGCGGCCGGCCGCAACCTGGCTGTGCTGATCGAAGTGGCCGTGCGCAACCACATCCTCAAGAGCCGCGGCATCAATCCGGTCGAGCAATTCATCCAGCGCCAGCAGGCGGCCATCGACGGCAATCACTGATGCAGATCATCCTTGTCTCCGGATTGTCGGGTTCAGGTAAAAGCATCGCCATCGCGGTGCTGGAAGACATAGGCTATTACTGTGTCGACAACCTGCCCCTTGCCCTGTTGCAGCCTCTGGTCGACCATCTCGCGCGGGAAGGTCATACGCGTGTCGCGATTGCCATCGATGCCAGAAGCGGCGGCAGCTTCACCCAACTGCCGCAGATTGCAGAGGCATTGCGTGGCGAAGGTGCCGACCTACGGATTCTCTTCCTCGAATCAAAGACACTGACGCTGGTCCAGCGCTTTTCGGAAACGCGACGCCGGCACCCGCTTTCCAGCGAAACCGTCTCGCTGCACGAAGCCATTCAGCTTGAGCGCGAAATGCTGGCCGACATTTCCCCGCTGGCGCACCGCATCGACACCAGCGACCTGTCCGCCTCCGCGCTGCGTCTATGGATCAAGGATCTGATCGGGCAGGATCGCTCGCGCATTACGCTTCTGTTCGAGTCGTTCGGCTTCAAGCACGGCATCCCGCTCGACGCCGATCTGGTGTTCGATGTGCGCTGCCTGCCGAACCCGCATTACGTGACCGAATTGCGCCCGCTCACCGGGCGTGACCAGCCGGTCAAGAACTACATTGAAGCCAGCCCCAACGCCATGGCTCTGCTGGCCGACATTCGTGGCTTCGTGGAAAACTGGCTGCCGTGCTTCATCAACGACCACCGCGCCTATCTGACGGTCGCCATCGGCTGCACCGGGGGCCAGCACCGCAGCGTGTATTTTGCGGAAACCCTCGCCGCCGCCTTCCGCGAACGCGAACAGGTGCTGGTGCGGCATCGCGAGTTGTCCTGATGCTGATCCGGGCGGGCGATGCGGCCGTCCTGCTGGCAGGTGCAGGACTTGTCGTCGGGCTGACGCTGATGGCCTGGGGGGGTAACCGTGGCGACACGGCCGTGATCCGCGCCGCCGGGAACGTGGTCAGAACCGCTGAGTTGTCCCACGCCCAGCGTGTCTCCGTCGAAGGTCCCCTCGGCACCACACTCATTGAAATAGAACCTGGTCGTGCCCGAGTCGCGCGCGACCCCTCGCCGCGCCAACTGTGCGTCAAGCAGGGCTGGCTCACGTTGTCCGGTCAGACAGCGCTGTGCCTGCCCAACCAGGTCAGCCTTGAAATACGCGGCCGAACGCGTGCCTATGACACCCTCGGTTATTGAGTTACCCATCCACGCGGATGACCGTCGAATTGCCTGGCTCACGGCGCTGGCGATCGGTCTCACGCTCGCCGAGGCCGCGTTGCCGAGTCCTGTGCCCGGCATAAAGCCCGGTCTTGCCAACATCGTCGTGCTGCTGGTGCTGCTGCAATATGGCTGGCAGTCGGCGGCCTGGGTCTCGGGATTACGCGTGCTGGCCAGCGGCCTGCTGCTTGGCAGCCTGTTCGCACCAGGATTCTGGCTGTCGGCCGCTGGCGCACTCGTTAGCCTGTCGGTGCTGGCACTGGCCATGCATCTGCCCAGCCGCTACTTCGGCCCGGTCAGCTTGTCGGTACTGGCCGCGTTCGGTCACATCGGCGGCCAACTCACGCTGGCCTTCGTCTGGCTGTTGCCAGGCGCCGCGCTGCTCAAGCTGCTGCCGGTGTTTGCAACCGCCGCCCTGATATTCGGCGCGATCAATGGCGTGATCGTCGCACGTCTGCTGGCCGCGTCCACCCTGGATGAACCGTATCCACCGGAGTTCATCGCGCCCGACTGAACGCGGGGCAAATGCCTTGCAGGTGGATTATTGGCGGCATCCGGGCGACAATTCACACCATGCACACCCCCCCGAAAACCCTGACCCTTGCGCTCTCCGGCGCCTCCGGCATGGCCTATGGCCTGCGCCTGCTTGAATGCCTGCTGGCCGCCGACGTGCGCGTATACCTGCTGGTCTCGCAAGCTGCACACCTCGTCGCCAAGCAGGAACTCGGCGTCACCCTGCCCGCACGCGCCGGCGACCTCGAAAAACAATTGTCTGCCGGGCTGAATCCGCGCGAGGGCCAGCTGCGCGTGTTTGGCCGTGAGGACTGGAATGCGCCGGTTGCCTCCGGGTCCAATCCGGCCGATGCGATGGTGGTATGCCCGTGTTCGATGGGTACGCTGGCGGCCATCGCCCATGGTCTTTCCGACAACCTGATCGAGCGCGCTGCCGATGTCATGCTGAAGGAGCAGCGCAAGCTCATCCTTGTGCCGCGCGAGGCCCCGTTTTCCACCCTGCACCTGGAGAACATGCTGACCCTGTCGCGGATGAATGCGGTGATCCTGCCCGCCAATCCCGGCTTTTACCATCGGCCGCAGTCGGTCGAGGCCATCATCGACTTCATCGTCGCCCGAATCCTCGACCAGTTGGGCATTCAGCACACGTTGATGGCGCCTTGGGGCGAGGCGCGGTGAGCGAAACGCTGCCGCTCTTTCCGCTCAATACCGTCGTTTTTCCCGGCGGCCGGCTGTCGCTGCGGATTTTCGAGCAGCGCTACCTGGAAATGATCAAGCAGGCCATTGCCGGCACCACGCCGTTCGGCGTCTGCGCCATCCGGGAAGGCGCGGAAACCGGCGCGCCCGCCATCCCTTATGGCGTCGGCACCTGCGTCACCGTCACCGACTGGGACATGCCGCAAACCGGCATCCTTCACGTGGAAACCCTGGCACAGGAACGCTTCAGCATCCGCGACAGCCACCCGAATCCTGGCGGCCTGCTCATCGGCACGGTGGAGGCCGTCCGCTCGGAGCCCCCCATCGCCATCCCCAATGATCTCGAACTGGCCGTTGAAATCCTGCGTCACATCGTCGACGAACGCGGCGACACCTTTTCCCCCGCACCGCACAATTTCGACAATGCCGTGTGGGTGGGATACCGGTTGTCCGAAATGCTGCCGCTCACGCTCCAGGTCAGGCAAAACCTGCTGGAAATGAACGACAGCATCATGCGCCTGCGCATCCTGACCGAGTTTCTCAAGAAGCAGATCAACTGATGGCCCGTTTTTATCCAGCGATCGAATCCAGACATCGTGATTTCATCGCAGCGCAAAAACTCTTCTTCACCGCGACCAGAAACGCGGACAGCCGCCTTAACCTGTCACCCAAGGGCATGGACTGCCTGCCCACTGGCTTACTGGAGAACACATGATGAAATGGCAGCTGATTCCGCTTGTAACAATCCTGGCTGCCTGCGACCCGAGCCCACCCCCGCAGCCCGAAACCGGGCACGCGCCCAATCCGGTATTCGAAGCACAGATTCAGGCGATGGAAAAAGCACGTGCAGTGGAAGGGCAGGTGATGGAATCCGCGGAAGCGCAGCGCAAGCAGATGGAAGAAGCGGCCCGGTAGGTCGCCTCACCCGGGTTTAACCGAAGAGTTTCCCTTTCAGGAGCTCCAGTCCCTGCGCCATCAGGTCGCCCTGCGGCATCTGCCCGCCCGGGGTAAGCTTGTCCACCACCTGTGGCAGGAGGTCGGCTAGCCCACCGGCAGCCTGATCTTCATTCATCCCGAGCTGGCTGGCGAGTTGCCCCAGTTGGCCACCACCCAGAGCGCTCTTGATCTGCTCGGCCGAAACCGGCAGGTTCTGCCCGCTGCCCACCCACGACGCCATCTGGTCGCCCAACCCCTTGTCCTGGAAGGCCTTGGCGATGCCCGCCAGGCCACCGCCTTGTGAGTTATCCGTCAACATCTTCACCACGCTGTTCAGCAGCGGATTGTCGCCGCCATTGCCACCTGCACCGCCCAGTGCGCCCGTCACCATATCCAGCAGTCCCATAGTCGTCTCCTTGTGGTTGAAGCTATTCAGGGTGGCACAGGAAAGCCTGCCTCGCGAGGATTGATGACAATAGTTTACGTTCCTGCGCCATCCCAGAACACTCGCTTACGCGATCAGGCGCTGCACCACCGCACCCGCCAGCATCAGGCCAAACAAAGGCGGCATGTAGCTGATGGTGCCGTTGACCGCGCGGTCACGGCCACGGCCTTCCACCGGTTGCGGTGGCAGGGGGGCGCGGCCCTGCTCGTCGGTAAACACGGTCAGCACGCCTTTGGCGATGCCACGCTTGCGCAGCCGCTTGCGCATCACCGAGGCGAGCGGACACATGCTGGTCTTGGAAATGTCGGCAACCCTGATCCGTCCGGGGTCGAGCTTGTTGCCCGCGCCCATGCTGGACGCGACGTTCAGGCCACGTTCGACGCTGGTGGCGACCAGCGCAACCTTGCAATTGAGCGAGTCGATGCAGTCGATGACGTAATCGACATCGGCCGGCACGATATCCGCCACGGTTTCCGGAATCAGGAACTCTCGCAGGACGGTCAGTTCGCACGCGGGGTTGATATCGTGGATGCGCGCGGCCATCAGCTCGGCCTTGGACTGCCCCACCGTCGACAGCAGGGCGGGCAATTGGCGATTGATGTTCGATGGCGCAACGACATCGTGATCGATGATTGTCAGCCGTCCCACCCCTGCACGCGCCAGCGCCTCTGCACAATACGAGCCGACGCCGCCCAACCCCGCCACCAGCACGTGGGCGTGCGTCAGCCGCGCCTGCTCGCTGGCATCGAGCAGAATCCGGGTCCGTTCAAATTGCGGTGGCAGGCTTGCATCCATACGATCTTTCACGGGATGGGTGCCGTTGAAAGTCGGCGTCTCCTTTTGAGGCATCGGCTAAACTCTCTTCATGATGAAATGGCTGGTGACACTCGTTGTGGCGTTAATGATCCTGGGAGTATTCACGCCCTGGCTCAACCGGATGGGGCTGGGGCGCCTGCCCGGCGATCTCCACGTCAAACGTAAACGAGGGGTATTCTACTTCCCCTTCACCAGCGTCATTCTGATGTCGCTGCTCCTTTCTCTGATTGCCTGGTTGCTGGGACGATGAACAAAGCGTTTGTAAAAGAAGCCGATGAGCCGGACGAGGACGAAGACGATCTCGCCGCGCCTGCGCTCCCTGCCGGGTCGAAAAACTACATGACGCCCGCAGGCTACGCGCAACTCGATGCCGAATTCAATCAATTGTGGAAGGTCGAGCGTCCCAAACTGGTGGAAACCATCTCCTGGGCCGCAAGCAACGGTGACCGATCCGAAAACGGCGATTACATCTACGGTAAGAAACGCCTGCGCGAAATCGATCGCCGCATCCGCTTTTTGTCCAAGCGACTGGAACATGCCGTCGTCGTCGATCCCGTCACGCGTGAGGACACCGACCAGGTATTCTTCGGCGCCACCGTCACCGTCGCGGATGATCAGGGCAAGGCATCCACCTACTGCATCGTCGGCGTCGATGAAGCCGATGCCGGCCGCGGCCACATTGCCTGGATTTCACCCATGGCACGGGCGCTGCTGAAGGCGCGCGAAGGAGATAGCGTGAGTGTGCTCACACCGGAAGGTCGACGTGAAGTGGAGATCATCGAGGTGCGCTATCAGGCGATCGATTGAGTGAAATGTGACAGAATGAAGCTTTTGGACAGCCGCCTGGCCTGTTCCGCACTGCTCCCCAACCTGTTGAATTCACGAGGTCACCATGCAATCCGCCCGTCTTTTACCTATTCTGCTTGTCTGTGCTGCCCTGAGCGCCTGTGGCGACAAATCTTCCTCTGACAAAGCTGAACCCGCCCCGGCCGGGGTGACGTCCACGGGAACCGGGCCAGCGGACATCCTGGCCGCACTGCCGCCGGAAGAGCAGCCCTACGGCCTGGATGTCTACACGGCTAAATGCATCGCCTGCCACGGCGATCTGGGGCAGGGCATCGCCAACGCCCCCACCCTCAAAGGGCTGACGCAAGCCGCCATTCATCAAAAGCTGCTGGACTATCGTGCAGGGAAAACCCTGGGAGCGCAGACTGCCGTCATGGCGCAAGCTGTTGCCGCGCTGAGTGACGCCGAGATTGCTTCTGTCGCGATTTACGCGGGAGAGTAGTGCTGTATCAGTTCAGTACGCTCGCCAGCATCCGCCGGTAGCGGCTCACCAGTTCGCCGCCGCCCAGTAGTTCGAATACCGACAGCAGGGTGGTACGGCCGATATCGTCCTCGAAGCCGCGATCGCGACGGATGATCTCCAGCAACTGATCCATGCCCGCTTCATACTGTCCGGCGGCCACCCGCAGCCTGGCCAGTTTGAGCCGGGCATCCAGGTCGTCTGCATTTGCCGCCACCCGCGCACTCAGCGCAGCGTCGTCCTCGCCTGCCGTATCCATGAACTGAAGCCGGGCCCTGATGTGTGGCACGCGTGGATCGGCTTCATCCGGCACGCTGCCGACCAGGCGGCGGGCCTCGTCCTCCTCGTTCAGGTCGAGCATGATTTCAGCCGCATCGAGCCGCACCCCGATGTGGTCCGGGTCGACTTTCGAAGCCTCCGCCAGCCATTTCAAGGCAGCGGTGACATCTCCGGTCATGCGCGCGTCGGCAGCCTGCCGGCGCAGTTCTTCGGCCTGACTTGGAATCAGGCGGTCGAGAAAGGCTCGCACCTCGCCTTCCGGCAGCGCGCCGGAAAACGCGTCGACCGGCTCGCCGTTGATAAAGGCCTTGACGCTGGGGATCCCCCGCACGCCATAGCGCGTGGCGAGTTCCTGATTCTCATCGGAATTGATCTTGGCCAGCAGGAAGGCGCCGCCATACTCGGCGGCCAGTTTTTCCAGGATCGGCTTCAGCGATTTGCACGGGCCGCACCAGGGTGCCCAGAAGTCGACCACCACCGGGCGGAGCTTCGATTCGTCGAGGACATGTTGCTGAAAATCGGCAAGGCCGACATCGAGGGCATACGGTTCCACACGGGCTTCAGCCCGGAGTGGAGCGGAGTCCTCTGGGACGTGTTCGGACATGAAGCCTCCGGTTAAATCTGCCGGGCCAATTCGGCCGCCATCCCGATGTAAGACCCTGGCGTCATCGCTTTCAGGCGCACCTTCTCGGGTTCAGGAATAGCCAGCCCGTCGATGAAGACATGCAGCGTCTCGCGCGTCATGCCGGCCTTGCCGCGCGTCAGCTCCTTCAATTGTTCATAGGGGTTGGCGACGCCGTAGCGGCGCATCACGGTCTGGATCGGCTCGGCCAGCACTTCCCAGTTGCCATCGAGGTCCGCCGCCAGCGCCGCCGGATTGGCTTCGAGTTTGCCCAGGCCACGCAGACAGGATTCGTAGGCCAGCAGGCTGTATCCGAAACCGACGCCCATGTTGCGTAGTACGGTTGAATCGGTCAGGTCGCGTTGCCAGCGCGAGATTGGCAGCTTTTCCGCCAGATGGCTGAGCACGGCATTGGCGATGCCCAGGTTGCCTTCGCTATTTTCAAAATCGATCGGGTTGACTTTGTGCGGCATGGTGGAGGATCCGACCTCGCCCGCTTTCACCTTCTGCTTGAAATAGCCGAGCGAAATATAGCCCCACACGTCGCGATTGAGGTCGATGAGAATGGTATTGGTGCGTGCGATGGCGTCGTACAGCTCGGCCATCGCGTCATGCGGCTCGATCTGGATGGTGTAGGGATTGAAGCTGAGCCCGAGATGCATCACGAATTCGCGCGCGAAATGTTCCCAGTCGACCTCCGGATAGGCCGACAGATGCGCATTGTAATTGCCGACCGCGCCGTTGACCTTGCCCAGTAATTCGATCTCGCCGATGACATCCCACGCGCGACGCAAACGATAGACGACGTTGGCAAGTTCCTTGCCAACGGTGGTGGGCGAGGCGGGCTGACCGTGCGTGCGAGACAGCATCGGCAGCTCGGCCAGGTCGTGCGCGAGGTCGGTCATGCGGTCGATGAGCTTTTCCAGGGCGGGCAGCAGCACGCTGTCGCGCGCCCCTTTCAGCATCAAGGCGTGCGACAGGTTGTTGATGTCTTCCGATGTGCAGGCAAAGTGGATGAACTCGGACACGGCCGCAATTTCCGCGTTGGACCGTGTTTTTTCCTTGAGAAAATACTCCACCGCTTTCACATCGTGATTGGTGGTCGCCTCGATCGACTTGACCTGCTCGGCGTCAGCCACCGAAAAGGTGTCGGCAATCCCGTCGAGCAAGGCAATGGCCTCGGCCGAAAACGCAGGCACCTCGGTGATCCCGGGCGCCTCAGCCAGCGCCTTCAGCCATTCGATCTCCACGATGACGCGATACTTGATCAGCGCATACTCGCTGAAAAAGTCGCGCAAGGCTGCTGTCTTGCTGCCGTAGCGCCCATCGAGCGGAGAAAGGGCGGTCAGTGCATTGAGTTCCATCGTGTCATCTCCAGTTATTCGTTATGTGCTTCCAGTGCCCCTGCGCGCTGCATTCAAGAAGGCGCCGATCGCAGTGTATTAAATGGTTCGACGGTCGCGAACGGCCTGTGCCAGCGTGCCGCTGTCCACATATTCCAGTTCGCCGCCCACCGGCACCCCGCGTGCCAGGCGGCTGACCTTGAGGCCGCGCGCCTTCAGAAGTTCGCCGATGGTGTGCGCGGTGGCCTCGCCTTCCGGCGTGAAATTGGTCGCCAGCAACACCTCTTCGACTACGCCGTCGAGCGCGCGATTGATCAGCCGGTCAAGATGAATTTCACGTGGGCCGATTCCGTCGAGCGGACTCAGCCGCCCCATCAGGACAAAATACAGGCCCGTGTAACTTTGCGTCGCTTCCATCATGTTGAAGTCGGCCGGCATTTCGACCACGGCCAGCTGACGCTTGTCGCGGCGTGAGCTGGCACAGACCTCGCACACTTCCGCTTCGGAGAAGTTGTTGCACAGATGGCAGTGATGCAGATGCGTCAACGCATGACCGAGTGCGCCTGCAAGTTGCTCGGCGCCACGCCGGTCGCGCTGCAGCAGATGATAGGCCATGCGCGCCGCAGTCTTGGGACCCACGCCGGGCAGCACCCGCAAGGCGCCTATCAAATGTTCCAGTGCGGCGGGCTGCATGACTTCAGAACGGCAGCTTCATCCCTGGCGGAATCGGCAGGCCGGCCGTCACGCTGCCCATTTTTTCCTGTACGGTGGTCTCGACCTTGCGCACCGCGTCATTGACAGCGGCAGCCACCAAGTCTTCCAGCATTTCCTTGTCATCGCCCATCAGGCTGGGATCGATGGTGATACGGCGCACATCGTATTTGCAGGTCATCGTCACCTTGACCATGCCAGCGCCGCTCTGTCCCTCGATTTCGATTTCTGCCAGCTTGGCCTGCATTTTGGCCATGTTTTCCTGCACCTGCTGGACCTGCTTCATCATGTTGCCGATGCCGCCCTTCATCATGTCGATTCTCCTAATGGGTGTATGGATGTGGCGTCAATCTGGCCGCCGAATTGATCGACCAGTTCACGCACGAATGGGTCTGACTCGATCGCGGCCACGGCCTCGGCCTGGCGCGCGTCCTTGATGCGCGTGCGCACCTGTTGCGGCGTCTGTTCGGCGGCAGCGCCGACCTCGAATGCCACCTTGAGCGTCACACCATATTTGTCACGCAAGGCTGCTACCAGCTTGTCCTGATAGGCGCGGTCGAGCAGGTGCTTATCCGCTTCGCCCACCCGCAGCAAGACCTCGTCGCCCGCCTGCGACACCAATTCGCAATGGTCGGCGAGCATTTTCGCCATGCCGCCGAGTCGCAAAGCCGCGACGACAGCAAGCCAGTCCCAGGCTGCCCGTGAAGCAGGCTCAGTGGGCTGTGCGGGCGTAGGGGGCACAACCGGCTCAGGCGCAACAATCTCGGCAGCCGATGCAGGCATGGGGGCGGCTTTGGGCATGTTGGGCGGCGACACGGGTGCAGCGGTCCGTGATACGGGCTCGGCACGCGCAATAGGCGCCGCTCGGCCCGGAGCGGGACGACCCGCGGCGGTGGCGCCCGGTGTAAACGCCAGCATGCGCAACAGCGTCATGCAGAAACCCGAAAACTCATCTGGCGCATACGGCAGGTCACGGCGGCCATTGAGCGCGATCTGGTAATACAGCTGCACGGTTTCGGCTTCCAATCTGGCGGCGGCGTCCTGCATCCGGTCGATATCGGCCGTGGCTTCCACCGCGCCCGGCGCATGCAGCATCAATGCCAGCTGGGTGAGCACGCTACCCAAATCCTGCAGCGTCGCGTCGAAAGCGATGCCACGTTCGGCCAGCTGCCGCGCCTGATCCAGCAGCGCATCGCCGTTGTTCGCCGCAAGCGCATCGAGCAGGTCGAACAGATAATCGCGCCGCACGGTTCCCAGCATGGCTTCAACGGCGGCGGCCTCGACCTTGCCACCGCCGTAGGCAATCGCCTGGTCGGTGAGCGACAGCGCGTCGCGCATGCTGCCGGCGGCGGAACGCGCCAGCAGGTTCAACGCAGCGGGTTCGGCGGCGATTTTTTCCTGCTCCAGCACCTCGCTCAGGTGCTGCGCCACCAGCGCGGGCTGCATCGGCTTCAGATTGAACTGCAGACAGCGAGACAGCACCGTCACCGGAATCTTTTGAGGGTCGGTGGTGGCAAGGATGAACTTCACATGTGCCGGTGGCTCTTCCAGCGTTTTCAGCATGGAATTGAACGCCGGCTTCGACAGCATGTGCACTTCGTCGATGATGTAGACCTTGTAGCGCCCCACCGTCGGCGCGTATTGCGCGTTGTCGAGCACCTCGCGCATGTTGTCGACGCCGGTGTTGGATGCGGCATCCAACTCCAGCAAATCAACGAAACGGCCGGTGTCAATCTGGGTGCACGCCGAGCACACGCCACATGGGGTGGCCGAAACGCCGGCTTCGCAGTTGAGGCACTTGGCGAGAATCCGCGCCAGGGTGGTCTTGCCTACGCCGCGGGTACCGGTCAGCAGATAGGCATGATGCAGGCGGCCCTGGGTCAGCGCATTCGACAGCGCCTGCACCACGTGTTCCTGCCCCTTGAGGTCGGCAAACGCGCGCGGCCGCCACTTGCGCACCAGCGCAAGAGCGGGGGATGCGGAATCGCCGAACAGATCAGTCATGGGTTATTCAAGAGGCGGGAACCATTCCAGGCTGCTTTCAAACGAAGACAAGGCGGAGAGCCGCAGACAGTACATCACAGCACGGCAAGGCTCGACAACGCAGTATTCGTTTGAAAGCAGCCTGGAATGGCGAGCCAGAACCCCGGCACTGGCATCCATCGCTGTGGCTGCTTCCTTCCGGACCTGACCCGATTCACGACTTCACCATGCGGGGAGGCCCGCCACGCGCATTTTAACCCGGAAGCGCGCTTATTCCTCATCTGCCGCCGTGGTCAGGCGACGTTTTTTCACCGCATCCGCCAGCATCTGCAGCAGCGGAACGGTATCGTCCCAAGCGATGCAGGCGTCGGTAATCGACTGAGCGTATTCGAGCGGCTGGCCCACCACGAGGTCCTGTCGACCGGCCTTCAGATGGCTCTCGATCATGGCGCCGATGATGCGGGCATCCCCGCCTGCCACTTGCGCCGACACGTCCGCGCCAACATTGAGCTGGCGCTGATATTCCTTGCTTGAATTAGCGTGGGAGAAATCGATCATCAGTTGCTGGCGCAGCCCGGCCGCAGCCAGTTCCCCACACGCGAGGTTGACGCTCGCCGCATCGTAGTTCGGCGTCTTGCCGCCGCGCAGGATGACGTGGGTATCTTCATTGCCGGAGGTACTGAACACGCCCACATGACCGGATTTGGTGATGGAGATGAAATGGTGGCGCGCCGCTGCCGCCTTGATCGCATCGACCGCAATCCTGAGGCTACCGTCCGTGCCGTTCTTGAACCCCACCGGACACGACAGTCCGGAGGCCAGCTGGCGGTGCGACTGCGACTCGGTCGTCCGCGCGCCAATCGCGCCCCAGCTCACCAAATCGGCAATGTACTGCGGCGAGATCAGGTCCAGGAATTCGGTTGCGCACGGCAGGCCGATTTCATTGACTTCCAGCAACAACTTCCGCGCCAGGCGCAGGCCCTCGTTGATGTCGAAGCTCTCGTCCAGATGCGGGTCGTTGATCAAACCCTTCCATCCCACGGTGGTGCGCGGCTTCTCGAAGTACACGCGCATGACAATGATGAGTTCGTGCGCCAGCTCGTCTGCCAGCGGCTTCAGCTTCCTGGCGTAGTCAATCGCAGCGACCGGATCATGGATGGAGCATGGGCCGACAACGATGAACAGGCGATCATCCGCGCCGCGCAAGACGTCGTGAATGGCGCTTCGCGCCCCCGCCACATGGGCCAGCACCGATTCGGTGGCGCGCAGTTCGCGGATGACCTGCATCGGGGCAAGCAGTTCGCCGCTTTGCTCGATGCGGGTGTCGTCAGTTCGGGTACCGGTCATTTCAAAGGCTCCGTGAGTATGTGTGCTGCCCCCTGCGGCTTAAAATTGGGATAGGGGCGGTCAGGATACCTGACCGAGCCCCTCCCACACCACCCGGCATGCGGATCCGCACCGGGCGGTTGGAGTAGTTGAGGTCATCGGGTTTGTGTTGCACCCGGCCCGATGCCCAAGGTTGCATGATGCCGATTCGGCGACGCCGGTTCCTCGCTGCCGTGGGGAGTCGGGCTTCACCCTATTCTCCAGATCGGCGAGCTTCGCTTGCGCGAACATCTGAGACAGTCCGTTGTCGATAACCAACGTGCTTCCTCTCCTACTCCTTCGGCCCTTCGCCCCGAACAGGCAGCTACTATGGCCTATGCTGACTTCTCGCTCCGCCTTGCGGCGTCGGCCTTTCAGCCATGAGGCGAGATCTCCCCGGGTAAGAACGCACGCCTTCACTGCACAACCGCCGGATCTACGCCGCCTCGCCTTGATCACGAGAGCTTCGCGGAATTTGGCCCGCTCACCCTGCTCGGCAACGCCTTCTATCCGGTTCTTGTTCATCGGCTCGCAGCTTCGCTCCACGCTTCCTCCCCACACTCGGTCACCCTCATGCAGTTGCGCTTCGCTTCGTTCGCTGCGATCAACTTACGGAAGGACTTTCACCTCCAAGAGTGCGCCCGTGCCGGGCGCACCAAAAAAGCCGGGGTCATTTGACCCCGGCTTTTGATCAGACTGACTGCTGCTGAAAATTACATCTTCCAGCTGTACTGGATACCCAGCGAGTTTTGATACATATCAATTGTTTCAGTCCCTGCCGGGGCCATCATCATAAAGGCGGGCAATATTGAGGTTCCGGACACATCGTTCTTGAATGCATGCATGTAGGCCATGGTCAACTCATTGCCCGATGCCAGCGTGTAGGTGAAACCCAGCGTAGCATGATC
>JAWOJD010000111.1:0-17130 GCA_046484355.1 Thiobacillus sp.
AAAGAAGCGGTGCGGAATTACAAGGAAAAAGGTAGGGGCGGAAGGCTCCGAACCGGCTGCGGAAACGCGGCCCACGCCGGGTGAGATCGCGGTAAGTCGCCTGGGTGGAAACACCCAGGCGCTCTGGTCTGTGACCCCGGAAACCCCCGCTACAAGACCGAACGGGCTTTAGCGGCGGGAGGCTTCATGAAAAAATCTTCTCCAATGAAATAGCCGGTATCCGCCGACGGCGGCCGCCCTGGGTGGCGCAAGCGATATGCCTACACTAGGCCTCGCGCTTGCAATGTACGGCTGTTTACCGTACACTTAATTGAGCCCGCATGGAATGGGAGGAGGTTTCTATCATGTTTACCACTAATGCAGAATCGCTGGATGATGAAGTGCCTGTCAAGGGCACACGTGCCGCCAGGCTGGAAGCTCGAGTCACTAATGAGCAGAAAACGCTATTGCAGCGAGCCGCCGCAATACTTGGTCGTTCCCTGAGCGATTTTCTTGTATCAAGCGCGCAAGAGACAGCTACGAGGGTTATCCAGGAGCACGAGACCATTCGCCTCTCCAAGGCAGATCGAGTTGCTTTTGTCACGGCCCTACTCAAGCCCCCCGTGCCTCCGGCGCGCCTTGCCAAAGCTGCTAAGGCCTATCGCGAAAAGACGGGGCTGTGATTGCCTTCACCAGCCAAGGCATTCCATATTGAGGCATTAACAAAGACTCACATCCGTACTGAGTTTACGTGTGGCAAGGAGGCTCTGGATCGGTACATCCAACACCAGGCCAGGCAGGATGCCGAAAAGCACGTCGCTGCGCCATTCGTCCTAGTGGCACCGCCCTCAAAGAAAGTACTGGGCTACTATACGCTGTCATCTTCTGCCGTAGACCTGCACGACCTGCCTTCGGACCTCGTCAAGAAACTACCGCGCTACCCCTATATGCCGGTCATCTTGTTAGGCCGTTTAGCGGTAGACCTCAGTCTAAAGGGCCGCGGCCAAGGCGAGTTTCTCTTGATGGACGCACTGAGGCGTAGTTGGCATGCCGTAGGGGAAATTGGCGCCATGGCCGTTTTGGTGGACGCCAAGGACATTGAGGCCAAGGCTTTCTACGAACATTTTGGCTTTATTCCCTTGCAATCACTCCCAATGCGACTTTTTCTACCTATGCAAACCGTCGAACGCCTGTTTGCGGAAGCTAACTAACGAAGCGCCCAGGAAAACGTCAAGCTTCTGGGGGAAAAAGGCCTGAAGAGCCTTGCAACTTGCAGGTCCTCCAGTTGTGGCCACTAAGGGCTGAGCATCAACAGCTTAACGTAACGGCTAGGATATAGTGCAGGGCGGCTTTTTTTCGGGTTCATCCGCACGTGAGGGAACCCCGCCCGGTTTTGACCGCCTGACAAACAGCCTGACCTTACGGAGATAATTTCTTGAAACATCTTATTGCGGCCTGCATGCTCGCGCTGCCCTTGATGGCCCACGCAGGGGGCATCGAGCGCCTGAAAGCCTTTATCAGCGGCGCCAAAACCGCCGAAGCCAACTTTACCCAGACGGTCGCCGACAAATCGGGGCGCGTGACCCAGCAGGCCAGCGGCACCATGGCGTTCGCGCGTCCGGGCAAGTTTCGCTGGGACTACACCAAGCCGTATGAGCAGGTCATTGTCGGCGATGGCGTCAAGCTGTGGCTGTACGACGCCGACCTGGACCAGGTCACCGTCAAGCCGCTGGGCGATGTGATTGCAGGCACGCCGGCAGCCTTGCTGGCCGGTGACGATGCCATCGAAAAATATTTCAGCCTGAAAAACGCAGGCGAGAGCGGCGGGCTGGAGTGGCTCGAAGCCACGCCCAGGAACCGCGACACCACGTTCGAGCGCATTCGCATGGGTTTCAAGGGCGACGTGCTGGTGCAGATGGAATTGTTCGACTTCTTTGGCCAGCGCACCACCCTCAAGCTCTCGCGCTTTACGCGTAATCCGTCCATTGCGTCGTCTCGCTTCAAGTTCACGCCGCCGAAAGGGGCTGACGTCATCGGTGACTGACGACCTGTTCTCAACGGCTGCACCCGAGACGGCGCCCGACCTGCACGCGCCGCTGGCAGAACGCCTGCGTCCGCACACCCTGAGCGAGGTCGTCGGGCAAACCCACCTGCTGGGCCCGGGCAAGCCGCTGCGGCTGGCGTTCGACTCGGGCAAGCTGCATTCGATGATTTTGTGGGGCCCGCCGGGCGTGGGCAAAACCACGCTGGCGCGGCTGACTGCCGCGGCGTTCGGCGCCGACTTCATCGCCATTTCTGCCGTGCTCAGCGGCGTCAAGGACATCCGCGAAGCTGTCGAGCGCGCGCGCATGAACCAGTCCATCGGTCGCACCACCATCCTGTTTGTCGATGAAGTCCACCGATTCAACAAGGCGCAGCAGGATGCCTTCCTGCCGCATGTCGAATCCGGCCTCTTTACCTTCATCGGTGCCACCACCGAGAATCCGTCGTTCGAAGTCGTCGGCGCGTTGCTGTCGCGCGCCCAGGTCTACGTGCTGAAATCGCTCACGCCCGATGAACTCGGCCAGTTGATGCAACGCGCGCTCAAGGAGCTGCCACAATTAAAACTGATGGAAGGCGTGGGGACCATGCTCGCCTCATACGCTGATGGCGACGCCCGCAAGCTGCTGAACCTGCTGGAGCAACTCGATACCGCCGCCCGCACGGCGCAGGCCACGGAAATCGACACAGCCTTCATTGAAAACGCCCTCGCGCAGTCGCTTCGCCGCTTCGATAAAGGTGGCGAAGCCTTCTACGATCAGATTTCCGCGCTCCACAAGAGCGTGCGTGGAAGCGATCCCGACGCCTCGCTGTACTGGCTGGTGCGCATGCTCGACGGCGGCGCCGACCCACGCTATCTCGGCCGCCGCCTCATCCGCATGGCCAGCGAAGATATTGGTCTGGCCGACCCGCGCGCCCTCGGCATGACCCTCGATGCCGTCGCCACCTACGAGCGCCTCGGCAGCCCTGAAGGCGAACTGGCACTGGCCGAAGCATGCCTGTATCTCGCCTGTGCACCCAAGAGCAACGCTGCCTATCTGGCCTACAACGCCGCGCGTGCCTTTGTTCAAGCCCACCCCTCAAACGACGTCCCCATCCACCTGCGCAACGCCCCGACCAAACTGATGAAGGAACTCGGCTATGGCCGTGCTTATCGCTACGCCCACGACGAGCCCGAGGCCTACGCCGCCGGGGAACGGTATTTTCCGGACGACCTGCACGAGCAAGCCTTTTACCAGCCTACCCCACGCGGACTCGAAGGCAAGATTGCCGAGAAGCTGGCCCATCTGCGCAAGCTGGATGACGATGCGGGGAAGACGTAGCTGCAAGCACTTGACGGGCGCCATCGGCTCGGGCGGCTGACAGAGCCGGGGTTCGTATATGATTCAATCTTCTCGTCTCGTCCCGTCAGGGAACCACCCATGAAATCCGTCCCGATTCTTTTTGCCTTGATATTCTCGGCGTCTGCTTTTGCGACCGGCCCCATCCCACCGGGTCACCCGCCAGTGGCCAAAGCGATGAACAAGCCGGCGCTGACCCAGACTGGCAAGGTGCTCAGCACGTTGAGCGTGCCTAGCTACACTTACATTGAGGTGTCACAGGGCAAGAAGACCCTGTGGCTGGCGACGACTACGCGGGGGGTCAAGAAGGGGGACATGGTCCGTTTTGACGAGGGAATGGTGATGACCGACTTCTACAGCAAATCGCTGAAGCGTTCTTTTCCCAGTCTTCTTTTCGTCAACAGCCTGGTGGTCGACAACGTCAGGAAGTGAGGCTGATTAACCTTTTTCAGTCACGGATTCACGGCTGAATCACACGCCATTCCAGCCCTTGCAGTCCAGAATTCGATCAATTGATGAGCAGGCGTGACTGGGGTGAGTCGAGGGCAAGGCAGGGCCGGGTACGCGGGACGGGGCAGTGAACAGGATTGACGTGGCCGAACTGGACGGAGTGGATGTGCGGGAGCTTGCGAGCCGGTTTCCCCGCAAGGGCCGGATCGAAGCCATTTTCCTTCGTCCCCGCCGTCTCCAGGAAGTATGGTCGGTGGATCAGGTTGAGGCCATCGCGGCATGCGGACTGGCGGGCGACCATTACGCCAAGGGGGCGGCGGGGCGCGTGGCAGGCGGTTCACGCCAGGTTACCTTGATCCAGGCCGAGCATCTGCCGGCGGTGGCAGCGCTGACCGGTCAGGCGCAGGTCGACCCGGCTTCGCTGCGTCGCAATCTGCTGGTATCAGGTCTGAATCTGCTGGCTGCCCGCACCTTGTTTCGCGACCGCCCGCTGCTGCTGCGGATCGGCACCGAGGTGGTGCTGGAAGTGGCAGGAGCTTGTGAGCCCTGTTCGCGGATGGAGGCGGTGCTGGGGCCGGGAGGCTTTAACGCGATGCGTGGTCATGGCGGCGTCAAGGCCAAAATCCTGGTGGGCGGCATGATCCGGAAACACGATCCTGTGCACTGCGAAGCGGGCCAAGCCTGAGCTATCATTGAAAAAATGAAAAATGCGCTGATGTCACATCGTCGGGCGCCTGCGGTTTGATGGAACTTCAAAGGAGACCCACATTGAAAATCAGGTTCGTGTTGCTGCCGCTTTTGTGTGCAGCCAGCGTCGCGATGGCCGATGGGATGGACCGGGAGGTGGCTGCCGACCCTGCCACTTATGCAGTGGCACCGGCAAAAACTCAGGACAGAGCGGTCCGGCATCGGTCATCGCGCTTGCCATCGGGAGACATGCGCCATTGCCTGGACATGAAAACCAACGCAGCCATCATTCGTTGCTCGGAATCGCGTCGCAAACGATAATTCGCACTTTCGCAGCTTGAAGCCTGGCCATAACGTGATGTTTTATATTGATCTTCGGCGTCTGGCCGTGCTGCTGGCCCTGATGGTCAGCGCTCACGTGGGCGCGGTGGAAGCCGAGACGCGGGCCTCGCTGGATCATTTTGCCAAGGCGATTTTCACTTCGGTGGCCCGAAACGACGCGGACGCATACAGTCGCGACGTTCTTCCCAGTGTAGGGCAGTTGCGCGATTACCTGGCCGGCAATGACGAGATGTCTTCCAGCAAGAAGGCACTCATCCTGAAAGTGGGAACAGGCCGCATCGATACGGCTCGCAGGAATCTCCCGGAGATGATCGCCCGGATCCGTGCAGCCGGGGAGGAGCGCGGCCTGGATTGGGATCGGGCCGTGTTCCTGGGCACGCGGGCCTTGAATGGAGGCGATGGCCAGATTGATGTCGGTCCGACCCCGCTCAGGGATGTCTATAGCGTGAACGGGTTTCTGGTCCACCTGTCTGACCACAACGCCCAGTACTTTATCGAAGTGAATGAAAGCATGGTCAACAGGACGGCGGGTACCATGAAATGGTCGACTTACAAGCCCATCAAATGGCATGCCGGATCGAGATCCGCGTCCATTCTTAACGTGAAATACTGAATTCGCTTCCTTGCGAGCCCCGTGCCCCGCAGATCACAACGGGCGCGTCGCCTTGATTCCATACCGGATGTTTTTCCATGATGGCTGAAAACAGCGTGGATTGAATCAGCGCTGCCATCCACTTGCGCACGTTTGGGTAAGGTGAACGGACAAACCAGTCAGGCTCGACTCCCGCAAACTGCCGGATGAAGGGAAAAATCGCCGCGTCGGCCAGGGTCAAGGTGCTGCCAAGCAGATAGCCGTTGCCCTCCAGGCGGGATTCCATTTTCTGCAGGAATGATTCGCCCAGGGTGCGGTAATAGGCCTGTGGATGCTCGGGGTGGCGATCGGCATATTTGTAACGGTCGAGCGCGTCCTTGAAGCTGCCGTCGTTTTCTTCCACCAGCGGCCACGTGTCCTGAATGTGGCGGTCTGCTTCACCCAGCCAGTTGTGCGGGTCGTGCTGTCGGAGGGCCCATTGCATGATGTCCCAGCTTTCGTCGATGATCCTGCCTTCAGGCAGGGCCAGCACGGGCACGCTAGCTTTCGGGGAGGCCGCGAGCAGGGCGGCGGGCTTGTTTTTCAGCTGGACTTCTCGTAGTTCGTACGCAGTGTCGCTGATGTGGAGTGCCATTCGGGCCCGCATTGCATAGGGGCAGCGTCTGAAGGAATAGAGGATGGGCATGGGTGCAGCCTCCCCCGGAGGAGGGCACGCCATCCCCTGCGCAACCATCGCTTAACGCGGCGCCTGCCAGCAGTTGTTGCTGATCTGCCAGGTCATCGAAAGCTGCTCGCTGCGCGGATACAGGACGTATTTCAGGCCGATATAGTCGCCCCCCTTGCGCCAGAATATGGCCAGCAGGTTCTTTTCGCCGCTGGAGATGACGCTGGTGTACGGAATGACCTGGATCGGGTTGCCGTAGATGTTCGAATAATTGGACGCAACGATGACGAAGTTGCGAAAAGACGGTTCGATCTCCTGGTCGAACGACACCAGTTTCCCGTTGCAGAAGCTGAACAGGAAGCGGCGGCCGGCACGGCTGTCTGGCAGGTCGTAGGCAAGCAGGCTGTCGTTGCCAACCGTCATGGTCTTGTCGAACTTCCAGCTCTTAAGTGCCAGATCGACTTCGGCGACGCTCATGCCGTTTTTGAATTCGCCGACTTCCCAGGCCTGCACGGGCAGGGCGAGCATGCACCCAGCGAGCAGGCCGATCGATTTCATGGTCATGGTCATGGTGGTTCTCATGCGGGCGCTAACGGGAATCCGCTTCGGCCCGCTCAGGCAGCGTGCCTGAGCGGGCAATCCTGCTTACTTGGCGACGATGGAGCCGAATACCTTTTTCAGCAGGTCGCTGCCGGCCTGCAGCGGGTTGGCGCGGATGGCGGCTTCCTTTTCACCGATCAGGGTGTAGAGGCGGTCGAGCGACTGCTGGGTAACGTAATCCTCAACCTTGGCCTGGCTCGGATCGAGCAGGTTGAATTGCGCAGCCATCCCGGCAAAGCGATTGTATTGCTGGGCAAGGCCAACCTTATCGGTTGTGGCCTTGATGATCGGGCCAAACCGCTCGGTCAGCTGGGATTCGGTTTTCTTGCGGAAGAAATCGGTGGCCGAGGTCTTGCCGCCATTCAAAATGCCCTTGGCGTCATCCAACGACATGGTCTTGACGGCATCGACCAGCAGGGTTCTGGCTTCCGGCACCGCGGCTTCGGCGGCCCGGTTCATCGACAGAACCAGTTCGTCGGCCTGCTTGCCCATGCCGAACATGCGCATTGTTTTTTCGGCTTTCTGCAAGCTGGCCGGCAGCGGAATTCGCATGGCTTCGTTGCCTAGAAAGCCGTTCACCTGGCCAAGCTGGGCCACGGCGGCATCGGCCCCGCGTGAGAGCGCTTCCTTCAGGCCGGCGGTGATGTCGTCGTTGCTCAGGACGTCCGTGGCAGCCGTCTGTACGGCGGGTTTGCTGAGGGCGCCCCTCAACATCTCACCCCAGTCGAACGCCTGCGCAGGCAGGGACAGGGTGAGGCCGATTGCGAGGATGATCCCGCGTCGAGAAGTCAAGAAAGGCATGGTGTGTCTCCTGGAATGAATGGGGGATTAAAGCACTTCGGCGGCAAAGTCGGCCAGGCGTGACCGCTCGCCGCGCTGCAGCGTGACGTGGCCATTGTGCGGCCAGCCCTTGAAATGGTCGACCACGTAGGTGAGGCCGGAACTGCCTTCGGTGAGGTAGGGCGTGTCGATCTGCGCGATATTGCCCAGGCACACCACCTTGGTACCGGGGCCAGCGCGGGTGATCAGCGTCTTCATCTGCTTGGGCGTGAGGTTTTGCGCTTCGTCGATGATCAGGAACTTGTTGAGGAAGGTGCGGCCGCGCATGAAATTCAGCGACTTCACCTTGATGCGGCTGCGGATCAGATCCTGCGTCGCGGCGCGTCCCCAGTCGCCGGCCTCATCGTCGCTGGTGTTCAGCACGTCCAGGTTGTCTTCCAGCGCACCCATCCAGGGGGTCATTTTTTCTTCCTCGGTGCCGGGCAGAAAGCCGATATCCTCGCCCACCGGCACCGTGACGCGGGTCATGATGATTTCGCTGTAGAGCTTGGTGTCCAGCACCTGGGCCAGGCCGGCAGCCAGGGTGAGCAGGGTTTTGCCCGTGCCGGCCTGGCCGAGCAGGGTGACGAAATCGATGTCGGGATCCATCAGCACGTTGAGCGCGAAATTCTGCTCGCGGTTGCGTGCCATGATGCCCCAGACGTTGTTCTTGTGGTGGCTGAAATCGCGCACCGTGACCATCTCCGCCTGCTTGCCCTCAACTTTCAGCACTTTGGCGTAGAGTGGGTTGGGGCCTTCCTGAAACACGAATTCGTTGGGCAGCAGGCTGGAAACCAGCGGCCCGCTGACGCGATAGTAAGTATGGCTGTTGGCCTGCCAGGATTCCATCCCCTTGCCGTGGCTGTCCCAGAAATCGGCGGGCAGTTCGCGCAGGCCGGAATACAGCAGGTCGGTGTCTTCCAGTACCTTGTCGTTGGTGTAGTCCTCGGCGGGGAGTCCCAGCGTGCGCGCCTTGATGCGCATGTTGATGTCTTTCGACACCAGGATGACCTGACGCTTGGGATGGTGGCGCGAGAGAAACAGCACCACGCCAAGAATCTGGTTGTCGACCTTGCTGGTCGGCAGGCTCAGCGGGATGTCGCCGGTGATGGCCTGGGTCTGCAGGAACAGCTTGCCCGACGCGGCATTGTGGCTGTGGGCCGCGAGCGGCACGCCTTCTTCGATGCTGTCGAGCTTGCTCACCATTTCGTCGAGGAACCGGCTGGCTTGGCGGGCGTTGCGCGACACTTCGGTCATGCCTTTCTTGTGCATGTCGAGTTCTTCCAGCGTGGCGATCGGCACGTAGACATCGTGCTCTTCAAACCGGAACAGGCTGGTGGGGTCGTGCATCAACACGTTGGTATCCAGAACGAACAGTTTGGTCGCTGCAGCTGATTTTCTCGGCATGACGTGGTCGGGACCCCTAGGATGAGAATACGGCCATCCTACCTCAAGCCGGGGCCGTCATGAGCAGCCCGGAATGTAAAGCCGTCTGACGGGATCGACAGTCAGGTTCTCGGTAAAATGAATCTCTTTTCAAACCGGGGAGCCGGGAGGGGAGCGCGCCTTGTCGCCAGCCATGCCGAAACTGACTGCCGCACCGTCATGGCGGTTTCCAGTCCATCTGTTTTTGCTGTGTCTGGCAGGAGGATGGGCGCAGCCGTTGCTGGCCCAGGTCGCCGCACACATCCTGCTGCAGGATTCGCCGCTGGCCGGGTTTCAGTATCACGCCGGCAAGGCGCTGTGGCCGCAGTTGCGGGTGGGCGATACGCTCATCCTGATTCGCGAACCGGACAATGCCCATGATGCAAAAGCGGTACGGGTCGAATGGCAGGGACACAAGATCGGCTACGTGCCGCGCCGCGAGAATGCCGACGTGGCGCGGTTCATGGATGACGGCCACCCGCTGGCGGCGCGCATCAACCGGCTGGCCGAGGGTCGCGATCCGTGGTCGCGCGTGCGGTTCGACATTCTGATTCCGGTGCAACCTGACGCGAAGGAGATGCCATGAAACGGATGGTTCGATTGGTATTGCTGATGGGGCTGGCAATGGCGCAGGGCGCATGGGCGGCGTTGCCGCTGGCCAGTCTCAAACTACCACCGGGTTTTCAGGTCGAGCTGTTTGCCAGCGTGCCGAATGCGCGCCAGATGGCGCTCGGCAAGCACACGCTGTTTGTCGGCAGCATGCGCGCGGGCAAGGTCTACGCGGTGCCGCTGACCGCGCCGCGCAAGCCAGTGGTCATTGCCAACGGGCTGGAGATGCCGGTGGGGGTGGCGTTCCGCAATGGCGATCTGTATGTGTCGGCGGTGAACCGGGTGGTGCGGCTGCGCGACATCGAATCGCATCTGAAGCGGCCGCCGCGTCCCGAAACCGTCAGCAGTTTTTGGCCAGGCGACACGCACCACGGCTGGAAATTCATCGCCTTCGGCCCCGACGGCAAGCTCTACGTGCCGGTGGGTGCGCCGTGCAACATCTGCGAACCCGATCCGGACCGCTACGCGACGATCACCCGGCTCGACGTGGCAAGCGGCAAGGTCGAGGTCGTTGCGCGTGGCGTGCGCAATACGGTGGGCTTCGACTGGCAGCCGGACTCAGGCGAGCTGTGGTTCACCGATAATGGCCGCGACTGGCTGGGCGACGAGGCGCCACCGGACGAACTCAACCGCGTCAGCCGCACCGGCCAGCATTTCGGCTATCCGTATTGTCATGGCGGCACGATTGCCGACCCCGAGTTCGGTCAGTCCCGCCCCTGCGGCGAATTCGTGCCGCCGGTGCAGAACCTCGGCGCGCATGTGGCCAGCCTGGGCATGCGTTTTTATACGGGGAAGCAATTTCCCGAGCGTTACCGCAACGCCGTGTTTATCGCCGAGCACGGTTCATGGAACCGCAGTCGCAAAAATGGCTATCGCGTGAGCGTGGTGCGGCTGCAGGACAACCGGGCGGTGAGCTACGAACCCTTCATCACCGGCTGGCTTGAGAATGAGGTCGCCTGGGGTCGCCCGGCCGACGTGCTGGTGATGCCGGATGGCAGCTTGCTGGTGTCGGATGACCAGGCCGGGGCAATTTACCGCGTCAGCTATCGCGCGACCCGGTAAAATCACGCCGATGAAATTGCTCGTCCTCGATACCTCCACCGAATTCTGCTCGGCCGCGCTGTGGCTGGACGGCCGGATTGAGGCGCGCCGGGTGCTGGCCGAACAGCGGCACAGCAGCCTGTTGCTGCCAATGGTCGATGAACTGCTGCGCGAGTCGGCGATCAGCCTGCGCCAGCTCGACGGCATCGCCTATGGCGCCGGGCCAGGCTCGTTTACCGGCCTGCGCATTGCCTGTGCGGTGACGCAGGGGCTGGCCTTTGGCGCCGATTTGCCGGTGACGGGGGTGTCCACGCTGGAATCCATCGCCGAGCAGACCGGTGCGGACCGCGTGCTGACCGTGCTCGACGCCCGCATGGCCGAGGTCTACTGGGCAGCGTATCAACGCAAGGACGAAGGCTGGCGGGTGGTCAGCGAACCGCAGCTGGCGCTGCCGGAATCGGTGACGATTCCCGAACATGGCGAATGGGTGGGGGCCGGCAATGGGTTCGCCGCGCTGGGCGAGGTGCTTCGGCCGCGTCTGGCGGCCCAACTGGTCCGGATCGACGAGACCCTCATGCCCGACGCCGCGGCGATGGCACCGCTTGCCGTCCGGGCCTTCGAACGCGGCGATGGCATGGACGCGGCATTGGCCGCGCCGATTTACCTGCGCGACAAGGTGGCGCTGACGGTGGATGAACGCCGCGCCAGGAAATTCGCATGAGCGCCGTATTTGAAATCGCCCACCGGCTGCGGCCGATGCTCGAAGCCGACCTGCCGCGCATCCACCGGATCGAACTGGCGAGTTACGAGCATCCATGGACGGAGCGCAATTTCAGCGATTCGCTCAGCGCCGGTTACAGCATGTGGGTGCGCGAAGCCGAGGGCGAGGTGATCGGGTATTACGTCATGATGGCGGAAGCCGGCGAAGCGCATCTGCTCAATCTCACCATCGCGCCGATCTGGCGCCGCCACGGCCTGGGGCGCGATCTGCTTGACCACTGCATGGCGAGCGCCCGGAATCACATGGCGGCCACCCTGTTTCTCGAAGTGCGCACGTCGAACACGGCCGCAATCGGCCTGTATCACCGCAGCGGTTTTGTCGATCTTGCGGTGCGGCGTGGCTATTATCCGTCGCGTAAAGGGCGCGAGGATGCGCTTGTCATGAAGCGTGACCTGACATGCTGACCCGCGACGATGTCTTCACCGAGCTCGGCATCGGCCCGGTGTGGCGGCTGCGCGAGTCCCCCGCTGAGCCGACCGCACCTCATCCCGGCCCCGCCACCACCTGGGAGCAGCTTGCCGATGCGGTCGCCCACTGCACTGCCTGCAAGCTGTCCGCTACGCGCACCCAGGGCGTGCTCGGCGTGGGCGACCGCAACGCCGACTGGCTGATCATCGGCGAAGCGCCGGGCGCCGACGAAGACGCACAGGGCGAACCCTTCGTCGGCCAGGCCGGCAAGCTGCTCGACGCCATGCTGGCGGCGATCGAACTGAAGCGCGGCGACAACGTCTACATTGCCAATATGCTGAAATCGCGCCCACCCGGCAACCGCAATCCCGAGCCGGACGAGCTGGCCGCATGCCGCCCCTACCTGCTGGCGCAGATCGAGCTGATCCAGCCGAAAATCATCCTTGCGCTGGGGCGCGTTGCCGCGCAACACCTGCTCGACACCGACGAGGCAGTTGGTCGCCTGCGTGGCCGGGTGCACCAGTTTCAGGGCGTGCCGCTGGTGGTGACGTATCACCCGGCCTATCTGCTGCGCAACCTGCCCGACAAGGCGCGCGCGTGGGAAGACCTGTGCCTGGCGCGGCGGACGATGCAGGGTGCGTGACTGTTTTTGTTCTATCCGCGAAGGACGCGAAGAAGCGCGAAGCAAACCAAAGCAATGCCTCAGGTTTTCATTTCGCGCTTCTTCGCGTCCTTCGCGGAAAATTATTTTGTTCTTGGGACCCGCTGATTCATGAAACTTCTACACGCCGCATTGCGTTTTCGCGTCAACTATTTTTCCGATCTGGGCCGCCATCAGGTGGTGATATGGATGCCGGGCGACACCCCGCCGGTGGACGCGCAGGTCGACGTGGGGCCAAAACTCGAACATGAAGTGCCGAATGAAGTGTTTCGCAGCGACATCGCGCCGCTCAAACTGGGCCGTTTTTATCCTTCGCAATTGCTGCACGCGGACGATGTCCCCGCTCCGATGTTCCGTGTGATGAAGCTGGGCGCGGACTCTTTTGTCGCGAATTTCAGCCATCCGCTGCAGGGCCGCATTTTCAGTATCGACAGCGGCAAGAGCGATGTCTCGACCGAGCCGGTCGGCAAGGTGGAGCAACTGCTGGAATGGAGCGGCATGGATGTCCAGATGCAGACGCCGACCGACTTTGAAGGGCCGGATGCGTTCGAATGCGAGGACATGACACCCGACCCCGAGTTCTATGCTCAGCCGAGGAAGGTCACGCACGTCGATGCCGTGTGCGCCCGCCGGATCCAGGCGCTGTATCGTACGGTGCTGCCGGAAAACGCGCGGGTGCTCGACCTGATGGCGGGCTGGCGTTCGCACTTGCCCGATACGGTGGCGTCGGCCGCCGGCTTGGGCCTGAACGCTGAGGAACTCGCCGACAACCCGCAACTCGCCGAGCGCGTCGTGCACGATCTCAATGCCGATCCGACATTGCCGTTTGCCGACGCCAGCTTCGACGCGGTGGTCTGCACGGTGTCGTTCGAATACCTGAGGCAGCCGCACAAGATCGTCGCCGAGGCCAGACGGGTGTTAAAGCCGGGCGGCATGTTCGTGGTGACCTTGTCGCATCGCTATTTTCCGCCCAAGGTGATCAAGCTGTGGACCCAGCTGCATCCGATGGAGCGGATGGCCTGGGTGGGCACGCTGATCAAGCAGGCGGGCTTCAAGAAAGTGGAAACCTATGTCGAACGCGGGCTCAAGCGCCCCAGGGACGACCGCTACGCCAATTCGCTCAGCGAGTCCGACCCGCTGTTCGCCACCTGGGGCGTGGCGTAGACTTGCCCCATTCAACTATCAATACGGGGGATGACGATGTTCAAATGGATCGTTGCAGGATGGATGGCTTTGACCTTGTCCGGTTGCGGCTACAACACGTTTCAGACGACGGATGAAGCGATCAAGGCCACCTGGGCCGAGGTGCTGAACCAGTATCAGCGTCGCGCCGACCTGGTGCCGAATCTGGTCAACGTGGTGAAGGGCTACGCGGCGCACGAGAAGGATGTCTTCACCTCGGTGACCGAGGCGCGGGCCCGCGTGGGCGCGATCCAGGCGACGCCCGAACTGGTCAACGATGAGGCCGCATTCCAGAAATTCATCGCCGCGCAGGGCGAACTGACCGGCGCGATCTCGCGGCTGCTGCTGGTGGCGGAAAACTACCCGCAGCTCAAGGCGGACGGCCTGTTCCGCGATCTGCAGGCGCAGCTCGAAGGCACCGAAAACCGCATCACGGTGGCGCGCAACCGCTATATCGAAGCGGTGAAAACCTACAACATTACGGTGCGTTCCTTTCCGTCCAACCTGACGGCGATGCTGTTCGGTTACAAAACCAAGCCCAGTTTCACGGTGGAAAACGAAAAGGCGATTGCCACGCCGCCCAAGGTCGATTTCGGCGCGCCCGCACCGGCGCCGGCAAGCGCCCCTTCCGGCGGCTGATATCCGGGTGGCCAGACTGTTGCGGACGCATGCGAACGTTTATGGGCTTATGCCCGTAAAACGTCGGACACCCCTGGCAGGGCGTTTTGCGTTCGGTCTGGTGCTTGCGTTTGTTGCGCTAACCGCCTGGGCCCAGGTTGCGGTGCCGGAGGTGTCGCGCCGGGTCACCGACCTGACAGCCACGTTGAGCGCCGGGCAAGCCGCCACGCTCGAAAATGAACTGGCTGCATTCGAAGCGAAAAAGGGCAGCCAGATTGCGGTACTCCTTGTTCCCACCACGCAGCCCGAGGACATCGCGCAATTCGGCATTCGGGTGGCAGAGAAATGGAAAGTCGGCCGCCAGAAAATCGACGACGGCGTGATCCTGATCGTCGCCAAGGACGACCGGAAATTGCGCATCGAAGTGGGTTACGGCCTGGAAGGGGTGATTCCCGATGCGGTGGCCAAGCGGGTCATCGCCGAAACCATCACGCCGTACTTCAAGGCGGGGGACTATTACAGCGGCATCGAGGCCGGGGTGCAGCAGCTGATGAAGCTGATCGAAGGCGAGCCGCTGCCGCCGCCCAGTGCTGCAAGCACCGGCGAGGGTGAAGGCCCGTTCGTCTTCCTCATCATCGGCGGCCTGGTCGCGGGTTGGCTGCTCTCCACGATGATGAACCGCCCGGCCGCCGGCGGGATTGCTGCGCTGGGCAGCGGGGCGGTGGGCGCAATGCTGTTGGGGTTCACGCCCTTGCTGCTGATTATTGCCGTGTTCGTGTTTGCCGGCGTGGCCTCGGGATTCCGGCACGGCGGTGGCTGGTCCAGCGGTGGCGGCGGGGGATTCGGTGGCGGCGGTTCCTGGGGCGGCGGCGGCGGTGGTTTTGGCGGGGGAGGCGCGTCAGGCTCATGGTAAATATCAAGCGCTGGATCAGGCACCTATTCATCCCGCCGTGGGCGTGGCGGCGCGCGTTTCCGCAGACCACGCTCAACGCGATCGAGGCCGCGATCCGCGCGAGTGAAGTCCACCATCACGGCGAAATCCGTTTCGCCATCGAAAACAGCCTCGCTGGCCTCTGGGTGTGGCGCGGCATGAGCGGTCGCGAACGCGCGATCGAGGTGTTCAGCAATTTGCGGGTATGGGATACCGAGCACAACAGCGGCGTGCTGATTTATCTGCTGCTGGCCGACCATGACATTGAAATCGTCGCTGATCGCGGCATCGCCGCGCGGGTGGATCCGTCCGCGTGGGAAGCGGTGGCGCAGACGATGGAAGCCGCTTTCAGGCAGGGTGAGTTCGAGCGCGGCGCACTGGACGGCATCCGGCAAGTCAGTGCGCTGCTGACAGCGCACTTTCCGCCGGTGGGACATAATCCCAACGAACTGTCGAATCGGCCCGTGATTGTGAGGAGATAAGATGCAGGCGTATTTTGTGTGGTGGATCGTGGCGGCCGTGCTGGTGGGGGTAGAGCTCACCAGCGGCACGTTTTATCTGTTGGTGTATGGCGTCGCGGCGGCGGCGGCGGGGGTGGCGGCCTGGCTGGGCGCGGATTTTGTGGTGCAGCTGCTGACTGCAGGCCTCATCGCCGTGCTCGGCACCCTGGCGTTGCGGCACTGGAAACGGACGACCAAGCATCCGGAGTCCACCGTTCAGGATATGGATCTGGGCCAGCACGTCAGGGTTGAGTCCTGGCAGGATGGCCGTGGCCAGGTGAATTATCGCGGCGCGTTGTGGGACGCCGAAGCCGAGTCGGTTGACGTGGATAGCTCGCGTCCGCTGATCATTCGCGCCATCAAGGGCAATACACTGGTTCTGGGAAATTAAACAAGGGGAAGAAACAGATGGACATCGTCGCACTGGTCATACTCATCGTTATCGCGATCGTCGTCGCCAAGGGCGTGCGCGTGGTGCCGCAGCAAAACGCCTGGGTGGTCGAGCGCCTGGGGAAATTTCACGCCGTGCTCGGGCCCGGCCTCAACCTGGTGATTCCGTTCATCGACGCCGTCGCCTACAAGCATTCGCTGAAAGAAATCCCGCTTGACGTGCCGAGCCAGGTCTGCATCACGCGCGACAACACCCAGTTGGCGGTCGATGGCATCCTCTATTTCCAGGTCACCGATCCCAAGATGGCGTCCTACGGATCGAGCAACTACATCGATGCCATTTCGCAACTGGCGCAGACCACCCTGCGTTCGATGATCGGCCGCATGGAAATGGACCGCACCTTCGAGGAGCGTGAGGAAATCAACCGCGGCGTGGTGCTGGCGCTCAATGAAGCCTCCACCAACTGGGGCGTCAAGGTGCTGCGCTACGAAATTAAGGACCTGACGCCGCCCAAAGAAATTCTTCACGCCATGCAGCGGCAGATCACCGCCGAGCGCGAAAAGCGCGCGCTGATTGCGTCGTCCGAAGGCCGCATGCAGGAGCAGATCAACATCGCGACCGGCGCGCGCAATGCAGCGATTCAGGAATCCGAAGGCGAAAAACAGGCGGCCATCAACGTCGCCGAGGGTGAGGCCGAGGCGATCAAGGCGATTGCGGCGGCCAACGCCCAGGCCATTGCCCGCGTCGCCCAGGCCATCGAAATGCCCGGCGGCATCCACGCCGTGAACCTGAAAGTGGCCGAAAAATACGTCGAAGCCTTTTCCGGCATCGCCAAGGCCGGCAACACCCTGATCGTGCCCTCGAACATGGCCGACATCAGCTCGCTGATTGCGGGGGCGATGAGCGTGGTGAAGTCGCAAAACCCGCCGACCCATCCGGGTGCCTGAACTCAGACCGCGCAAGACCAGCCAACCTTCATTCAGCAGCCGGTGATTACCACACAGACAAACAGCCCTGCTGTCGCCCTGTCGGCCGCCACCTGGGCGGAGACCTTCGACCAGCGAACAATC
>JAWOJD010000090.1:0-39314 GCA_046484355.1 Thiobacillus sp.
TGTTCTGGCACCGTGCGTATTACGTCGGCAGCGTCGGCGGTGCCACGCTTGATACGGTTCGAGCTTATGTCGACGCGCAAGGGACAGAAGAACACGCGCGCAAGAAGCACCCAAAAATCAGACCGCCCGCTTGACCCGCCTGCTGGCTCGAAACTCGCCTAGCAGGGGGAATGCGCGGGCATTTGTTCAAACAGTCGATCAGGAACACCAAGGGCCGCAAATGCGGCCCTTGGTGTTGGTGCTTCCTGAAACTTACTTCTTCGCCGTCCGCCGCAGCCGGTTCAACAAGCGCCGCGCCAGTTCGCCGAACAATTCGGTTTGGGTGGGGTGCGGGAAGATGGCCTTGGCGACCTGGGTCAGGGTCATCTCGCCCGCCACCATCATGACGCCGATACCGATCAGGGTGTCGGTGTGGTCGGCGAGGTAATGCACGCCGATGATTCGCCCTGTGGCCTTGTCGGCGACGAGTTTGATCATGCCGTCGGTTTCGCCGGTGATCATGGCCTTGGCGTCGATGCTCATCGGCATCTTGGCTTCGACGGCATCGATGCCCTTGGCCTTGGCCTGCGCAACGCTTAATCCGACAAAGCCAGCCTGCGGGCGCGAGAAGGTGACGCCGCAGTCCTTGTCCTGGTCGTATTCGCTGGCGTGGCCGAGCAGGTTGTCGGCGGCAACGCGGCCTTGTGTGGCGGCGGTGTGGGCGAGCATGAAGCCGCCGATGACGTCGCCGACCGCGTAGATGTGCGGGGCGCTGGTCTGACCGCGGGTGTTGACCTTGATCGCGGCGCCGTCGAGTTCGACGCCGACCTTGTCGAGATTCAGCTTGCTGGTGTCGGGGCGCTTGCCGGTGGCCATCAGGACGATATCGCAGTCGAAGGTGGATTCGACCCCCTCTTTATTTGCATAACGCAGCTTCATCGCGCCGGGCTTGCCGCCGGCTTCGTGGATGGCGGCATTCGTCACCACGGTGATTTCCTTCTCCAGCGACGCGATCAGCGTCTTGGCGATCTCGTCTTCGATTTCGCCGAGGATGCGCTCGTTGCGTTCGAGCATCAGCACCTCGGTGCCGAAGTCGCGGAAGATCTGCGCCATTTCGACGCCGATGACGCCGCCGCCGACGATGCCGAGTTTCTTTGGCGGGCTGGCGAGGTTCCAGATGGTGTCGGAAGTGACCACGCCGCCGTTCGCCAGGTTTTCGCGCGCGCCGGGAATCGGCGGCACGAAGGCGGGGGCGCCGGTGGCGATGACTGCCGCGCCGAACGTGACGGTGTAGGGCTCGCCTTCGACCGGGGTGATCTTCAGCGTGTGGGCGTCGACGAATTCGCCGAAGCCTTCGCGCACGTCGATCTTCATGCCCTTGTCGGCCTTGAGCGCCATTTCGCCGCGGCTGGTCTGCACCCAGCGGCGATGTTTTTCGACCTGTGCCCAGTTGAGCTTGGGCGCGTCGGTGCCGTCGACGCCCATCTCGGCATCGTGCGCGCGGTTGCGAATGCTGTCCGCGGCGGCACGCCAGGCCTTGGACGGGATGCAGCCGCGCCACAGGCATTCGCCGCCGGGGAAGGGCTCGTTGTTGACCATCATGACACGGACGCCATGGTCGGCCAGGTCGCGCGCGCAGTCCTCGCCGCCGGGGCCGCCGCCGACCACCACCACGGGAATGTCCCAGTTGCCCTCGGGGATGGGCGAGACGGGCGCGCTGGTGGCCGCAGGCGCCGCGACGGCTGCCGCCACCGCGCCACCCGCGCCCATCCAGGCTGCGGGAGCCTCGATGATTTGCTTGAGCGTGGCCAGGTACAGCGCCACGTCGGCGCCGTTGAGCACGCGATGGTCACCGGTGATGGTGAACGGTGTGCCTTGCGGGCCGTTGGCGGCAATCGCCAGAATCGCGGCGATGCCGGGCGTGGGGATCGCGGTGAAGTGCGACACGCCCAGCATGCCCATGTTGGAAATGGTGAACGTGGGGTTGGCGTATTCGGACGGCGCCAGCTTGCGCACACGGGCACGCTCGACCAGCCCGACCCAGTCGGCCTGCAGCGTTTCCAGCGATTGGGTCTCGATGTCATGCAGGATCGGCACCACCAGGCCGCCGTCGTTCGACATGACCGCCACGCCGAAGTCGTGGTTGGCGCGCTCGACCAGCTTGTCGACCGGCTGATACGCCCAGTTCATGCGCGGGAATTTTTCCATCGCCACCGAGCAGGCCTTGGCGATGGCCACCGTCACCGAGACTTTCTTGGCCTTGGCGGCGGCGGTCAGGGCGGAAGTGTCGATGTTGGTCGTGACGTTGAAGGTCGGCAGCGTGAGCGAGGCGGTCATCGCGTGGCTCACGGCTTTTTCCATCGACGTCATGGCGCGGCCCTGGCCGGGCACGTCGACCTGCGGCAGCGAATGCGCGACCTGCTGCATCGACGGCCGCGCGCGCGCCACGTCGGCGGCGACGATCACGCCGGCAGGGCCGGTGCCGGCCAGCCCGGTCAGGTTGACCCCCAGCTGGGCCGCGACCTTGCGCGCATACGGGCTCGCCTGGCGGTCCTGCGGGCGGGCGACGGGCGGCACGTTGCCGCTGGCCGAGATGGGCTTGGGCGTGGGCTTGGGCGTGGGGAGGTTGGCGGGCCTGTCGGCAGCCGGTGCGGCAACGTGGTGCGATTCCTTGACCTTGTGGTCCGCGCCGATGGTCACGCCGGTGTCATTCACCTTGGCGGCGTCGTTGACGATGAAGCCCATCGGGTGTCCGACTTCGACCACGCTGCCGATGTCGGCGATCGGGCCGGACATGAAGCCTTCCTGGAAGACCTCGACGTCCATGATGGCCTTGTCGGTCTCGACCGTGGCGACGATGTCGCCGCGCTTGATGCTGTCGCCGGGGCTCTTTTCCCAGGTGACGACCACGCCTTCGGTCATGGTGTCGGACAGCTGCGGCATCACGATTGGCGTGCCGGCGTGGTGCGGAATCATTTCCGTCTGCGCCTGTTCTTCCACCACTTCGTCCACGGCAATCGCCATGTCGCCTGCGGTGTCGGTGATATAGCCGAGCGCGCTGCCAACGGGAATCGTCGCGCCGACATCGGCGAGCGGGCCGGCCAGATAGCCTGCCTTGAAGACTTCGACGTCCATGATGGCCTTGTCGGTCTCGACCGTGGCGACGATATCGCCGCGCTCGACCTTGTCGCCGGGCTGCTTTTCCCAGGTGACGACCACACCCTCGGTCATGGTGTCCGAGAGTTGCGGCATCGTGATGGCGTAATGATGGGACATGATTATTCCTGAATAACTTTCATCCGCGGAAGACGCGAACAAACGCGAAGCATGCAAAGCGGGAAGACATTTTCCTTCGCGCCACTTCGCGTCCTTCGCGGAAAAAAGGGTTTACGCTTTACCGAACAGTTTCAGAACCGCTTTCACCACATCCTCGTGATCGGGAATCGCCGCTTTTTCCAGCGTGTGGTTGTAGGGTTGCGGCACCAGTGCCGAATGGACGCGCACCGGAGCGGCGTCCAGTTCGAAGAAGCATTCCTCGTTGATGATGGCGATGACTTCGGAGCCGACGCCAACCGGCGCTTCGTCTTCTTCGGCGATGACGGCGCGGTGGGTCTTGCTGACCGATGCCTTGATGCCAGCGCGGTCCAGCGGCGAGAGCGAATAGAGGTCGACCACTTCCGCCGAAATGCCGTATTGCTTGTCGAGGATTTCGGCGGCTTTCAGGCACCAGTGCACCGAAATGTTGTAGCCGAACAGGGTGACATCGGTACCGGAGCGCGCGATGTCCGAGCCTTCCAGCGGGTGGAAATACTCGGCATCCGGCACGTCTCCCTTCATGTTGTACATGAGCTCGTGCTCGTTGATGAACACCGGATCGTCGCTGCGGATCGCCGATTTCAGCAGGCCGTATGCCTGCTTGGGGTTGGATGGCGTCACCACGCGCAGACCGGCGATGCCCATGAACACCTTTTCCATCCGTGCCGAGTGCTGCGCGCCCAGCTGGTGGGCGGCGCCGCCGGCGGAGCGGAACACGCACGGCGCGGTCAGCTGGCCGCCCGACATGTAGCGCACCTTGGCGGCGGAGTTGAACATCTGGTCCATCGCCAGCCAGGCAAAGTTGACCGACATGATTTCGATGACGGGACGCACGCCGAGGAAGGAGGCGCCGATCCCCAGACCGGTGAAGCCGCCTTCCGAAATCGGCGTATCCATCACGCGATGCGGGCCGTATTTTTCGTACAGGCCCTTGGTGGCCTTGTAGGTGCCGCCGGCCACGCCGATGTCTTCGCCCATGCAGATGACCAGCGGGTCGCGGGCCATTTCTTCGTCGTGGGCACGTTGGATCGCTTCCCAGTACATGATGTTTGCCATGCTATTCCTTTAGTTTCCGTGTCGCGTCAGCGCCACTGGCCTTAAGCGGCCTTGCCCGTGATCCAGGGGAGTTGGGTTTCGCGATCGGCGAAAACGTATTTTTCAAGGTCTTCGACACGCGGTTCGGGCGACTCTTCGGAGAACTTGATCACTTCGTTTTCGATGTAGGCGTCGGTTTCTTTTTCCATCGTTTCGAAGGCTTCCATCGTCAGCTCGCCGGCCTTGATGAGGCGGTCGCGCAGGATGAAGATGGGGTCGCGCTGCTTCCACAGTTCTTCTTCTTCGCGAGAGCGATAGCCGCGCGAATCGGACATCGAGTGGCCGCGATAGCGGTAGGTCATCAGTTCCAGGAAGAAGGGGCCGTTGCCGGAACGCACGTGGTCGACTGCCTTGCGGGCGTGCTCGTAGACGATCTCGATATCCTGGCCATCGCATTCGGCGGCCGGGATGTTGTAGCCGGCGACGCGCTTGTGCTGATGGATCACGGCGGTGGAACGCTCGATCGAGGTGCCGATGCCGTACAGGTTGTTTTCACACACGAACAACACCGGCAGTTTCCACAGCGCGGCCATGTTCAGCGTCTCGTGGAACACGCCCTGGTTGTTGGCGGCGTCGCCGAGGAAGCAGATGGCGATCTCGTCGCCGCCCTTGAGCTGGATCGCCTTGGCGATGCCGGCTGCGAGCGGGAAAGGGCCGCCGACCAGTGCGTAGCCGCCCATGAAGCGCTTGTCGGCGTCGAAGATGTGCATCGAGCCGCCGCGGCCCTTGGACGAACCGGTTTCCTTGCCATACAGCTCGGCCATCACTTCTTTCGGGTCGGCGCCGCACTTGATCGCGTGGACGTGGTCGCGGTAGCCGGTGATCACGTAATCGTGGCCGGGGCGCGCCGCTTCCATAACGCCGTTGCAGCAGGCTTCCTGGCCGGGATAGAGGTGGAGGAAGCCGCCGATCTTGCGTTCGATATAGGCCTGGTAGCAGCGCTCCTCAAAACGGCGGTGCAACACCATTTCGCGCAGAACACGTTTCTTGTCTTCAATCTTCATTCGGTTACCCTTGTCGGATGGGGCGCTGAACGCGCTGGCCAAAAAATAGCCGCGCTGGAAAAAATTGCCGAGAAAATCAGCAAAAGCCGGATTATCCGGGAAACCCTGCCAACCATCAAGAATGACGCCATCCAGAAGGAATTCGAATGCTGCCTAAACTCACTGAAAACAAACAGGAAATTACCGTCGAATCGCTGGGAACCGCCGGCCATGCGCTGGTGCTGTTGCCTGAATCCAAGACCCTGCCTGAGGTCCCGGGCAGCGCAGAGCTCAAGGCCGTGATGAAGCGGCGTGCGCTGAAAGTCGATGCACTGGGCAAAACACCGGTTGCCGTTCAGCTGCCAGGCGGGACGCTGGCGGTGGTTGCCATGCTCAAGCCCGATGCCAGCACCTTCGAGACGCATGAGCTGGTGCGCAAGGCATTGACGCAACTGATGGCCGAACACCCCAAATCATTGACGCTGGCGGTGTTTGGCGAGGACGCATTCAAGGCGCGCGCCGCGGACGCGGCGGTGTACGCTGCGCTGGTCAACGCCGTGGCGCTGCCGTCGAGAAAAACCGAGCGCGATGCGGCCCTTAAATCCGTGCAGCTGTTTGGCCACACCTCCGCCGACCGCTTTGCCCGCGTCAAGGCGCTGGCCGAAGGTAACCTGCTCACCCGCAGCCTGACGGTGCAGGGGCCGGACGAGTTGACCCCCGGCGTCTACCGCAAGCGCATCAAGGCGCTGGCCAAGCAATACGGCTGGACGGTCGAGGAATACAGCTACGACAAGCTGAAGAAAATGGGCGCCGGAGCATTCTGCGCGGTGGCGCAGGGTTCGCCGGCCAGGGATGCGGCCATCGTGCGCATCAGCTACAAGGGCAAAGCCAGCAAAGGCAAAGCCAAGCCCGTCGCGTTCGTCGGCAAGGGGATCTGCTTCGATACCGGCGGCCACAACCTCAAGCCTGCCAAATTCATGCAGGGCATGCACGAAGACATGAACGGCTCGGCGGTGGTGCTCGGCATCCTGGCCGCCGCAACGAAGATGAAGCTGCCCGTTGCGCTGGAAGGCTGGGTCGCGCTGGCCGAAAACCACATCAGCCCGCAGGCCTACAAGCAGAACGAAGTGGTCAAGGCGCTTAACGGCACCACCATCGAAATCGTCCACACCGACGCCGAAGGGCGCATGGTGCTGGCCGACACACTGACGCTGGCAGCCAAGGGCAAGCCCGCGCTCATCGCCGACTTTGCCACGCTGACCGGCGCCATGCACTATGCGCTCGGCAGCCGCATGTCCGGCGTGTTCGCGTCGTCCAGCGCGTTGGGCCATCAGGCTTCGCGCGCCGCCACCGCCAGCGGCGAGCGCATCGTCGTCTTTCCGTATCCCAAGGATTACGACACGCATCTCGATTCAACCGTGGCAGACGTCAAACAGTGCAGCATGGAAGGCGAGGCCGACCACATTCTTGCCACGCTTTTCCTGGCGCGCTTTGTCGGCGACACGCCGTGGCTGCACATGGACTTGTCGGGCCACAGCTGCAAGGGCGGGCTGGGCGCCGTCATGAGCGATGCCAACGGCTTTGGCGTGGCGTGGGGAATTGCCCTGCTGGAAGCGCAGAACGCGGCTTGACCGGAAAACTTCAACTGACTGAATGAGCAGGGGCGCCTCACGGCGCCCCTGCTCATTCAGGACGCCTGATGCATGCTTTACCGCACTGCTTTAGGGTCGAACAGCGGGTTTTCGATGAGACCGAACCGGTTGCCGAACGGATCCTGCACCGCCGCCACCTTGATTCCTTCCCCCACTGCAGTCACGGGCTCTATTTCCGACGCGCCCAGCTCGATCAGGCGCGCAAACTCCGCTTCGATATTCGACACGCCCCAGAGCGGTTGCGGCCCGGAGATGCCCGGCCGGGCACTCGGCAGCAAGCCCAGCTCGAATCCGCCGACCGCAAAGCCCACATAAAACGGCTCGTTGAAATAGGGCGGCAGGCCCAGGACCTCGGTGTACCAGCGCGTGGCGGCAGCAAGATCGGGCGCCGGGTAAATGGCCGTGCGTAATCCGAGAATCATGAGCGGGCTCCTGAGGGCGGGGGGCGTACGGGGAACTGTCCCTTGCGTAAACGATAGAACGGTCTGGCGTAATTGGCTAGAGTCGGGCCGGTATCGTGACTATCATGGCGACTTCTGGCGCCAGTCCGTGATCCAGTCGTGGATCGGCCTGCGCGCGCGACAACGCTCATGCCTTCCGACACTGCCTTTATCAAGCCGCTATACGTCGACGACACCCTGGTGGTGCTCGACAAGCCGAACCGGCTGCTGGCGGTTCCGGGGCGCGGCGCGGACAAGCAGGATTGCCTGAGCGCACGGGTGCAGGCCGCCTACCCTGATGCCCTGGTCGTGCATCGCCTGGACATGGCGACTTCCGGACTGATGGTGATGGCGCGCGGCCCGACTGCGCAGCGCGTCCTAAGCAAGGCCTTCGCCGCGCGCGAAGTCAGCAAGCGGTACCTGGCTGTGGTGGCCGGCCGGCTCGAAGCACCGGAGGAAGAATGGGGCGTGATCGACCTGCCCATCCTCGCCGACTGGCCGAACCGCCCTTTGCGAAGGATCGACCATCAAACCGGCAAACCCAGTGTCACGCGATGGCGCGTGCTGGCGCACGACACAACCGGACCCAGCACCCGGCTCGAACTCGAACCCGTGACGGGCCGCTCACACCAGCTTCGTGTCCACTTGCGTGAACTGGGCCACCCGATTCTGGGGGATGCCCTGTACGCGCCGCCGGAGGTTCAAGCCCAGGCTTCGCGTCTGTTGCTTCATGCCCGATCACTGCGTTTCGTGCATCCGGTGACAGGCGCCACGCTAGCGTTCGAGTGCTCGGCGCCATTTTGAGACATGCGACTAGCCAGTCCGGATGAATCTTTCCATGGGGAGGTTCTAGTGATGCTTGGCGATCAACTGCAGGAACTCTTGCCGGGTGCGGTCGTTGTCCTGAAAGGCACCAAGCATCATCGAAGTGATGGTCCATGAATTCTGTTTTTGCACCCCGCGCATCATCATGCAGAAGTGTTGGGCTTCGATCACGACGCCGACGCCTGCTGCGCCTGTTGCGGTCTGGATCGCTTCTGCAATCTGGGTGGTGAGCTGCTCCTGGATCTGCAGCCGGCGCGCGAACATGTCGGTGATACGCGCGATCTTGGACAGGCCGATCACCTTGCCTTGCGGCAGATACGCCACGTGTGCCTTGCCGACAAACGGCAGCAGATGATGCTCGCACATCGAATACAGTTCGATGTCCTTGACGATGACCATTTCATTGTTGTCCGAATCGAACACCGCCTCGTTGAGCACGTCGTCCAGCGATTGCGTGTATCCCTGCGTCAGGAACTTGAATGCGGCGGCGGCACGCTCGGGGGTCTTCAGCAAACCGTCGCGGGTGATGTCCTCGCCCGCGCTTTCGATCAGGTGTCTGTATAGATTGGTCGTATCCATAGGGGCTCTCCGTAGTGCGGTGCATGTTTCGACTGTGCGCCAGCAAGGCGCATCAATCGAACAGCAGTTGCGGCAGAAACAGGCTGATTTGTGGAATATAGGTGACCATCACCAGGAATGTGAGCAGAACCATCAGCCACGGCAGCGCCGCCCAGATGACCTCTACCAGACTCATGCCGGTAATGCCGCTGGTGACGAACAGGTTGAGTCCCACCGGGGGCGTGATCATGCCGATTTCCATGTTGACGACGATGATGATGCCGAGGTGGACCGGATCGATGCCGAGCTGGGTGGCGATCGGGAAAAAGATCGGCGCCAGAATCAGGATGATGCCGGTGGGTTCCATGAAGTTGCCCGCTATCAGTAGGATGATGTTGACCACCATCAGGAACATCCAGGGCGTCATGCCGGCGGCAATGATCTGCTCGGCGATCGTCTGCGGAATCCGTTCGGTCGTCAGGACATGGGCAAACAACAGGGCGTTGGCAATGATGAACATCAGCATCACGGTGGTCTTGCCAGATTCCATCAGCACCTCGGGGAGCTGTGGGATGCCGATGTCGCGATAGACGAAGACGGCCACCAGCGTGGCGTACACCGCGGCCACGGCTGCCGCTTCGGTCGGGGTGAAGATGCCCCCATAGATGCCGCCCATGATGATGACAAGCAGGGCCAGCCCCCAGACCGAATCCTTGAATGCAGACAGCAGTTCACGCGTACTGGCGCGATCGGTGCGCGTGAGCGTGAGCTTGCCGGCGCGCCACCACACCGCCAACGCCAGCATACTGGCGAGCAATATTCCGGGGATGACGCCGGCCATGAACATGCGGCCGACCGATATTTCGGTGACGGTGGCATACACCACCATCACGATGGATGGCGGAATCAGGATGCCCAGCGTGCCGGCGTTGCAGATCACGCCGGCGGCAAACGGTTTGGGATAGCCGCTCTTGACCATGCCGGCAATCACGATGGAGCCGATCGCCACCACGGTGGCGGGGCTCGATCCGGATACGGCAGCAAACAGGGTGCAGGCCAGCACGCTTGCAATCGCCAGGCCGCCGCGCAAATGGCCGACGGCTGCAATCGCAAAGCGCACCATGCGCCGGGCCACACCGCCGGTACTCATCATGGTGCCGGCCAGGATGAAAAACGGGATTGAAAGCAGGGTGTAGTGTTCGCTGGTTTCGTACAGCTTGATCGTCAGGCTCGCCAGCGAATCGTCGGCAAAGAGCAGGATGGTCAGAATGCTGGACAGCCCCAGCGAGATGGCAACCGGCGTACCCAGCGCCATCAGTGAGAAAAGCGTGATGAACAGGAAGGCGATGCTCATGATGTGTGCTCTTTACTTTTCAGTTTGAGCGCATCTGCCGCCTCGTTGCCGAGGTGGAGACTGTCAGAGCGGCCGGTGATCAGGGCCCATAACACCTGGCCGAAGCGCAGCGCCAGCAACGCGAAGCCCAAGGGCAGGATGGCTCGCACGACCCAGATCGGAATGGCCATATCTTCCAGCTCGACCCCGATCACGTACATCTTGCTGACATAGATCCACGAGCCGTAGATCACCAGGCCGGCGTAGAACAGGCACAGCAACACGACGATGATGGAGGTGGTGCGACGCAGCCGGGGCGGAAATTTCCTGACGAGCGCATCGACGCCGATGTGTGCGCCAACGCGCACCCCGTACGAAATCCCGACAAAGATCATCACGGCGAAAAATATCGTGGTCAGTTCCAGCGCCCACACGAAGCCGGAATTGAAGCCATAGCGCATGACTACCTGGAGAAAGGTCAGCAGCGTCATCAGCGCGAGCATGGTAATGACGATCAACTCTTCGATGCGGTCGAAAATCTTCATGGTTACCCTCTCGTCTGGCCGGAAAACATGCCATTGGAGCTACACCACGCCGGGGCCGGATGGTCCGACCCCGGCTCCCGGGTCTCAGCGCTTGTTGGTCTTGAGTGCGGCGAGAATGACGTCTCTGCCGATTTCAGCCTCGAACTGCTTCCAGACCGGGGCCATTGCCTTGCGCCACTGGTTGAGCTGGGCGCGGGTCATGGGCAACACCTCGGCCTTCTTTTCGTCGATGACCTTCTGACGGAAATCGGCGGATTCTTCAAAGGCGACCTTGTTGCCGAACTTGATCGATTCGGCCATGGCCTGGCTCAGGCCCTTGCGAATGTGGGCAGGCAGGCCATTCCACCAGCCGGTGTTGGTGATGACCATATAGTCGAGCACGCCGTGGTCGGACTCCATGATGTATTTCTGCACTTCATGGAATTTCTTGGTGTAGGTGTTCGCCCACGGGTTTTCGGTGCCGTCCACCACGCCCGATTGCAGCGCCTGATAGACTTCGGAAAAGGCCAGTTTCTGCGGGTTTCCGCCGACGGCTTTGAACTGTGCCTCCAGTACGTCCGAGCTCTGGATGCGGAATTTAAGGCCCTTTGCGTCCTCAGGCGTACGCAATGGCTTGTTGGCGGACAACTGCTTCATGCCATTGTGCAGATACCCCAGGCCGGTGATGCCTTTCGAGTTCATCGAGTTCAGCAATGCCTGTCCATGCGGCCCGGCCTGAAAGCGGTCGACGACCTTGATGTTGTCGAACAGGAAGGGCAGGTCGTAGATCTGCAGTTTGGGTGTGTATTTCCCGAATTTGGCCAGCGATGGCGCGATGATCTGCACGTCGCCGAGCAGAAGCGCTTCCATTTCCTTGCCGTCACCGAAGAGCTGGCTGTTCGGGAACACCTGCACTTCGACGACCCCAGGGAATTTCTTCTCGACCAGTTCCTTGAATTTCAGCGCCGCCTGTCCCTTGGGCGACTGGTCGGCGACGACATGGGAGTATTTGATGACGATGGGATCCGCCGCGCTGGCAGTGGGGGCAAAGACAAAGGCGGCCGCGATGGCCAACAGACGCAAAGACATGATGCTCTCCTTTAAAGAAATGAAGATGCAACTGGGGTCCCCGTGACGGGTGTTTCTAGTGTAACGCTGCCAGTGTCAGGCGGATACGGGAAGGCGCTTCTATTTGGCCTTGATCACTGGTAGATGCGTAACGTCACGCAGCGAAGCCGGCCGGGACTAGCGAGCTGACAGATAACGGGGGAAGGCCTGTTTGTCGAGCAGGATTTCGATGAGGTTGATCCCGCCAGTGAGATCGGCTTTTGTGAACATCTGGTCCAGCTCGGTTTCAGTTTCAATACGGTAGTGCGGCACACCGAACGACTGGGCGAGCAGACCGAAATCAGGGTTGATGAAATCGCAGTCGATGTAGCGTTCACCATAGAGCTGGAACTGGTTTTTGCGGATGAGCGAGAGGGTCCCGTTGTTGATGACGACTACATTGAGCGGGATGCCGTAGTTCACTGCCGTCATCATTTCCATGCAGCACATCTGAAAGCCGCCGTCGCCGAGGATGGCGAAGGTGGGGCTGTCCGGCGAGAAGCAGCGCGCACCGATCGCGGCGGGGACGGCGTGACCAAGTGACGAGATGCCGGTGTTCGGGAAATAATGGTTGCGGTCGGATACGTCGAAATAGCTTTGCGCGAAGACGATGTTGTCGTCGAACACCAGCGCATTCTGCGGGAAGCGTCCGGCGAGTTCGCTGAAGAATGAGCGGATCAGGTGGAAGGCTTCCGGTGGGGCGGCACTGTCATCGATTGCAGGCTCGGCGGGTGTCTGGTGTAGGTCGAGCAGATCGCGCGCCTTGGGCGGCATGGCGTCTGTTTCCAGTGCGGCAAGCACGTCTTCCAAAACGGCGCGGATGTCGCCGCAAATCCCCACGTCTGGCTGGAACACGCGGCCGATCTGTGCCGGATCCCGGTCGACCTGGGCGATTTTCTTGTTGGCCAGCAACCTGGCATCCCATAGATAGCTGGTGCGCTCGTTGAAGCCCGCGCCCAGAAACACCAGCAGGTCGGCGTGGTCGACCAGGTAGCGATACGCCTCGCCATTGGATGTGACGCCGAGACAGCCGAGCGACAGCGGCGTGCCTTCAGCGACCACGCCCTTGGCTTTGAGGCTGGTGGTGACCGGAATGTTGTACTGCTCGGCGAAGGCCGCAACCAGGTCGCGTGCGCCAGCCTGGATGCAGCCGTGGCCGGCGATGATCACCGGAGCGTGTGCGGCGCGCAGCAGTTCGGCAAGTTCAAGCGCGGGCGCGGTGTGGTGGATTGGGGCCCGGTGCGGGAAATGAATCTGGTCGAGCACGTTTGCATCGACCATTTCTTTCTGCACGTTGTACGGAATCGACAGCAGCACCGGCCCCGGCTTGCGGCCGAGCAACGCCTTCGTGGCCTGATTCAGCACCTGGCCCAGATAGTCGGTGCGCTCGATGAGCTTGTGATAGCGGGTGATGCTGGCAAACAGCGCGCCCTGGTCGATGGCGCCGCCCTCGCCCGAGCTTTCCTGCAGGCCGCCTTTGCCGAAGATGTAGGTGGAGGTTTCACCGGTGATCGCCAGCACCGGCAGCCGTTCGGCGTAAGCGTTCGCGATGCCGGTGATCAGGTTGGTCGCACCGGGCCCCGACGTGGCAATACAGGCAGAGGGCCGGTGTGCCGCGCGCGCGTAGCCGCCGGCCATGAACGCCGCGCCCTGCTCGTGCTTCACCAGCACGGTTTTGACGCTGGAGTCATGCAGACAGTCGTAGATGGGCAACACATGTGCGCCCGGCATGCCGAAAATGTGGTTGATGCCCAGGCGTTCCAGATACCTGACGATCAGTTCGCTGACGGAAATGTTCATGTGCTTGGGTGGCTGTCGGGTCTCGTGGGTAGCGCGCCCGGAAGTCCGGGATTGGAGCACAAGATGCGATGCGGGAAAACCTTGAAGCGAGTATGGGGTGGGTTGCACCCCGATCGTACCGCGCAGCGACCCGCCGCAAGGCAGGCCGCTGGCGGGTCAGCCGCGGGCGAGGTGCTGCTCGATTTCGATGAACGTGTGCGCGACTTCGGCGGTGATCACGTTGACGCCGAGCTGCTTGCACAGCTGCGAAAGGGATAACAGCCCGCGCACCATTTTTTGGTCCTCGACGCGCTCGAATACCAGCGCGTGCTGCCGCCCACGCGACTTCAGGGTTTCCAGGACATGCCCCACGCGGGCGCTGGCGATATCATCGAAATCGACCGCTTCCAGGTTTTCCACCGGCGTCATGATGTCTGCCACCAGTACTTCGTCGCGGCGGATGCCCCGACTTTGCACCACTTTCATCGGCTTTTCGCCGTGAATGTCGGTGCTGGTGACGAGCCCGGCCACCCGGTTTTCCGCGTCCATGACGAACAGCAGCCGCACCTTGCGGCGGACCATGCGTTCTTCTGCCTGCTGGATCGTGTCGCCGGGGGTGGCGATGAAGGCGGTCATGCGGCGGAAATCGGTCATGACGTCGAGCGCCGGATTGTCCAGTTTCACCCGCTCAGGCAGCACGCAGGCGGGGCGCAGCAGACCGGCGGTGTTATCGAGATTGCGGGTGGGCAGGCGGTTGTAGCTCATGGCGAGTCTCCTTGCATGGAATCTGGATTCCGTCAGCCTCATTCCGAGGTGATGGAACGGAACTGTTTATCGTCTTACTCGCACGCCGTTCTGTCCATTCAACATTTTTTTGCGAGACATAAAAATTCCTGGATGAGTACCGACAACGCGGAGGTCATCCTTACGTGGTACTTGCCAAGGTCCGGGCGTGGTGCGCCAGATGCTCACCGATGAAACTGGCGATGAAATGGTAGCTGTGGTCGTAGTCGTCCTGCATCCGCAGCGTGAGCGGAATGCCGCGTTCGGCGCAGGCCGCTTGCAGGTTCTGGGGGAAGAGTTGCCCGGCAAGAAACTCATCGGCGGTGCCGTGATCAATCAGCACGGGAGGCAGCGTGGCCCCGGCCTTGACCAGACAGGTGGCGTCCCAGGCTTCCCAGGCTTTCTTATCTTCGCCCAGATAGGCACTGAAGCAGCCTTGTCCCCACGGGCTGATCACTGGGTTACAGATGGGTGCGAAAGCGGAAACCGAGGCATACATGCCAGGATTCTTCAGCGCGCAGACGAGCGCGCCGTGGCCGCCCATCGAATGTCCGCTGATCGCGCGTTTGCCGGGTATCACGGGGAAATTGGCCTCGATCAGTGCGGGCAGTTCGCGGGTGACGTAGTCGTACATGTGGAAGTGCGTAGCCCAGGGTGGCTGGGTGGCGTTGACGTAGAAGCCGGCGCCTTTGCCCAGGTCGTAGCGTGACGGCTCGTCGGGCACGTCGTCGCCGCGCGGGCTGGTATCGGGCATGACGAGGATCAGGCCGAGCTCGGCTGCGTAGCGCTGCGCACCAGCCTTGGTGCGCACGTTGTCGTCGGTACAGGTGAGCCCCGACAGCCAGTAGACCACCGGCAGCTTCTGCGTGGCTGCCTGCGGTGGCAGGTAGACAGAGAAAGTCATCGTGCACTGGCACGCGGTTGATTCATGCTGCCAGCGTTCGAGCCAGCCGCCGAACTCCTTGATGGACTCAATTTGTTTCATTGTGGCCTCAGAAAATGATGACCGAGCGAATGCTCTTGCCTTCGTGCATCAGGTCGAAGGCACGGTTGATGTCTTCGAGCGGCATGGTGTGGGTGACGAGTTTGTCGATTTCGATCTTGCCGGCCATGTAGTTGTCGACATAACCCGGCAACTGGCTGCGGCCTTTGACGCCGCCGAATGCGGTGCCTTTCCAGGTGCGTCCGACGACCAGGTTGAACGGACGGGTGCAGATTTCCTGTCCGGAACCGGCGACCCCGATCACGGTGGAAACGCCCCAGCCCATGTGCGTGCATTCGAGCGCGTCGCGCATCACGTTGACGTTGCCGATGCATTCAAACGAGTAGTCGACGCCGCCGTTGAAATGGTCGCGGATATATTCCGACACCGAACCGTTCACGTCGCGCGGATTCAGAAAGTCGGTGGCGCCGAGCGCCTTGGCCATTTCGAATTTATCGGAGTTAATGTCGATGGCAAGGATGCGGCCGGCTTTGGCCATCACTGCGCCCTGGATGCACGACAGTCCGATGCCGCCCAAGCCGAATACGGCGACGGTCGAACCGGCCTCGACCTTGGCGGTGTTCAGCACCGCGCCGATCCCCGTCGTCACCCCGCAGCCGAGCAGACAGACCTTGTCCAGCGGTGCGGCAGGGTTGATTTTGGCCAGCGCGATTTCCGGCACCACGGTGTATTCGGCAAAGGTCGAACAGCCCATGTAGTGAAAAATCGGCGCGCCGTTTTTCGAAAAACGCCGGGTGCGGTCGGGCATGTAGCCGGTCCAAACGGTGGCGGCGATCGACTGGCACAGATTGGTCTTGGGTGAAGCGCAGTATTCGCAATCGCCGCATTCCGGGATGTACAGCGGGATGACGTGGTCGCCCGGCTTCAGCAAGTTGACGCCAGGCCCGCACTCCACCACGACGCAGCCGCCCTCGTGACCGAGGATGCAGGGAAATGCGCCCTCCGGGTCATCGCCCGACAGCGTGAAGGCGTCGGTATGGCAGACGCCGCTGGCGATGACCTGCAGCAGCACTTCGCCCTCGCGCGGGCCTTCGACATCGACTTCCTCGATCGAAAGCGGTTTTTTGGGTTCCCAGGCAACAGCGGCACGGGCTTTCATAGATGAACTCCTTGGTGATGAATAGGGGCGCGGTCTAAGCGGTTTGCAGCAGCAGTTTCTGGAAGGCAGCTTCGAACAGCTTCACGCCGTCGTCCTGCAGGGTGTTGCCGACGGCATCCATGTCGATGCCCAGTTTGGCCAGTTCGGCCAGTTGCGCGTCTGCTTCGGCGATGCCCTCGGCGACCCGTGGCGCCGGTTTGCCGTGCTCGCGCAGCGCGGCCAGCGTCTTGTCGGGCAGGGTATTGATGGTTTCCGGGCCGATCAGCGGTTCGACATAGAGCAGGTCGTGGTAATCCGGATTCTTGACGCCGGTGCTCGCCCACAACAGAAATTGAGGCCGCGCGCCCTGTTTTTCGAGGTCTGCAAACGCTTCGCCGTGGAATAGGGCCAGATAGCGTTGGTAGGCGGTTTTGGCCATCGCGAGCGCCGCCTTGCCGCGCAGGGGGAGCGCTTCCTGCGTGCCGACCGCGCCGAGTTGCGTGTCGATCAGTGAGTCGACGCGGGAGAGGAACAGGCTCGCCACCGCCTTGTTGTGCCGCACGTCGGCCCCGGCGCGGGCGCGCGCCGTGAGCCCGCGGAGATAGGCATTGAAGACGGCTTCGGTTTGCGCCACCGAGAACAGCAGCGTCACGTTGACGTTGATGCCAAGCGTGGTCAGGGATTCAAACGCACGGACGCCTTCGGGCGTGCCCGGCACCTTGACCAGCAGGTTGCGGCGATTGACCGCAGTCGAGAGCCGCTTGGCCTCTTCTACCGTGCGCGGTGCGTCATACGCCCAGCGCGGCGCGACTTCCAGGCTGACGTAGCCGTCGTTGCCGCCGCTGGACTCAAAGGTAGGCAGCAGCAGGTCGCAGGCGGCCTGAATGTCGGGAATGACCAGCGCTTCGTAGCGGCGCTCGGTATCCGGTTCGCTGGTTTTCAGACGCGCGAGATCATCTGCGTAGTAGGGGCTGGTGGCGAGCGCGTTCTGGAAAATCGACGGGTTCGAGGTCACGCCTGAAATACCGTCGTCGGCGATCAGGCTGGCCAGGCCGCCCTCCTGGATCAGGCTGCGTGACAGGTTGTCCAGCCATATGCTTTGGCCGAGCGTGGCGACGTGCTGGGTGACATTCATGGGCAGTCCTCCTTGCATTGAGTTTGACAGGGTACAACAGTCTTGTGACCCTCACTCAAGCGGGCAGGGTGTCCCATGCCAGAAGCCGCGCCTGTGCTAGACTTCGGCGATTCTTTCGGCTCTTTTACCGGGTAATTCCATGTCTGGCAGCTCCCTTGGCAAACTGTTCTGTGTCACCGTGTTCGGCGAATCGCACGGCCCTGCCATCGGGTGCGTGGTCGACGGGTGTCCACCCGGCATGGCGCTGGCCGAAGCCGATATCCAGATCGACCTGGATCGTCGCAAGCCCGGCACCTCGCGCCATGTCACCCAGCGCCGCGAATCCGACACGGCGGAAATTCTTTCCGGCATCTACGAAGGCAGGACCACCGGCACGCCGATTGCGCTTTTGATCCGCAACGAGGACCAACGCAGCAAGGACTACGGCAATATCGCCGACACCTTCCGCCCCGGTCACGCCGACTACACCATGACGCAGAAATACGGCTTTCGCGACCCGCGCGGCGGCGGGCGCTCGTCGGCACGGCTTACCGCGCCCATCGTCGGCGCTGGCGCCATCGCCAAGAAATGGCTGGCTGAAAAATACGGCATCGTGATTCGCGGTTACATGAGCGCGCTTGGCCCGATCGACATTCCCTTTGAGTCGTGGGACGCAATCGGCAGCAATGCCTTCTTCTCGCCCAGCGCCGCCATCGTGCCGCAGCTGGAGGACTACATGGACGCGCTGCGCAAATCGGGCGACTCGGTCGGCGCCAGAATCAGCGTGGTGGCCGACAATGTGCCGCCCGGCTGGGGTGAACCCTTGTACGACAAGCTCGACGCCGACCTGGCCCACGCGCTGATGGGCCTGAATGCCGTCAAGGGCGTGGAAATCGGCGACGGCATGGAGGCCGCGCGGCAAAAAGGCACCGAGCACCGCGACGAAATCACGCCCGACGGCTTCCTCTCCAATCATGCCGGCGGCATCCTCGGCGGCATGTCGTCCGGCCAGGCTGTGGTGGCCCACATTGCCATCAAGCCCACCTCGTCCATCCGCCTGCCGGGTCACTCGATCGACCTGCATGGCCAGCCGATCGAAGTGGTCACCCATGGTCGCCACGATCCCTGCGTCGGCATCCGGGCCACGCCGATTGCCGAGGCGCTGATGGCCATCGTGCTGATGGATCATGCCCTGCGGCATCGCGCCCAGTGCGGCGACGTGGCAAGCGGCGTGCCGGTTGTGCCTGCCGCCGCCTGAGCGTTGAATTGACGGCTGTTTCTCTCTACAGGCAGGCACAGAATGCGCGCACAACTGATTACACGCTTGATTGCAGTGGTCATGCTGGGACTGTGCGCAGCCGGGCTGCCTATGCGTGGCGTAGCGGCCCCCTCGCCGATGTCGATTGTCGACAGCCAGATCGCCACCCACCCGGGGCAGACCGGGGTGGTGGTGCTGGACACCGGCGAAAGCGCGTTGCGCGCACGCGCCTGGCTGGCCGACCATGCACGGCGCACGATCGAGGTGCAATACTTCATCTGGAGCACCGACAACATCGGCATTCTCGCCACCGAGGCGCTGTTGCGCGCGGCGGAACGCGGCGTCAAGGTGCGCGTGATCGTCGACGACCTGCTGATCGATGCACCCGACAAGTCGCTGCTGGCGCTGGCCAAGCATCCCAACATCAATATCCGTATCTACAACCCCAAGCATCAGGTCGGCACACCGTTTCTCAAGCGCGCGCTGAATCTGGCAACGGAGTTTCGCGATGTGAACCAGCGCATGCACGACAAGACCTTCATTGTCGACGGCCGGGTGGCGATCACCGGGGGCCGCAACATGGCGGACGAGTATTTCGACTATGACAGCGAGTACACCTTCCGCGACCGCGATGCGTTGCTCATGGGCGAGGCGGTCAAAACCATGCTGACCAGCTTTAACACCTTCTGGACCAGCAAGCTGAGCGAGCCGGTCGAGTCGCGCTACGACGGCTGGGGACTGCTCAAGAAAAACGTGAAAGTCAGTGATGCCGACGTGCAGCAGGTCTATCGGGAGCTGCATGCCTACGCAGGCAACCCTGGGAACTTCGCTCCCGAAGTGCGCGCGGCCATCGCCGCCTCGCCAACGGAATTTGATCGGCTGGCGCGCGAGATGGCATGGGGGCGGGTGGAGTTCATCCACGATGTTCCGGGCAAAAATGGCCGCTGGCTGCTCGACGGCGGCGGCGCCACGACCACTGCGCTGGCACGGCTGGTGGGCCGTGCGCGTGAATCGATTGTCATCCAGTCGCCGTATCTGGTGTTGTCGGACAAGGCGCTGGACCTGTTCAGGCAGGCGATGGCCCGGGGGGTCAAGGTGCGCATCCTGACCAACTCGCTGGCGTCCACCGACAACATGGCGGCGTTTTCCGGCTACCGCAAGCAGCGCAAGCAGCTGCTCAAAGCCGGTCTGGACATTCGCGAATACAAGCCCGACCCGGCCAACCGGCAAATCTTGCTGTCGCGCGCGAATCCGCCTGCGTCGCCGCCGCTGTTCGCGCTCCACGCCAAGAGCATGGTGATCGACGGCAAAATTGCCTATATCGGCACCTTCAACTTCGATCCGCGCTCCGAAAACCTCAACACCGAGGCCGGCGTGATCGTGCACCATCCGGCGCTGGCGCAGCAGCTGCAAGCCCTGATCGAAGACGACATGCGCCCGGAGAATAGCTGGAGCGCCGCCGACGAGCCTGATCAGTATGTGCCTCTGACCAAGCGCGGGCGGGTGCGGCTGTGGCAGATGCTGCCGCTCAAGCCGCTGTTGTGACCTGAGCGACGGCCCTCGGCGCTCAGTTTCCCTGCCGCCACTCGGCTTTCCACAGCCGCTCCAGTTCCGCGGCCAGTGCCGGAGAGGGCTTGCCGAAAACGGTATGCCTGCCGCGCTCGTAGAGTGTTCCGAACACGGTTTTATCCATTGGCGAATACAGCAACACCAGGTTGTTGTCGCCGCAATCATGCGGTTTGCAAACGGCCAGTAGCCGGTAATCTGATCCGGCCGCATGGACTGCTTTCGCTCCCGGGCTGGGCCCATCCAGCCTGGCCACCCAGGCTGTTTTTGCCTTGGGCCCCAGCGCCTTCAGGTAGCGTGCCTTGAATGTCTTGTCCCGCACATAATCCCAGTTGGCGATGGCGTCCTGATCGACGGGGGCGGCCTGGGCGGGTTGCGAAACGGACGTCCGGCCAGCGGCGTCGCAGTCGCGGTATTTGGCTTTGTACTGCGCCTTGCCGAGCACCCCGATCAACGCAGCCTCGACCGCGGGGTCTTCGCCCATCAATTCGGCATAGAGGCCGTTCTTGTCGCGCGTGATGAGGACAATCAGGCGCGCGTCGCGGCGCACTTCGCTCAACAGCGCCACCTGGTGGCCCGGAGGCGGCTGAGGACCCAGGTAGGAGAATGCGGCCATCAGGTTCTGGCCGGTCATGCGCTTGTTGCCATATTCGACCATGGGCGTCTCGATTACGCGCACGCGCGGTGCGGCGGCATTGCCGCACTGGGTCGAGTAGGTGCCGCCATAGAGCTTGAGCGCCTCGGTTTCCTGCACGTCCAGAGCCGCAGCAGGACCGCTTGCCAGGCACCAGGCAAGGGCGACAAGGGCGGCAGGGAATAGGGAGGAGTGGGTCATGTCGGTTCTCCCGTAACACATTGATAGACCGTAATTAAAGGTGATTTCAGGCCAGTTTCAAGCGGCCGAACTCAGGTGCCATGATGCATGGTTCGGCCATTGCACGCGGCGTTCGAGGTTGTTGACGAATCGGCGGCTTGCGCTCAGGCTTTGACCTCCAGTGCATTCATAGGGTATGACGCCATGCGACTCCCCATCAGCCTGAAAATCTTCAGCATCACCACCGCGCTGCTGGCGCTGATGGTGATCGTCACCTGGCTGTCGGTGCTCAACTTCCGCCAGCTCAACAATCAGGTTCGGGCGCTGTCCGATTACTACCTGCCGCTGCAACAGCAGGTGGCCAGCGTGGAAATCCTGATTCGCCAGCAGATCGTGCATATGGAGCGCGTGCTGGCGGGAATGGACGTCGCAACACCCGATCCGGAGTATCTCGCCAGGGAATCCAACAGCTTCGACATGCGCGGCGTCAACGCCGACCAGATCGTCGATTCTTCGCTGCGCATGCTGGGTGAGGCCGAAGCGGAGAAGGATTTTGAACTCGACCGGGTGACACTCGCGGTTCTGGCCAAGCAGCTGCCTTCCATCCAGACCGCGCGCCAGCACTTCCACATGACCTTCCGCCTGTTCCAGATCGAGGCACAGGAAGGCACGCCGCGCTCGGAAAAAATCGTGCGCGACACCCTGCTACGCGAGAAGGACACCGTCGACATCGAAATCGGCAAGACCATCGACCTCCTCAACAAGCTGACGCAGGACACCGCAACCCAGGCCAAGGCGGAAGAGGAGCGCGCCACCACGCTCAACTGGATTGTCACCGTGATCGCCACGCTGCTCGGGCTGATTTTTGCGTGGTTCGTGACGCGTTCGCTGGTTGAGCCGGTCAAGCGCTTGCTGGGCGGCACGCAGGCGGTGGAAGCTGGCGACCTCGGCGTGGAAATCCAGGTCCAGACCCATGACGAACTGGCCACGCTGGCGCATTCCTTCAACCATATGGTCGTCGGCCTGCGCGAGAAGGAGCATATCCGGACGACCTTCGGCCAGTATGTCGACCCGCGCATCGTGCGCAGCCTGCTGGAAAACAACATGCCGTCCGACGGCGGCCAGCGCCAGGTCATGACGGTATTCTTCTCCGACCTGGTCGGCTTTACCCGGATGTGCGAGGGGCTGACGCCGGATGCCGCCGTGCGCTTCCTCAACCGCTATTTCTCGCTGATGTCCGAAGTCGTGCGCAGCCAGGAAGGCATCGTCGACAAATACATCGGCGACTCCGTCATGGCCTTCTGGGGGCCGCCCTTCTCCGATCCCGCCGACCACGCCCGCCTCTGCTGCGTCGCCGCGCTGGAGCAGATGGCGCACATGGAAACCTTCCGCGCCGCCCTGCCCGAACTGTTCGGCGTCCGCCACGGCCTGCCCGAAGTCAACGTCCGCATGGGCATCGCCAGCGGCGACGTCACCGTCGGCAATATCGGCTCCGAGACCACGCGCGGCTACACCGTCATCGGCGACACCGTGAACCTCGCCTCCCGGCTGGAACAGGCCAACAAGTTCTACGGCACCCGCATCCTCGTCAGCGAGGCCACGCGTGATCTGGCGGGTGACACCCTGGCCTTCCGCGAAATCGACAGCCTGCAGGTATCAGGCAAACAGGAGCCGGTCAGGGTATTCGAGTTGATGGATTACACCGATGCCTTGAGCGAAGCCGGACGGCACCTGGAGCAGACTTACGAAGCAGCGCTGGCACATTATCGCAACCAGGACTGGGATGCCGCCGAAGCAGCATTCCGGGAATGCCTTGAAGTTGTCCCGGCGGATCGTCCCAGCCAGGTCATGCTGGATCGTATTACGGCGTTCCGGCAGGCCCCGCCGGAGGCGGGTTGGGATGGGGTTTGGGTGGCGTTGAGTAAGTGAAGCGTCAACTCTTAGCGCCAAGCCCAGCGGGGAAAGGCTTCCTCAGATGTGAATGAAACCCCGTTTACACAAAATATCGGACAGGCCCGGTCACCTTCTTGCACCTTGAATTGCTTGATCGCGATACGTTTTATTCTGTGTCTCGATAGACGCTTGTTCGCGCTCTATTGATCCGGCCCGCAAACAGTTTCATGCGGCATATTTGACGTGCGGGTCTTGGAAGTAGGACATGACCCGATCCGGGCATTGCTCAAGTCGGACCATGTGCTCGGTTGCTGCTGCTTTCAGTTTTGCCTTGTTGCGCGCAGGCACCTTTGATCCGATGGCGTGTTTGAGGTCAGCATTGAGCCGCTCCTCAGGATTCAACTCCGGGCTGTAGCTGGGCAGGTAGAACAACTCGATCTTGTCCTTGCGTTCCTCCACCCAGGCCTTGACCAGCTTGCTGTGATGCACCCGAAGGTTGTCCAGAATCAGGAACACCTTTCTGCCGGCGTCCTTGATCAAGGCTTCAAGAAACTCAATCAGCTTGTCCGAGTTGAAGGCTTCATCAATGATCATCCAGCGCGTCTTGCCCTGGTTGGTGACGGTGGCAATCATCGACAGCTTCTGGCGCGTGCCGCCGACCGCATAGGCCACAGGCGTCTTCCCAGCTGGCGCATAGCTGCGACCGCGTACATCGGTGTTGACCAGCGCGGTCTCGTCGCCCCAGTGAATCTCGGCCCCCTCGGTCTTGGCGCGCTTCTCGATCTCGGGGTATTGCTCGTCCAGCCAGGCCTGAACGGCCTCGGGGCGCTGCTCATAGGCCTTCTTGATCGGTTTTTGCGGCGTGAACCCCCAACGGGCAAGGTACTTGCCGACCGAGCGTACGTGCAGCTTCACACCGCATTCCCGTTCGATCAGTTGCATCACCGCCGCACGGCTCCACAGGGCAAATTCCATCTTCAGTTGCTCGGGGCGTTTGTCGCAGATGATGCAGCGCACCGCGTCTTCCTGCTCGGCTGTGAGCGCGCGATCTTCGCCGCTGCGCCGACCCCGCTTGCGAGGCGCCAAGCCTGCCGCGCCTTCATGCTCGTAGCGCGAGATCACTTTGGTCACCGCTGTGTGGCTCAACCCAACCTCAACGGAAATCTGCGCACGCGTCCGGCCTCGTTTGTGTGCTCGGATGACCTGCCGCCGTCTTTCGTGTTGCTCAGCTGGACTGAGCTTTCTGGCATCGTCTTTTTCCATGCCAGCATCGTAACTGGAAATCCATCTGCAATCAATCTATTTGTGGGCCGCATCAATAGATTAGAGGGGCAGCATCAAGCCGCTTCCGCATGAAGCTTCACCCCCAGTGCCTTGGCCACCTTCAGTACGGTCGCAAAACTCGGATTGCCATTTTCACTCAGTGCCTTGTAGAGGCTTTCGCGGCTGAGCCCTGCATCGCGCGCCACCTGCGACATGCCTTTGGCACGGGCAATGTCGCCCAGCGCACGGGCAATGCCCGAAATATCGTCAGGGGCTTCGACCAGCCAGGCGTCGAGGTAGGCCGCCATTTCTTCGGGCGTGCGAAGTTGTTCGGCCACGTCGTAGGGCACGGTCTTGGTCTTGGCGGTCAGTTTGGTCGTGGCCTTGGGCATGTCGTCCTCTTACAAATTGGCGGCCAGCGCGATGGCTGCCTTGATGTCCTGCTGCTGTGTTGATTTGTCTCCGCCTGCGAGCAGGACAATCAGTTCACCGTTTCGCTCCGTGTAACACACCCGCTAACCGGGGCCGACGTCGATCTTCAATTCCGATACGCCGTGCGTGAGGTTGCGGTGGACGCCGGGGTTGCCGTGAACCAGCCGATCGACTCGCACTTGTATCCGGGCACGACCGACTCGATCCTTGAGGGTGCTGATCCAGTCCAGGTAGACCTCGGTCATCTGTACGTGCATGGCCGAAGTGTATCCTATAGATTACATTCGTCAACTGTGCTGGATGTGAGATTTCCCGTTACTCGATAAACCCCTCATCCCCATGACACGTGCACCCCGGATGCGTGCTCGGCTTGCCGTCGCAGCATACGATCTTGCCGGCGCGGCAGCCGCAGATGCCTTTTTGATCCTTGCAGCATTCGGTCGAGGTGAGCTGGGCGAGGGTCGCGCCTTTCAGGTTGGCCGGGCAGGCGGGTGCGGCGAGGGCGTCCTGCTGCATTGCCGCGGGCGGGTTGAGCGGTAAACCTGAGTCGGCTGCGGCGGGCAGCATCAGGAAGGTCTGGGCGAAGGCCAGCAGGGCAATCAGGACGATCGGCAGGCGGATGTTCATGGCGGGCTCCTTGGGACGATGCGGTTGCTTTCACTATATCTGATTGAGGCGGGAGGAAAGCGTTCCGCCGATTTACGCTTCTTTAAACAGCAGCCCGAGCAGCAGCGCGGCTGCGAGCAGAATCGTCGCCAGCAGGCTGAAGGCGCTGCCATAGCCGGCCACGCCGACCATCCAGCCGGTGAGTACCGGGCCGATCGACTGGCCAACGTCCATGACCATGCGCAACACGCCCATCGACGAACCATAGCGGCCGTTTTGGGTGAGGTCGGCGACGAGCGCGGCGGTGGAGGAGGTGACGGTGGCGAAGCCGATGCCGAACAGCAGGCTCAGCACCGACAGGCCGATGAAGCTGGGCGCGAACGGCAACAATGCGACGCTGGCCGCGCCGGCCAGCAGGCCGGGCAGGATGACCTGCCGGCGGCCCACCCGGTCGGACAGGCGGCCCATCAGAGGCTTGGCGAACACGATGCTGACGAGTTGCACGCCGAGGATGACGCCGATCTGCCATGCCGGGATGCCGAGCGAGGCGGCAAACAGCGCGATGAAGGCTTCGATCGCGCCAAACACCAGGTACTGTGCGGCCTCGACCGCGCTCACCAGCATGATGCCGCGGTCGCGCAGCACGGCGGTCAGGCTGGCCCAGAAGGGCGGCCGTTCCCGTTTCTTCGTCGGCGGCGGCGTCCCGTCTTGCAGCAGCAAGCCGGCTCCCAGTGCCAGCACGCCGCTGATGGCACAGGCAATGTACACCGCGTCGAAGCTCGCCAGCGAAATCAGGAAGCCGCCCAGAAACGGCGCAATCGAGCGCCCGACGATGGTGACCGAAGAATAGGTGGACAGCCGCGCCGCGCGGTCCGCCGTGTAGCGCTCGGCGATGGCCGCGCTTGCCACGGTGCCGAAAATAGCGGTGGCGAAGCCGTGATAGAAACGTACTGCCATCAACTGCCAGGCGTTGCTGATCAGCAGATACAGGAATGGCGCAGTGGCGAACACAAACAATGAGGCCAGCAGCATGCGGCGCTTGCCCAGGTGGTCGGACAGCGCGCCGGCGGGGTAGCTGATGAGGACACCGGGCAGCGTCGACGCCATGACGATCCAGCCGATTTCGGCCGGGGTGGCGTGAAGTGACAGCGCAAACAGCGGCAGCACCGGGGTTTTCGACAGCGTGGAGCTGAAGATGGCCAGTCCGCCGATGAGCGCGATCAAGAGGAAGAAGGAAGGTCGGCCGGTTTTCATCGAGGCTGCTTCGGGTTTCCGGGTTAAGTTCATAATGAACGATATGGTCATATGACTGCTTTTTCGATCCCAGCTCAAGCCTGAACCCATTCCATGCCGATTGCCGCCCTGTCCCCCGCTGAATTACGCCTGACCATCGATCCTGACTCGCTCGGGTTCGCGGATACCGCCGAACTGGTGCACGAACCCTTGCCCTGGATCGGCCAGGAACGTGCCGAGGCGGCTGCCCGCTTTGGCCTGGACATGGACCTGCCCAACTACAACCTGTTCGTTCTGGGCGAAGTCGGCAGCGGCCGGTCTTCGCTGCTCAGGCAGGCGATGGTCGAGGTGGCAGCGCGCAAGCGGGTGCCGCCCGACCTGTGTTATCTGCACAACTTCGACGCGCCGGAGCGGCCGCTGGCGTTGCGGTTGCCGGCCGGCGAGGGCCGCTTGCTGCGCCAGCACCTGGCGCAGACGGTGAAAACCCTGCAAAGCGATATCCCGCAGCAGCTGGAAGGACAGGACTACAAAACCGAGAGCGAGCGCATCGAGAAAGCCTGGAAAGCGGATGTGGCAAAGCACTATGCGGAACTGTCGACGTTTGCCGAGGCGCGCAGCTTCGCGCTGCATCGCGACGAGGGACGTATGGTGTTCACCCTCACCGGGGAAAAAGGCCAGGCTCTGACCGAGGACGAGGTGTTGGCGCTGCCCAAATCGCGCCGGGCCGAGGTGGAACAGACCGAACAGGAACTACGCGCCGAGATTGGCCGCTATATCGAACAGACCCAGCCGCTGGAGCGGGCGATGAACGACGCCCTGGCCGGGTTGCAACGCCAGGTGGTGAAACCCATGCTGGAGCGCGAATTGCAGTCGATTCGCGCCGGACTGAAGAAGCAGATCAAGGATGCATCCAAGCTCAATACGTATCTGAATGCGCTGGCCACAGACGTGCTGGACAATCTGGCGCTGTTCCACGGAAACGAAGACGACGACGGCCGGCAGGAGGCGATGAACGCCATGCTGGCGCGTTACCGCGTCAATCTGGTGGTCGACAACGGCGGGCTGACGGGCGCGCCGGTGATCGTAGAGGACAATCCGCTGTTCCGGCCGCTGTTCGGCAGCATCGAATACCAGTCCGAGAGCGATGTCCTGGTGACCGATTTTTCGTGCATTCGGGCAGGCAGCCTGCTGCAGGCGCACGGCGGCTTTCTCATGCTGCACCTGCGCGATGTGCTGCCCGACCCGCTGGTGTGGGAAAAACTGCGGCGCTTTTTGCGCAGCGGCCGCCTGCAGATCGAGGAGCCGGGCGTGTCTTTTTCGCCGATTGCGGCGGTGTCGCTGGTGCCGGAAGCGGTCGATGTCGAGGTCAAGATCGTGCTGATCGGCTCGCGCGAGCAGTATTACGAGTTGCAGGAAGCCGCGCCTGAATTCACCCGCCACTTTCGCGCCAAGGTGGATTTCGCCGACAGTTTTGCGGCCAGCGCGAGCACCCGCCGCGCCTCGTCGGCTTTCGTTGCCCACGCCTGCCGCCAGTATGGCCTGCCGCATTTTTCGGCGGCGGCAGTGGCGCGCCTGCTCGAGGAGTCGCACCGCGAGGTGGAAGACCAGTCTCGCGAGAGCACGATGTTTGCCCGCACCGAAGCGCTGGTGATGGAAAGCGCGGCGGTGTGTCGCGCGCGCGGGCCGGGGTTGGTCGCGGCGGCGGACGTCGAGGCGGCGCTGCGGGCGCACATCACGCGACACGATTATCCCGAGCAGCGCCTGCGTGAAGAAATCGCCGCGGGCGACGTGCTGATCGATCTGCACGGAGAACGCGTGGGGCAGATCAACGGGCTGACCCAGATCGACCTGGGCGATTACCGCTTCGGCCTGCCGGTGCGCCTGTCTGCGCGCACCTATGCAGGCGAGGCAGGGCTGCTCAACATCGAGCGCGAGGTGGAACTGTCCGGCCCGATCCACGACAAGGGCGTGTTCATCCTGCAGAACCACCTGGCCGCGTTGTTTTCGCATCTTGCACCGCTGTCACTCAACGCATCCATCGTATTCGAGCAGCAATACCACGAGGTGGAAGGCGATTCCGCATCGTGCGCCGAACTGTATGCGCTGCTCTCGTCGCTGTCTGGATTGCCGCTCAGGCAGGGCATCGCCGTCACCGGCGCGCTCAACCAGCACGGCGAGGTGCTGCCGGTGGGCGGCGTCAACGAAAAGATCGAGGGGTGGTTTCGCGTGTGCGAGGCCGCCGGTCTGAATGGGCGCCAAGGTGTGCTGATTCCGGCGCGCAACCGGCGTCACCTGATGCTCGAGCCCAGGGTGGTGGAAGCCGTCGCCAGGGGCATGTTCCACGTCCACATGGCCGAGCATGTCAGCGAAGGCATCGAGTTGCTGACGGGTACGCCCGCTGGCGAGCTGAACGCCGCGGGACACTATCCGCAGGACAGCGTGCTGGGACATGCACAGGACGCCCTGCTGGCGTTCCGGCGTGCCTGCCAGATGCAGGAACATCCCAAGGCGCCTCGACGCCATTTTCGCGCCGGCGATCGCCCGATGCGCCGATGAATGCACCCCGTTCTCATGCGCATGCAGCAGGGTGGACTATAGTGAAATCCACCTTAACGATATGCAAGGAGCCGATCATGAACGCACTGCATCGCATGGAACGCTTTCTCGACGAGCACATGATTCCGTTCGACCTCACGGCGCATACCCACTCCCAGACCAGCGCGCAAACAGCACGCGCGGCAGGGGTCACTCCCAACCGGGTGGCCAAGGGCGTGTTGCTCGACGGCGTCGGTTGCCAGATGGTGGCGATGATTCCTGCCGACCAGGAAATCCACCTTGGCAAACTGGGCCTGGATCATGGCGTGGAGTTCAGCCTCGCGGACGAGGCCAGCGTCAGCCGGCTGTTCAGCGAGTGCGAGCCGGGCGTGGTGCCGGGCCTGCCGAACGCTTGGGGCGTTGAAATGGTGTGGGACGACGCGCTGATGGCGCAGCCGGATATCTATCTGGAGGCGGGCGATCACGAGCGCCTGCTGCACATCGAAACCCGTTACCTGCGCGAGTTGTTTGGCGACGCCCCGCATTGCAGCTTCAGCCAGCCGCGAACGCGGCACAGTTGAATCCGGATTGGCGTGTTTCCCGGCGTGGATGATTTGAATTAGGCTTCGGTTTCTGCCGCGCATGGCGCGGAACGTTGAACCGCCTGACCTATCTCCACGCCGTGACTCCAAAACAATCTGACCCCTCGCACAACCCGCATCGCTCGCTAGGTCGCGGCATGGCGCTGGTCGCCAGCCTGCTGTTGCTGGGGCTGTTCTATGCTTATTTCGAAAACAGCCTGCAGGCGCGCAACCACCCCAACAGGCAATTGCAGATCGCGCCCGGATCCGAACTGGTGTTGAAACGCAGCAGCGACGGTCACTATGTTTTCCCCGGCACGATCAATGGGCAGTCGGTGGTGTTCCTGCTCGATACTGGCGCCACGCTGGTATCGATTCCGGCGCATCTGGGTACAGAACTGCGTCTCACGGCGGGCGCGTACCAGCAATCCATCACGGCCAACGGTACCGTCACCACCCGGACCACCCGGATCGATAAACTGGCATTCGGCCCCTTCAATTTGCGCAGCGTTCCCGCCAGCCTCAACCCGGGGATGGCGGGTGACTACGTGCTGCTGGGGATGAGTGTTCTCAAGCATCTGGAATTCACCCAGCGTGGAGACACCCTGATATTGCGTGCGCTGGAAAACTAATTTCAAAAAAACTTTGACATCTCGGATTTATGTGATATCAATACGCCGTCCGTTGGATTCAAGCTTTAAATTGCACTACCTCTGGTAAGCCTTTTTCCTTGAAATTCGATTGATAGGGCATGTCGCCCATTTTTTTTGATAGATAGGAAACAAGATGGAAACGGGTATTGTAAAGTGGTTTAACGATGCAAAAGGTTTTGGCTTCATCACCCCGGATAACGGCGGCGAGGATCTTTTCGCACATTTCTCCGCAATCAACTCCAGCGGCTTCAAGTCCCTGCAGGAAAACCAGAAAGTCAGCTTTGAAGTGACGACTGGCCCCAAAGGCAAGCAAGCTTCGAACATCCAGGTCGTGTCGTAATCTTTCCGACCTGATGTGAAAAACCCCGGTTCGCCGGGGTTTTTTTACGTCCGCACGCCATACCATTCACCGCCACATTCGAAAGTCCCGACATGGCCCTGCGCGCCACCATCTACAAAGCCGAATTGCAGATTGCCGACATGGATCGGCATTACTACGCTGACCACGCGCTGACCATTGCGCGTCACCCTTCCGAAACGGACGAGCGCATGATGGCGCGCGTGCTGGCCTATGCGTTGTATGCCACCGACGGCATCGCCTTTACCAAGGGGCTGTTCGACGTCGATGAACCGGAAGTGTGGGTCAAGAACCTGGCGGGCGAGATCACCCTGTGGATCGACCTCGGGCAGCCTGACGAGGCACGTATCCGCCGCGCCTGCAGCCGCGCCGATCAGGTTGTCGTGCTGTGCTACAGCAGCAGTTGTGAACTCTGGTGGAAGCCGATTGCCAGCAAGCTCACGCGGCTTGCCAATCTAACCGTGCTGCAGTTGCCCGCCGACACCAGCCAGGCGCTGGCTGCCCTGGCCGAGCGCAGCATGCACCTGCAATGCATGGTTCAGGATGGCGAAATCTGGATCAACACCGACGCTGCAAACGTGCCCGTCTCGTTGCTCAAGCTTCAGCCTGCCGCCTGAACATCATTTCTCGGACGGGCAGTTCTTGAAGCACAGCGTCTCGGTCATCCGCTGCCCGCCGCACCCCACAAAACACGCATCGTAGGCAGGCAGACAGCCGCAGTCATCCAGGCAGGACGCTTTTTCGAGTTGCGCCCGTACGCCGGCCCGTGTCGGCATCAGCGGCTCGCGGTAAGGCGGCGGGAAATAGGGTGCAGGCCACGGGTTCCAGCCGAACGGGTGGTGGTAAGGGTAGCTGTGCAGCCAATCCAGACGCAGCTGCATCTCATAGTGGCGCAAGGACGCGGCATAGCGCTTCAAATCCAGTTCGTACTGCTTCAGCGCATCGGCATAGCGCGCTTCCACTTGTGGCTCCAGAGCCTTCACGCAGACCTGGTTTCGACTCTGGCAATCAGCCTGGCACGCGGCCTTCCGGGTTTCGCAGTCCTGCACGCAGGCGCGGCCCTGCGCATCGGTTGGCGGAACCAGGCGAACAGATGTCTGGTATTGCGGGGTGGCACACCCTGCAAGCACAGCAAGAATGGCCAGCGCGGCGAAGGAAAGCGGCAGGGTGGACATGGCATAACCCGCAAAAGCGATACTTGAAGAGTAGGACTTTTTGCGGGCGACTACGTTCCGAGAAAACGCGGCTCGAGTTCTTCCAGATTGAGTTCCTGCAAAATCTGCTGCAGGCGGCTGCGCGCATTGTTGCGCGGCGTGTCCGTCCGGGTGGCGATGATGAGCTCGTTCTTCATCGAGTGCTCCCATCCGACCAGTTCGGTGACGGTGAGCTGATAGCCGTGCGATTCCAGTTGCAGACAGCGCAGCACGTTGGTGAGGTGGCTGCCGAATTCGCGGGTGTGGATCGGGTGGCGCCAGATTTCGGACAGCGGGGTTTTGCCGAACGATTCGTTCTTGTGTTTACGCAGGACGGCGGCGACTTCGGCCTGGCAACACGGCACCAGTACGATGTGGCGGGCCTGTTTGGCGAGCGCAAACCGGATCGCGTCGTCGGTCGCCGTATTGCAGGCGTGCAGCGCGGTGACGATGTCGATACGGGCAGGCAGGGCATCGGTGGTGATCGAGTCCGCCACGGTCGCGTTCAGGAATGACATGTTCGGGAAGTCCAGCCGCGCCGCCAGCTCCCGTGATTTTTCCACCAGCTCGTCGCGCGTCTCGATACCGAAAATGTGGCTGCCCGGACGCGCCTTCAGAAACAGGTCGACCAGGATGAAGCCCAGATACGACTTGCCGGCGCCGTGATCGGCCAGCGTCAGCGTATCCTGCCGGCTCAGTACCTCGTCCAGCAACGGCTCGATGAACTGGCATAGGTGGAACACCTGTTTGAGCTTGCGGCGGCTGTCCTGGTTGAGCTTGCCGTCGCGCGTCAGGATATGCAGCTCCTTCAGCAACTCGATCGATTGGCCGGGACGCAATACCTCCGCCAGTGGATCGGTGAACTGTACCTTGGGCTTGACGGCCGTTTGACTGGCGCGCTTCATGGCTGCCCGAGCAGGCGCACTTCACGCTGCGGAAAGGGAATGGTAATGCCGCGTGCGCGGAAGGTTTCCAGCACCGTCTGGGTGATCTCGCTCGACGTGTCGTAGAAGTCATCCACGGTCGTCCACGGGCGAATGGCGATTTCCACCCCGGAGTCTGCCAGCGTCAATACGCGAATCATGGGTTCAGGTTCCTGCAGGATTTTTGGATGCGCTGCAAGCAGCTCGCGAATCGCTGCCAGCGCCAATTTGATGTCGGTGTCGTAGGCGACGCCGACCAGCACATCGAGCTGCCGTAATGAGCCGAAGTTATGCAGAATCTCGCCAACGATCTTGCGGTTGGGGATGATGATGCGCGAACGGTCGGGATGGCTCAGGATGGTGCTGAACAGATGGATGCCTTCAACCGTGCCCTCCTCGTCGGCGATGGAAATGTATTCGCCCACCTGGAACGGTCGGGTGAAGATGATCGTCAGCCCTGCCGCCAGATTGCCCAGCACGCCCTGCATCGCCAATGCGATGCCCGCCCCCGCCACCCCCAGCCCGGCCAGCAGCGGGAGCAGTTCCACCCCCAGATTCTGGAGCGCCATGATGACAAACAGAGCCATCGCCAGGGTGCGCACGATCCGGACCAGCAACTGGATTACGGATTCGGTGAGCCCGAGCTTGGCCAGCATCGCGTTCGTGAGCCCGCCTACCCAGCGCCCGACGTAAAAGCCCGCCACCAGAATCAGCAAGGCCACCAGAAGCCTGGGGCCAAACTGGATGGCGAGATCGACCAGGGTTTGCTGGGCGTGTTCCAGCGTTTGCAGTTGCTCGTCCATGTTGGGTCAAGGGCAGGGAGAATCCAGAAGGGTATCAAAACCCCGAGCCAGGCAGTACCGCTTGGTATCATGCCTGCTTGCTGAAAGGGTCTTGCCGTGTCTGTCGTGAACATTTCCTGCTACAAGTTTGTCACCCTCGACGACCGCGAGGCGTTGAAAGCCACGCTTACCGGGCGTTGCGAGGCGTTGGGCCTCAAGGGCACCATTCTGCTGGCGTCCGAGGGCATCAATCTCTTTCTGGCGGGCGCGCGCGAGGCGATCGACGCCATCGTGGCCGAGCTGCGGGCCGACGCGCGCTTCGCCGACCTGCAGCCCAAGGAAAGCCTCTCCGCCGGGCAGCCTTTCAAACGGATGCGGGTGCGCCTGAAAAAGGAAATCATCACCATGAAGCAGCCGCTGATCTGCCCGGAAGCGGGGCGCGCGCCCTCCGTGGCCGCGGCGACGCTCAAGAAGTGGCTGGATCGGGGAATGGACGATGCAGGCCGTCCGGTGGTCATGCTCGATACCCGCAACGATTACGAGGTGGCGGCTGGAACATTCGAGCATGCGGTTGATTTCAATATCGGCATCTTCAGCGAGTTTCCGCCCCGGCTGGCCGAGCGTCGCGACGACTACGCCGACAAGACCGTGGTGTCATTCTGTACCGGCGGCATCCGCTGCGAGAAAGCGGCCATCCACATGAAGGCAATCGGCATTGAGTACGTCTACCAGCTTGAAGGCGGCATCCTCAAGTACTTCGAGGAGGTCGGCGGCGCCCACTACAACGGCGATTGTTTCGTGTTCGACGCGCGCGAAGCGCTGAGCGCGGATTTGCAGCCCGCTTCGGGGCGGGTGCATCGATGACCCGCCGGGTGGTGGAGATGCGCTGTCCTCAGAGCATCTCCACCACCCAGCGGGTGACCGTCGCCGTGGCCAGCGCGCAGCTCTGACCGCGTGCATCGCTGAAGGCCTTGTACTCCTCCGGCTTCCACATGTCGTAGGTGCGGCCGGTGAAGCTGTGCTGCAGATCTTCGCAGGTGACGCCGCCAAACTCGCTCCGGAATCGCTCGACCAGTTCCGCGCCTTTCTGGAAGTTTCCGATGAAGCGGCCCTTGTCGAGTTTGTCGCGGTCGCGGCCGCGCTTGGAGCTGAGCGCCAGCAGCCCGCCGGTCAGCGCGCCGCAGGCGCCCAGTCCACACAAGCCCCCGCCGCCCGACAGGCCGTGGCTCGCCTTGATGGTGGCGTCGTCGACAATGCCGACGGTCTCCTGAACCGCTGCCAGGACGCACTGTGGGCAGCATCCGTAGTCCAGTTCGTAGCGCAGGGCCTTCTCATATGCCAGTGCTGCATTTTTGGCTTTTTCTTCCTGGGACATGATCGGTTCCTTAAATATTAGCTAACGCTAATATTTATAGCACGTCCGAAGCCGAAAAGGGCCGATCCGCAATATTTCTCCTGATGGCACGCGAACCCTGTGATCCGCCTGTCAATTCAGCGCCCGAATCGACTGCATCGGCGGCACGCGGGTGATGTGGCGGGTGGTGAGCCAGCCGCTCATGCCGACCAGCAGCGCGCCGGACACGGGCAGCACCAGCCACAGCCAGGGATGCAGGCGGGCGGGCAGCTCGAACAGCCGGTCCGAGATGAGCGCCATGGCAATTTCGGCGCAGGCGCTGGCGAGCAGGCCGGCCAGCAGCCCCAGGGCGAGAAACTCGCTCCACAGACCTTTGGCCAGATAGGCGCGCTGGGCGCCCAGGGTCCGCAGCAGGACGGCTTCCTGCTGGCGCGCGTCGAGGCTGGCTAATAGCGTTGCGATGACGACGGCCATGCCGGCCGCGAGCAGGAATCCCAACAACAATTGAATCGCCCCGATGATCTGGTCGAACACGGCTTCAATGTTGGCGATCAGCTTGTCGAGCGCGAGGACGGTGATGCCGGGGAAGGTCTTGACGAAGCCGGGCAGCACGCCGGACGCGCCGGGCGGCACGTAGACGCTGGCGATGGAACTGGCGGGCAGGGCATCGAGCTGGCCGGGGGCGAAAATGACAAAGAAGTTGGGCTGCATCGAGTCCCACTTCACGCTGCGGATGCTGGTGATGCGCGCCGTGAGCGTCTGGTCGCCGACCTGGAAACCGAGCCGATCGCCGAGGGCAAGATTCAGGCGCTCGGCCATGCCGGATTCGACCGAGATGTCCGGGGTGCGCTGGTTTCCATGCCAGTGCCCGCTCAGCACCACGTTGTTGGCAGGAAGGGTGGCGGTCCAGGTGAGGTTGAGCTCGCGTCGCAGGGCGTTGGCGTCACGCGATTCGGGCGGCAGGGTGTCGGCGATGGGCGTGCCGTTCCGGGTGGTGAGGCGGCCGCGCACCATCGGGTACAGCTCGGACGCCTTGAGACGGTGTTGCGCCAGGTAGGCGGCCACCGCTGCCTGCTGATGCGGCGCAATGTTCACCAGGAAATGGTTGGGCGCCTCGGGCGGCAGTTGTTGCTGCCAGCCGGCGATCAGGTCGCTGCGCACCAGCGCCAGCAGGGCCACCAGAAACAGCGCCAGGGTGAAGGCGCCGAGCTGCAGGGTGCTGTCGAAACGGTGGCGCAACAGCTGCGCGAGGCCGAAGCGCACCGGGCCGTGCGCCATGCGCTGGACACCGCGCCCGGCCAACAGCGCCAGCCGCGCCAGCAGGATCAGCACGCCAATCAGCGCGGCCAGCGCGCCGACGAACACGCCGACCAGTTTGACGTCGCCCGCGTACCAGGCGATCAGCGCGAGCAGGGCCGATCCGCTGACCGTCGCGCTGACCCACGCGGCCAGCGGCAACGGTGGCAGGTCGCGCCGCAACACGCGCAGCGGCGCCACCCGGATCAGCCGCATCAGCGCAGGCAGGCTGGCGCCGGCCAGCGCGAGCAGGCCGCTGACGATGGCAACGCCAACCGGCGCCAGGCCGAGTGCCGGTAGGCGGGTGACGGCGTCGGGCAGGATCAGCACCGCCAGCGCCTGCTGCGTCAGCGCGCCGATGGCCACCCCAAGAAGGCTGCCCAGCAGGCCCAACGTCAGCAACTGGACGCCATACAGCGTGCGCAGTTGCGCGGTGGTGGCGCCAAAACAGCGCAGCAGCGCGGCCTGGTCGTAATGGCGCAGCGCGTGGCGGTGCGCGGCGATGGCAATGGCCGCCACCGACAGCAGCAGGCTGACGAGCGCGGTGAGCTGGATGTAGCGGTCGGCGTTGGCAAACGCGCCGCGCAGGGTTTCGACGCCTTCGCGCGAGCCGATCAGGCGCTGGGTGCCGTCGAGCATGGGTTTCAGCGCGGCTCCAAACGCCGTGAGCTGATCGGGCCTGCCCGCAAATTGATAGAGCCAGGTGACGCGGCTGCCTGGTTGCAGCACCTGCGTGCGGTCGACTTCGTCGGCGCGCATCAGCACGCGCGGGGCGAGCCCGAACACGCCGGCCAGCTGGCCCGGCTCTTCGGTCACCACACCGGCGATGGTGAAGAACGCTTCACCGATCTGCACGCGGTCGCCGACGCCAGCCGCCAGCAGCGGCAACAGGTCGGGCGCGACATAAATCGCTCCGGGCGGCGGCAGCGCCGGGCGCACGGCGCCATCGGAAAACGGGCGGGCGGCAATCCGCACGCTGCCGCGCAGGGGGTAGGCCGCATCGACGGCGCGCAGCGTGGCAAGCTGAAAGGCATCGTCCCGGGCGACCATGCTGGAAAATTCGAGCGCCTGGCTGGTGGCGAGCGTATGCGGCGGCCAGGTTCCCATCTGCCGCGGGCTGGTGACCAGCAGGTCGGCTCCAAGAAAACTGGCACCCTGGTCGCTCATCGCACGCTTGAGGCGATCGCCGAGAAAGCCGGTGGTGGCGACACTGCCGACGCCGATCACCAGCGCCAGCAGCAGCACCCGCCACTCACCGCTGGATCGTTCGCGCTGCAACAGCCACAGGCCCAGCTTGATGAAATTCATGCGACGCGCCCTGCGACCAGGTGCAGCCGGCGCTGGCAGCGCGCCGCCAGCGCCTCGTCGTGGGTGACCAGGATGAGCGTGGTACGGGCGGAGGCGTTGAGTTCAAACAGCAGGTCGATAATGCGCGCACCGGTGTCGGCGTCGAGATTGCCGGTAGGCTCGTCGGCGAACAGAATCTGCGGGTCGGTGGCGAAGGCGCGTGCAATGGCAATGCGCTGCTGCTCGCCGCCCGACAGCTGGCGCGGCGTGTGCGTGGCGCGCGCGGCAAGGCCGACGCGGTCGAGCCAGTGGACGGCGCGTTCACGCGCGTCGGCGCGGCCGATCAGTTCCAGCGGCAGCAGGATGTTTTCCAGCGCCGTGAGCGCCGGCAGTAGCTGGAAAGACTGGAACACGAAACCGATGCGTCCCGCACGCAGACGGGCGCGGGCGTCCTCGTCGAGGTCGTTGAGGCGCTCGCCGAGCAACACGATGTCGCCCTCGGACGGCTGGTCGAGCCCGGCCAGCAGACCCAGCAGGGTGGACTTGCCGGAACCAGACGCGCCGGTGATGGCGAGAGTCTCGCCTGCTTTGACGTCGAGCCCGACTTCGCTGAGGATGGTGAGCGAGCCGTCGGCTGTGGTCACGCGTTGCGACAGTGCGCGGGCGACGACGGCATCTGGGTTAACGGATTCAGCGGGGAACCGGGCGCGATCGGGAGGCGTCATGGATAGAGAGTCATTTAAGGTGAACGAATGAATTATCGCGTATGGATGCTGCTGTTAGTGGGACTGCCGGGTTGGGCCACCGCCAGCCAATGCTCTTTGTTGATCGTCGGCGACAGCCTGAGTTCCGGCTATGGACTGGCGGCGGGCACGAGCTGGGTCGATCGGCTGGATAAACGCCTGAAGCAATCTGCACCTGGCTGGCGCGTGGTCAATGCGAGCGTGAGCGGCGACACCACGCAAAACGGCCTGCAGCGCCTGAAGCCTGCGCTGAATCGGCAGCGCCCGCAAGGTGTGCTGATCGAGCTGGGCGGCAACGACGCCCTACGCGGCACACCGCCCAAGGTGATCCGGCAGAACCTGCAGACCCTGATCCGCCAGGCCAGGGCGGCGGGCGCGTGGGTTGCGTTGCTGGAAACGCCGGTGTTGCCGAACTATGGCAAGCCCTATGCCGACGCGGTGGCGAAAGTCTACGTGGACGTGGCGCGGCAGGAGAAGATCATCCGCGTGCCGTGTTTCGTCTGCGGCGTGGGTGTGGCGCAAGGCATGATGCAGGCCGACGGCATCCACCCCAATGAAAAGGCCCAGGCGAAGATGCTTGAGGCCGTGTGGCCATATATCCAGCCCAAGCTGCGTTGCCCGGCGGGCAAGCCATGAGCGGAATGGCTTGTCCGTGCGGATCGGGGGAGGGGATTGAAGCCTGCTGCAGCCGGTATCACGCCGGCGCGGCGGCGCCGGATGCGGAACGCCTGATGCGCTCGCGCTTTAGCGCCTATGTGCGGGGACTAGAAGCGTACCTGCTGGCGACCTGGCATCCCGCCACCCGGCCTGCCGCGCTGGCGCTGGATGCGCCGCCGCGCCCGCAGTGGCTGGGGCTGTCGGTCAAGTCGCACACGCCACAGGACGACACCCATGCCACGGTGGAATTCATCGCGCGCTACAAGCTCAACGGTCGCGCGTTCAAGCTGCACGAGACCAGCCGCTTCGAGCGGGTGGA
>JAWOJD010000102.1:0-17127 GCA_046484355.1 Thiobacillus sp.
TTCTTCTCTTTCCATACCGGTTTTTTTGGGAAAACCGATTATTTTCCCAAGAAGGTACAGCACGTTGAGGTGGCGCGCTCAGCGTTTTGCGGGACAAGATGATTCTGATCATGGCAAACCCCATGGCGCCGCCCAGCCACTGCAGCACGATGTCCATGCTATCCGGATGTTTTTCCGGTAGGGCGAGGCGCCCCAGGTTAATGGCCACCGCGGTGCAGGCAATCAATGTCAGCGACGCAAACGACCCGAAGCCTCGCCAGGTCCAGCGCAGTTGGGTGACAAACCAAGCCAGGAGTGCGCCCAGCGGAATGAAAAACAGCACCTTGTGCAATACCTCTGTCACAGCTCGAAATTCAGTGCCGTAATAGTAGGCCTCGAAAGGCACGCTGGTCATGAAGAGATGGAGCCGCTCACGCAGGAAGGCGCCATCAGTTCTGAACTCGAATGGATACCAGAACACGAATAGCAGCCCCACAATCCACCCCGACGCCAGAGCGAGCGGCAACCACGCTGACCAGACAACCCCTCGGTCAGCGCTTACTACGCGTGATGCCAGGCGCCCGCCAATCATCGTACCCAGCACCGCACCAATGGCCGCGGTGAAGATATCGGTCACATCACTTACGCGCGAAAAGACAAACAGTTGTAAAAACTCCAGCAAAACGGCAGTCGCGAAGGTCATACCCCACACGCGCCACGCACTGCGCGTTCCGTCGAGCCGCCACAGCAACGCGAGGGGCACCCAGATCAGCACATCGGTGGCAATTTCGTACAGGGCAAAGGCTGCGTCGTCCGGCAGGCGGCCAAAGGGGATCAGATTGACCTTGCCCTCCTGCCATTTGTGAAAAATCTCGACCACGCTGATGGTAAGGTCGAGCGGCAGGATGTTGTACACCAGCAGCCCAGCCAGATAGACCCAGGCCAGACGCTCGGCCAGCACGGCGCGGCTGTGGGTTCGTTGCCAGGCCTGCAGCCACTCGACAAAGCGGTTTCCCGTTCCCCACCAGACCAGCACGCCGATGATGCCGCCCAGGGTTTCGGCAAAAATGTCGTTTTGCGACACCGTGCGTTGCGGGAAAAACAACTGGGTGAATTCGATGCCGGCACTCAGGGCAGTGGCGATGGGAATCAGCGCCAGCGTGGCCAGCGCACCGCGCGTCAAGCTGCCGCTTGCCGCCAGCGCGCCCATCCACAAGTAGGTCAGCGGAATGAACAACAGCAGGTTGGCCACCCAGTCGGCGCGCGAGCCGATGCCCAGATTGAGAAACGGGATTGCGCGAAATCGGGCCACGGCTTCGTCCCACGGCAATGCCTGGAAATCCAGCGGCACCAGGCTGCCGTAAATGACAAAGGCGGTGTACACCAGCGCGGCCAGCCACAACAGGCCACGGGGGTTGCCGGGCGCGGCGACGTTGGGGGTCATGGCAGTACGCGCAGCAACGCGGAGGCAACGCTTGCTCCGGGAGATGGTCCGCCCGACCAATCAGGGTAGGCCGCAAGCTCACGCGCCCAGTCATCCTGGAAGCCGCGTGTGGGTCGACCAAGTGCGCGCAGGCGCGGAGTCAGGTCGGGGACGGCGACGTCCAGTAGCTCGGGGCGATACGGCAGGGTGAGGTTGCGAGCGCTCTCGCCGCCGGTTATGGGCAATCTGGCTGACACCACGTTGGCGACGATGCGCTGACGGTACGGCGCGCCTTCGGCCTGGCGCACCTGGATGCCGGTTCCAGACGCCAGCACGGTGTTGGAAAATATCGCCATGTTGCGCGGCACATCGTTGTGCGGCTGGATGTGAATCGCATCGCCGCTGCGGTTAATGAAGACATTGTCGTAGAGCGCCAGCCGGCCTTCAGCCTGCAACAGGGCTTCGCTGGGGTTATGCAAAAACAGGTTGCCGTAGACCAGATAACGGTCCTCGCTGCCGGCACCCGTCAGCGGAAAGTGTCCGAGCAGGAGGTTGGGGCGGGCCTGCTGACCGGGTACGGCATCCTGTTTGGAGAACACGTTGTGGCGAATCACGGTGTCGTGCCGACCCGGGTAGTCGGTAGGACGCGCATGCTGGTGCTTGATTTGAAGGTTGTAGCCGAGCGTGGCGGCGATGTGGTTGCCTTCGATGACGCCGCCCATGAAAGGATCGCTGCCATCCGAATCGCCCAAATACAGGCCGGTGCCCACCCGCTCGATGCGGTTGTGCCTGATCACCCAGCCGAATGCCGGGCACTTGGTCGAAATGCCCACATTCTGCTGCGACGCGGCATGGTCGTGGATGTGGAGATACTCCAGGGTGATGAAATCGGCATAGCGGCTGTGACCCTCGGCCTTGACCGCATCCACCGGCAGGTTGCGACCGTCGATTTGAAGATAACGCAGCACAAGATGCCGCACGTTGAGCAAGCTGACCGTATTGGCGCCGGGTCGTGCGATGAAGCGTGGCGGCGATGCGGGGTTGGCCGCTTCGATGACGATGGGCTGTCCTGCGCGGCCGGACAGATTGTGCAGCGGCAAGCCGCGGCGGTACTCGCCGGGTTCGAGCAGCAGGCGATCGCCCGGATTCAGGCTGCTCAAAACATCACGATAATTGTCCGTGTCTGCACGAATGTCCGCCGCCACGACCGGGGCGGCCAGCAGCCAGAGCAGGACTGCGCAGACTACGCGCTGCATTCAACTCGCCATATCGGACAGCGGCTGCCCATTCCGCAATGCATCCAGCTTGCTGTATAGCGCACGCGTCATGCCTGCCACGCTCTGCCGACCGGTATCCACCACGATATCGGCCACTTCGCGATACAACGGATCCCGCTGCTGATACAGCTCGCGCAACCGCGCAAGCGGGTTCTCGGTCTGCAACAAGGGACGGTTTCGATCATGCCTGGTGCGCTCATACAAATGCTCGGGCGTTCCGCGCAAATAAATCACCACACCGTTTGCCCGTAAGACTTCACGGTTAACCGATGACAGCACCGCCCCGCCGCCTGTCGCCAGCACAATGCCGGAATGGGCGGCAAGCTCGGCGATCACGACCTCCTCACGCTTGCGAAACCCTGCCTCGCCTTCGATTTCGAAAATCACCGGGATCTTGACCCCGGTACGCGCTTCGATTTCGTGATCGGAATCATGAAAGGCACAGCCGTAGTGCTTGGCCAATAACCGTCCCACCGTGGTCTTGCCGGCCCCCATCAGCCCCACCAGAAAAAGATTGTCTCGCTTGCTCATGGCGTCATTCTAATTGAGAGCCCGGCCATCTGAGCCAGAGACCTTGAAAAGCGGAAATCCGGGCGAAAAAAAGCGCGGGACGGGCCCGCGCTTCGATGGTCAAACGCAATCAGTTGATCGACAGCCGCTCGTCGAGGATGCGCGGGGTGAGGAAAATGATCAGCTCGGTTTTGCTGTTTTCCTTGGTGGTTGACTTGAACAGATTCCCAAGGACCGGGATATCCCCCAACAACGGCACTTTGCTCACGGTCGAATTTTCGCTGCCATCAAAAATGCCACCCAACACCAGGGTCTCGCCATTATTCACACGCACCTGCGTTTTGATCCGCTTGGTGTCAATCGCCGGGTTGTCGCCGATTGCCGCGATATCACGGACTGCATCTTTCTGCACTTCGACTGTCAGGATTATTGAGTCATTGTTGAGGATTTGCGGATCAACCAGCAAGCACAGGAAAGCATCCTTGAAGGTGACGGTGGCAGGCGAGTTTGCCGTTCCTGGCGTGATGTAAGGAATCTGCGTACCGTTCAAAATAACAGCCGGCTTCTGGTTGGACGTCACCACGCGCGGATTGGAAATCACCTTGCCTCGTTCGTCGGCTTCAAGCGCACGCAACTCCAGACCCAGCAAATTCCCATTTGCGCCATCCACCAAGGACATGATCAGATTTGGGGTCACAGCGGGGAGCAACTGCCCACCACCACTCACACTTTGATTACCACCGCTCCTCGATAGGCTGAAATTCAGCCGTGCGCCCAGATCGCGGCTCCAGCCATCGGTCGCCACCACCACCCTCGCCTCGATCATGACCTGGCGCGCCGGCACATCCAATCGTGTGAGCAACTCACGCACTTCCTGGATCTTGGCTGCCGTGTCAGTAATGATCAGCGTGTTGGTTTTCAGTTCATAGGTTGCGCGACCGCGCTTGGTCAGAACTTTCTGGTCATTGTCACCCTTGCCTTGCTGCGAGGCCTGCGCAGCAGCAGAACCACCCAGCGACCCGGCCTGGGCCGAGCAATTGACTGCGCCACCCGCAGCGTTCAGGAAAGCGCCCGCAGCGAACCCGTACAACATGGTTTGCGCTTCGTCCGCCCGCATGTAATTAAGCTGGATATATTCGGTGGTCAGGGGCTCCAGATCGGCCACGGCGGACCTGGCTTCGAATTCCAGTTTTTCCTTGGTCAGCAGTTCGTCCTTGGGCGCGACCCAGATGACATTGCCGTTCTGGCGCTTGTCCAGGCCTTTGGTCTGCATGACCAAATCGAGTGCCTGGTCCCAGGGCACGTCTTTCAGTCGCAGGGTGAGATTCCCGGCAACGGTATCGCTGGCGATGATGTTCAACCCCGTGAAGTCGGCAATGACCTGCAGCACCGAGCGCACTTCGACATTCTGGAAATTGAGCGAAAGCTTCTCGCCGACGTATTTGACCTTGCCATCGGCCGTTTTCTTCTGGGCGTCGTCGCTCTTTTTGACTTCGACGATGAAGCTGGTTTCGGTCTGGTAAGCGGAATATTCCCAACCGCCCGTCGGCTGAATCACCATGCGCGTATTGTCGCCCAGGGTGTAGGCTTCGATGGTTTTCACCGGGGTGCCGAAATCGGCCACATCCAACCGGCGCTGCAGGGCATTGGGCAGGGACGTTCCAATAAAATCGACCACCACGCCACCCGATTGCTGGCGGATATTGATACCGGTTTGCGCACTGGACAAGGTGGTCACGATGCGTGCTTCGCCTGCGTCACCGCGCCTGAAGTCAAGGTCACGAATGCTGTGGCGCGTTGCGCTTGGCGCCGCCTCGGCAAATTTCGGGCTGGCATTGACCGGCGCAACGCCCGCGCCAACCTCACTCAAGGCAATCAGCAAGGTGGTGCCTTCGATCGTTGCATCGTACTCGACTGCCTTGTTCAGATTCAGCACCAGGCGGGTACGCGTGCCTGCCTGCACAATGTTCACGCTCGACAGCGGTCCCAGGTTGGCGGCCACGGTATTGCGCCCGATCGCGTTGCCGGTATCCGGCAGATCAAGCGCAATGCGGGGCGGGTTCCCAACCGTAAAGCCTGCCGGGGTGGCCGCCAGGGCCTTCTTGAGGGAAACCCGCACCACCACCTTGCCACCGGGCAGCGTCGTGGTATCGACACTTTGCACCGCGTTTCCTGTGGGCGGCGCATCCGCTGCGCGAACCATCAGCGGCAACATCAGGCCTGTCAAAAGCGCGACCCCGATCAGATTGCGGGTCATTCGATCTTTAACACGCTTGAGCGCGTAGAAAGCCGGAGTTCCCTTTTGGCGTGTTTTCCGGGCGATGCTCGGGGTGATGAGTTGGGGCAGTGCGTTCATGTCAGCCTCTTTAATTCAGTGTTACGTGTCGCTTTCGGGGTACGAATCATTCCTGCAGCATCAGGGTGCTGGTGCGCTCGGACCAATCTCCGGCGCTGTCCTGGACAATTTCACGCAGTGTCACTTCGCTGTCGCCGATTTGCGTGATGAGGCCGAAGTTCTGTCCGACGTAATTCCCTTTTTTAACACGGTAAACCGCGTTGTCCGGGGTTTTGATCACAGCCTGGATGGTCCCTTTTTGTGACAGGGACCCCACCAGCTTCAGCGTTTCCAGCGAAAAGGACTCAAGCGGTTCCTTCGGGCGGTTGAGATCGGGTTGCATTCCGCCGCCGCCGGTCGAGAGTTTTCTGGGTTTGAACGGGTCCGGCAAATCAAAGGCGTTATAGCTGAATGGCTCGTAGACCTTGACCTCCGGCAACGGCTCGATTTTCCCCTGCATGTCCTTGCCCGTTTCGGCAATGAAGGCATGCAGGTCATCCATGCTCCCACCGCAGCCGGTCATGCCCAGTGCGATCACGATGCTGGCCAGGCGCTTCATTTCGCTTGCTCCTTGGCTTGTTGCTGTTTATGGGCGATGATTTCGTCATCGTCCAGGTAGCGATAGGTTCGGACGACCGCGTCCATGTTCAACACGCCGTCCTTGGCGGGTTCCATCGCGATATCGTGCAGGGTCACGATGCGCGACAATTTAGACACGTCGCTGACGAAGGCGGCAACGTCATGGTAACTGCCGGTGACCTTCACGCGAATCGGCGTCTCCGCATAAAACTCGGAAACGGTTTCCACGTCTGGCTTGAACAGGTCGAACTGCAACCCGCGCCCCAGCCCCGCCTGGTTAACGTCAGTAATCAGGGCATCCATCTCCTGCTTGTTGGGCAGCTGCTTCAGCAGCGCCCCAAAAGCCTGCTCGATGTCTGCCAGCTGTTTCTTGTAGGCGTCCAGGTTGATGGCCTGGTTTTTCTTGGTCGTGAAAACGCCGCGCAGTTCGGTTTCTTTCTGCTGTGACGCCTGCAGCGTTTCCATGCCGCCGCGCCAGTCGAACCACCAGCCCGCCGCCACGATCGTCACGCACAGCAAGCCCAGCGCAACGAGTTTGCTCGACAGCGGCCAGTCGGCCAGGGTTTTCAGGTCAAGCTTATTGATTTCGTCCAGGGTCATGCCTTGCCCCCTTTGTCTTGCGCATCGTCTGTCTGCTGGCGGGTCTGCTTGACGGTCAGCACGAATTCGTTCGCACGCAGGTTGTTGACAGTGGCTGCCTTGATTTCAACCAGTCCGGCCGATTCGAACCAGGGCGAGTCGTCCAGGTTGCGCATCAACGAGGACACGCGCGCGCTCGATTGGGTATACCCACTGATCGTCACGATATCGCCCGCCTGCTTGAAGGACTTGAGATACAGCCCATCGGGCAGCAAACGGATGGTCTGGTCGAACAGGTGGACCACTTCGGTGCGGTTGGATTGCAGGGTTTCGACGACCTGCTTGCGCTCCAGCAAGGCCTGGGTCTGTTCTCGAATTTTCTTGATTTCGCCAATCTGGCCGTCGAGTTTGGTGATTTCCTGTTCGAGCAGCGCGTTGCGGGCGTCCTGATTCGACTGGCGCGTCGCGATCACCGTATGTCCAAGGACAACGAATGCCAAGCCTGTGGCAACCGCCAGGCCAAGCAGCGTATTGAACTGGCGGCGGCGTGCCGCACGCTTCAGTTCGCGGTGGGGGAGGAGGTTAATGCGGATCATTGGGGGTCGAACCTCCGCATGGCGAGGCCGCAAGCGACAAACAGGGATGGCGCATCGGCGGTCAACGCCTGAGGCCGGATTTTCGGGCCGACTGCCATGTTGGCAAACGGGTTGACGACCATCGTCGGCGTTCCGGTACGCTGGGCAACCACTTCATCGATGCCCGGGATCATGGCCCCGCCGCCCGCCAGCAGAATCTGGTCGACCTTGCGATACTGGGTAGATGTGGTGAACAGTTGCAAGGCGCGACCGATCTCCATCGCCAGCGTCTCGCTGTAGGGCTGCAGCACTTCCATGTCGTAGCTTTCGGGCAGGGTACCGCGTCGCTTGGCGCTTTCCGCTTCCTCGCTGGTCATGCCGTAGCGACGCGAAATTTCGTTGTTGAGCTGGTTGCCGCCAAAACCGTGCTCGCGAATGTAAACCGATTCGTTGTCGTTGAGGATGTTGATGTGCATGTTGTGCGCACCCACATCGATGATGGCCACGGTTTGGTCCGCCCCGCTCTCGGGCAACAGGTGGGCGATCTGCTCGAACGCGGTTTGCGTAGCGTAAGACTCGACATCCATGATGAGTGCCTTAAGGCCTGCCGCCTCGACTGCGGCCACCCGATCCTCGACTTTTTCCTTGCGGGCCGCCGCCAGCAGGATCTGCACATCGTCGGGGCTATTGGGCGAGGGTCCGATCACCTGGAAATCCAGATTCACTTCATCGAGCGAAAAGGGAATGACCTGATTGGCTTCGGTTTCCACCTGATTTTCCAGATCGGCGCCCTTGAGGCTCGCCGGTGCCAGAATCTTTTTGGTGATGACCGCCGATGAAGGCAGCGCCAGGGCGACGCTCTTGATCCGCGTGCCGAGATTGACCCAGGCCGTGCGTAGCGTTTCGGCCACCTGATCAAGATTGGTGATATTGCCGTCGGTCACCGCATCCTTGGGCAGCGGCTCGATCACATAGCGCTCCACCCGCAGCATGCCCTTGCCCGCGTCGGACAACTCCACCAGCTTGACTGCAGTCGTACTGATGTCAAGCCCGATGATGGGCAGACTCTTGGCGGACAGCCAGTCCAGATTGATATTCAGCTGCAAGTGTTTTCCTTTACGCTTCTATGGGTTGGCGCTTTTTCTTGTTATTTTTTTTAGATCCTAGCAACAACCCCCGGTTTTTAACAGTTTTTTTATCACCACATTGCAAGAGTTAAACAGCTGTGTCCAATTTTCAACAGTACTAACGCCTATAATCGGCAAAAACTTTAGGCAGATATTAAAGGAATTGGATGTTTTCCAAATGGTGGCACTACGCACTTGCATTGAGTCTCAGCCTCGGCGTCGTTGGCGTGGCCCTGGCCGGGTTGGCCGCGGCCCTGATCTATCCCAACCTGCCGCCGCTGGAGGCGCTGACGGACTATAAACCGAAACAGCCCCTGCGCGTGTATACCGCGGATGGTGCGCTGGTTGGCGAATTTGGCGAGGAACGCCGCGCCTTCATCACCATCGACAAGGTGCCTGCCTATATGAAGCAGGCCATCATTGCAGCTGAGGACGAGCGTTTCTATACCCATGGTGGCGTCGACTCCCTGGGCGTGCTGCGGGCGGCCGCCTCCAACCTGCTGTCCGGCGGGGTCAAGGAAGGCGCCTCCACCATTACCATGCAGGTCGCGCGCAATTTTTTCCTGTCGAACGAGAAAACGCTGACCCGCAAGGTGTCCGAAGCCATGCTGGCGATGAAGATCGAGCACAACCTGTCCAAGGACAAGATTCTCGAGCTGTATATCAACCAGATCTACCTCGGCCAGCGCGCCTATGGCTTCGAAGCCGCGGCGCGCGCCTATTTCGGCAAATCGATGCGCGACCTGTCGCTGGCTGAATTCGCCATGCTGGCGGGCCTGCCCAAAGCGCCGTCGCGCTACAACCCCGTCGTCAATTTCCCACGCGCCAAGGCGCGGCAGGAATATGTGCTGCGACGGATGCACACGCTTAAATTCATCAATCAGGCGACCTGGCAGGCTGCAGCCAAGCAGCCGCTGGTCATTCGCAAGGCGCGTCAGCAAACCGACGTGGTAGCAGACCATGCTGCCGAAATGGTGCGCCAGACGCTGTTCGAAAAGTACGGCGAGTCGATCTACAGCTCGGGATTCAAGGCCGTCACCACCCTGCGGAGCAAGCAGCAGACTGCGGCCAATCAGGCGGTCTGGCAGGGGATTGCCGACTACGATCAACGTCATGGTTATCGCGGCCCGGAAAAGCAGATCACCCTGCCCGCGGGCAAGACCGAGCGGGAAACGGCCATCATCAATGCGCTGGCTGACCTGGTCCCGGTCAGCGACATGCATCCGGCCGTGGTGCTCAGCGCCAGCCCCAAGTTGATCCGGGCACAACTTGATGATGGCACCGTGGTCGACGTATCCGGCAACTCCCTGAAATGGGTCGAGCGCTGGGTGGCCGGCAAAAAAGGCCGGCAGCTCTCGCCTGGTGCCGTGGTGCGCGTGCAGGCGGCGGGAAGCAAGCGGGAATGGCGTCTGGTGCAACTGCCCGAACTGGAGGCTGCCCTTGTTGCCCTGGACGCCCGGAACGGCGCCATCACCGCGCTGGTTGGCGGGTTTGATTTCAACCGCAACAAGTTCAATCGCGTGACGCAAGCCTGGCGGCAGCCGGGGTCGAGCTTCAAGCCGTTCATCTATTCGGCTGCGCTGGAAAAAGGCTACACCCCGGCGACGAAGATCGATAACTCGCCGATGTCGCTCACCGCCGAAGAAGCAGGCGGCACCGCCTGGGATCCCAAGAACTACGACGGCGGATCCAGCGGCCCCGTGCGCATGCGCAGCGCACTGACCCAGTCGCTCAACCTGGTCTCGATCCGCATTTTGCAGGGGATCGGCCCGTACTATGCGCGCGACTACATTCGCCGCTTCGGTTTCGACCCGGCCCGCCACCCGCCCTACCTCACCATGTCGCTGGGGGCGGGCAGCGTCACCCCGCTGCAACTGGCGGCAGCCTACAGCGTGTTCGCCAACGGCGGCTATAGCGTCAAGCCTTATCTGATCGACAAGGTCTACGACAAGGACGGGCACCTGCTGATGCAGGCCAGCCCGCAAAAAGCCGGCGCAGACGCACCGCGCGTCATCGACCCGCGCAATGCCTGGCTGATGACCTCGATGATGCAGGACGTGGTGCGCTTCGGCACGGCCGCTCGCGCCGGCCAGCTGGGACGCGGCGACATCGCCGGCAAAACCGGCACCACCAACGATGCGCACGATACCTGGTTCGCCGGATACAGTCCCGACCTGGTGGCCATCTCCTGGATGGGCTACGACCAGCCGCGCTCGCTGGGGCGGCGCGAAACCGGTGGGCAGACGGCCCTGCCGATCTGGATCAACTTCATGGGCACCGCACTCAAGGGGATCCCACAACGCGGCTGGTCGGTGCCGACGGGAATCGTTCCGATTACGATCAACCCCGAGACAGGCGCTCGTTTTACGGAAGCTGAAGCGCTCTCGGGCGAGGACGTTCCCCGCAAGGTCGAGTATTTCTATCAGGAGTTTCCGCCACCCGAAGCGGCCGAACCCGACTGGAATGCCGAACCGGATTCGGCCGCCTCTACCGAGGCTGTCCCTGACGCGGCTTCACAAGACCCGGCCCCCGTCGTCACGGCCACACCCGTCCCGCCTCCCGCAAACCCTGCGCCCGTCGTGACCGCCAAGCCCGCTCCAGCCGCCCCTGAAAAGCCCGCGCCCGCCCTTCCGGCCAAGCCGGTGCCCCCCAAACCGGCGCCTCCCGCCAAACCCGCAGCGCCCTCGCCCGGTATCCCGATATGAAGCATCAGGACATGCGCCGCCGCATCGCGCATGCCACGGCGCGCTTGCTGGCAGAAGACGGCAGCCTCGATTACGGCACCGCCAAACGCAAGGCTGCGCGCCAGTTAGGTGCGCCGGATAGCGGCAGCCTGCCCGACAATCAGCAGATCGAAGAGGCGCTGCGCAGCTATCAGGCGCTTTATCAAGCTGAAGAATCACGCGAGCAACTCTCACTATTGCGGTTGACCGCCATTGAATACATGGAACATTTTGCGGACTTCGACCCCCACCTCACCGGACCGGTCCTCAACGGCACAGCCGGTCGGCATGCCGAGATCAATCTGCAACTCTTCACCGACGACCAAAAGGACGTCGAATTTCTGCTGATGCGCCTGAATGTACCTTACCAGGCCGTTGAATATCGCGTATCAAACGGCCCCGAGCGGGCTTACCCGCGCTTCCTCATCGAAGATCAGCGCGCCACGCTCGACCTCGTTGTCTACCCTTCCACCGAGCTCCGCAACATGAAGCGATTGCAGGCAGACGGCAGTCCGCGCCGGTTGCGATTACCCCAGGTACAGGCCCTGATTTGACCCATCTTCCGTCTGGCATGAAAGATGCTGATTCGTTGCACATGATTCTTATGAGCGACCGTCCGTGATCCGATTCTTCCGGCACTACGTGCCGCTAAATTTATTGCTGCTGGTGCTGTTCGAGGCGATGATCCTCGGCGGCGCTGTCTATGCCGGGGTCAGCGTGCGCTTCCTGGAAGTTGGGGCCCTGCCGGACGACCTCACCCCGCTGCTGCCCACAGCCATCACCTTTGCCCTCATCATGCTGGGGTTGATGACGGCCAGCGGCCTCTACGACCTGGAATGGCAAGGGGGCGTGCGCGCGCTGCTTCAACGCCTGGGCCTCAGCTTTGGCCTCGGCCTGCTGGCGATGAGCCTGCTGTTTTACGTCTTCCCCGTCCTGCTGGTGGGACGCGGCGCCTTCCTGTTGTCGTTTGGCCTGGCCTTGCTGGGCATCTTGTTCAGTCGCGCCCTGTTCAGCCACTGGGCGCAGGTGGGCGCGCTCAAGACCCGTGCCCTGGTCATCGGCACCGGCAGCCGCGCCGCCCAGATCGAGACCCTGATGGCCAGTTCAGTGCGCGCCAGCAACACGCAGGTCATCGGCTATTTGCCGATGGGTGGCAGTCATCATTTCATCGATCATGCCCGCATTTTCGACACCTCTGAACCGCTGCCGGAGCTGGCGGCCCGGCTGCAAATCAATGAAATCATCCTCGCCGTACGCGACCGCCGCGACGGCGGCATCCCGATCCAGGACCTGCTCAAATGCAAGCTGCGCGGCATTCGGGTCCTGGAACTGTCCAGCTTCTTCGAGCGCGAAAACGGGCATTTGCAGCTCGATTCATTGAATGCCAGCTGGATGATCCTGGCTGAAGGCTTTCGCCAGGGTATCCTGCGCGACACGGTCAAGCGGCTGTTCGACCTGCTGGTCAGCGCCGCGATGCTGGCGGTCACCCTGCCGATCATGGCGCTCACCGCGGTGCTGATCAAGCTGGAAAGCCCCGGCCCCGTGCTGTATCGTCAGGAGCGCGTCGGCCAGGGGTGCCGCAATTTCACCATCCTCAAGTTCCGCAGCATGTGCGTGGACGCGGAAAAAGACGGCAAGCCGCGCTGGGCGCGGCAAAACGACAGCCGCGTGACGCTCACCGGACGTTTCATCCGGCGCACCCGCATCGACGAGCTGCCGCAGATTTTCAACGTGTTTTTTGGTGACATGAGCTTCGTTGGCCCGCGTCCGGAACGCCCTTATTTCGTGCAGGACCTGACGCAGAAAATCCCCTATTATGGCGTGCGCCATACGGTCAAACCCGGCATTACCGGCTGGGCCCAGGTGCGCTACCCGTATGGCGCCACCGACGAAGACGCCATGCACAAGCTGCAATACGACCTGTATTACGTGAAGAACCACAGCCTGTTTCTCGACCTCATGATCCTGTTCCAGACCGCACAAGTCGTGTTGTGGGGAAAGGGCGTGCGCTGATCGCGCGCGCCTGACGTTACCCCGTGCCCGACACCTTGCTCCTGCTGGCTGCAATCGGCTATGGGCTCGCGACGCTGGCCTTTCTGGCGTTGTCCGGCCTCATCATCGCCAGTTCACGGCGACGCCCCCAGGGGCGCCTGCTCGTGCTCGCGACATTGCTCAGCGCCGCATGGGGTGCGCTCTCGGTCCTGATCGCCTGGGGGGTGGCAACGCCCCACCTGGGACTGGCCGCCGAAGTCGCCCGCAATGGCGCCTGGCTGGCGCTCCTGCTCTATATCCTGCACCTGCGCCTGCCACTGGGCGGCAGCCTCCCTGCGCCCTTGCGGCTCATCCGTGCCGCGGGCGGCGTGCTCGTTGTCGGGCTGTTGCTCGCCAGCCTGATGCCCTTTTTCGCGCCCACCCAGCCTGTGCTGGCGCGATGGGCGGGCAATTTGGGTCTCGTGCTGCTTTCCGTGATGGGGCTGGTGCTGGTCGAGCAGGTCTATCGCGGCACCCGCCCCGAAGAACGCTGGGCCATCAAGTTTCTCTGCCTGGGCCTGGGCGGGTTGTTCGTCTTCGATTTCTATCTCTACGCCAACGCCGCCCTGTTCAACGCAATGGACCTGCAGGCATGGGCCGCGCGCGGCTATGTGGCCGCCCTGGTCACCCCCCTGATCGCGGTCTCCGCAGCGCGCAATCCGGAGTGGGCCACGCCGGTGGGCTTGTCGCGCAGCATCGCGTTCCACACCGCCAGCCTGCTGGGCGCCGGTATTTACCTGCTGCTGATGGCCGGAGCCGGTTACTACCTGCGTATTTTTGGCGGCGAATGGGGCGACGTGGTGCAAACCGTTTTCGTCTTCGCCGCCGCCATGCTGTTGCTGCTGCTGATGTTTTCCGGCACCTTGCGCGCCCGCTTGCGCGTGTTCCTGTCAAAGCATTTTTTCAGTTACCGCTTCGACTACCGTGAAGAATGGCTCAATTTCACCCGCATCCTCACCGAGGGCGAACCCGGCGAACAGTTATGCGAGCGCGCAGTCGAGGCGCTGGCCCGACTGCTGCAATGCCCGGGCGGCGCCTTGTGGATGCGCGAAGGCGCAGCAGGCTACCAGCGCGCCAGCCACTGGAACTGGTCCGACCTCCAGGGCAGCGAGCCTGCCGATTCCCCTTTCCTGCAGTGGCTGGCCAGCAAGCAATGGGTGCTGGACCTGGACGAAATGAAAACCCGCCGTGACCTGTACGGCGACCTCGATGCCCCCGCCTGGCTGCAATCTGCCGACGACGCCTGGCTGGTGGTGCCGCTGATGCTGCACGATGAACTGCTTGGTTTTGTCGTCCTCAAGCACTCTCTGGGCAAGGTCAACTTCAACTGGGAAGTCAGTGACCTGCTGAAGGTCGCCTCGCGCCAGGCCGCGGCCCATCTGGCGCAGATGCGCGCGGCCAACCAGCTCATCGTGGCACGCCAGTTCGAATCGTTCACCCGCACCACCACGTTCGTCATCCACGACCTGAAAAACCTCGTCGCCCAGCTTTCGCTGTTGCTGGCCAACGCCGAAAAGCACAAGGACAACCCCGAATTTCAGTCCGACATGCTCGACACCGTGGAAAATGCCGTCTCACGCATGAACAAGGTGCTGATCCAGTTGCGCCGGGGCAGCGACATTGCCCGCACGCAATCTGTTTCGCTGGCGGAGATTCTTGCCGATGCAGCCGCCAGCAAGCAGGCGTTCAAATTGCGGCCCGTCCTGCAACTGCCGCCGGCCCATCTGCACCTACGCGCTGAGCGCGAGCAACTCACCCGCGCCATCGGTCATTTGCTGCAAAATGCACTCGAGGCCACCCCCTCCAGCGGTCAGGTCACCCTGCGCGGATTCGAGGATGCCGGGCAGGCGATTGTCGAGATCATCGATACGGGCAGCGGCATGGATGAAGAATTCATCCGCACCCGGCTGTACCAGCCGTTCGATTCGACCAAGGGCGCCGGCATGGGCATCGGCGCCTACGAATGCCGCGAAACCGTGCGCGCCCTGGGCGGCACGATCGAAGTGGAGAGCACGCCGGGCAGCGGCACCCGCTTCCGGCTCAGCCTGCCGTTGGACAAATCTGAAGGAGACGCCGCATGAGCGACGCCAAACAAAAAGTTCTGCTGGTGGAAGACGACCCCGGACTGCAAAAGCAGCTCAAATGGAGCCTGAGTGATTATGAACTGGTGATGGCGGCCGACCGCGACAGCGCCATCGCCCAGCTGCGCCGCCACGAACCGTCGGTGGTGCTGCTCGACCTGGGCCTGCCGCCCGACGCCGACGGGGCCACCGAAGGCCTGGCCACACTGCAGCAGATCCTGTCGCTCGCCCCCGCCACCAAGGTCATCGTCGTCACCGGCAATCTCGACCGCAGCAACGCCGTCCAGGCCATCCACCTGGGCGCCTACGACTTTTTCCAGAAGCCGTTCGACCCCGACGTGCTGGCGCTGATGATTGCGCGCGCGCTGCATGTCCACGCGCTGGAGCAGGAAAATCGTCTGCTGGCTGCCAAGCAGCGGGCATCGCCGCTGGAAGGCTTGATCACGTCCAGCGAACCCATGCTGAAAGTGTGTCGCACCGTGGAGAAAGTCGCCTCGGCCAACGTCACCGTGTTGCTGCTGGGCGAATCCGGTACCGGCAAGGAAGTGCTGGCGCGCGGGGTGCATGAACTGTCGCCGCGCGTCGACAAGCGCTTTGTCGCCATCAACTGCGCGGCGATTCCCGACACCCTGCTCGAATCCGAATTGTTCGGCTATGAAAAAGGCGCCTTCACCGGTGCAGCCAAGCAAACCATCGGCAAGATCGAATACGCCAACGAAGGCACGCTGTTTCTGGACGAAATCGGCGACCTGCCGATGCCGCTGCAAGCCAAGCTGCTGCGATTCCTGCAGGAGCGCGTGATCGAGCGCCTGGGCGGGCGCGGCGAAATCCCGGTCGACGTGCGCATCATCTGCGCCACCCACCGCGATCTGGCAGAAATGATCCGCGAAGGCAGCTTCCGCGAAGACCTGTACTACCGGTTATCCGAAATTTCGGTGGAGATCCCGCCGCTGCGCGACCGCCCCGGCGACGCCGTGCTGCTCGCGCAGGCCTTTGTCGAACGCTATGCCAGCGAAATGGGGCGCAGTATCCGCGGTTTCACCGCCGACGCGCTGGGCGCACTCGAAGCCCACGCCTGGCCCGGCAATGTGCGCGAAATGGAAAACCTGATCAAGCGCGCGGTCATCATGGCCGACCGCACCCAGATCACCGCATCCGACCTCGGTCTCAAGGTCGGCCGGGGCGAACCGCAGCCCTTCAACCTGCGCCAGGCGCGCGAACAAGCCGAGAAGTTGGCCGTCAGCCGTGCGCTCGCCCACAGCGACGGCAACATCGCCCAGGCCGCCGAACTGCTCGGGGTCACCCGTCCCACCCTGTATGACCTGATGGCAAAAATCGGCATCAACAAGCAAAGTTGAACCGGTCGCACTTATCTCGCTATAGTGAACAATATTGGTACCAATCATGAAATCTGTTTCCGCCTTTAGTGTCCATCCTCGAACACTCGTCTTGGTTCTAGGGCTATTTATTGCTGCCTGCGAGGGCGAAACGAGCCAGGCGCTGGTAGCCAAGGCGGACGCCAGCCTCAAGGCGGGCGATACCCATACCGCCATCATCCAGCTCAAAACCGCTGTTCAGAAAGACGATAAGAACGCCGAAGCGCGCTTTCTTTTGGGGAAGCTTCAACTTCAACAAGGAGAATTCGAAGCAGCGGAAAAGGAATTTCAGCGTGCTCGCGAGGCAGGCATGGAGGCGGACCGGATCAATCCTTACCTGGCACAGGCATGGATACGTGTGGGTGAATTCAAGCGCGTGCTAGACGAAATCCCGCAGCCTGAAGCCAAGAGCCCCGCAGAAGCGATCCCTCGCCGGCATCATTCGCGGCTTCATCGATTTCCTCGATGACAAACCGTATGACAACATCAGCCGCGCCGAGATCGTCCGTTGGTGGCGATTATTGACCAGAGC
>JAWOJD010000018.1:0-12642 GCA_046484355.1 Thiobacillus sp.
GCAGCGGTTCGGGCGGAACGGAGCGCACAAAAAAGCCGGGCAAGCCCGGCTTTTTTGTGCGTAAAAACGCCTGCTAGAAATGGATCCTGGGGCTGGCGTTGTCCTTGGCCTGCTGTTGGGCCAGTTTTGCCTCGGACAGGGCCTTCTTCGCCAGCTTCATGGCCTTGTCGAATTCTTTCTCGCGCGTGACCCTGTCGCTGGCGGCATCGGCAGCCGCCATCGCATCCTTGGATTCCTTCAGGAATTTTTCGGTATTGGTCCACAGAAAACCGGTCTTGTTGGCGAGCTGGATTTCGTTCTCCGCTTCGGCCACCAGCTTGCTGTATTCCTCCTTGTTCATGCCGCTGGCGCAGCCCGCGAGTGCCAGGGTAATTGCCCACAAAATAAGCGTTTGTTTCATCCTTATTCCTCCTGAGCCTGAATGTGTCCAGTGATTGCGGCGGCATCAAACCGTGACGGTCGTGCCGGACTGATAGTAGACGCCGTCACGGTAAAATACATTCCCGGTGAGGTCAACAGGATTACCGCGTTCGCGGAAGGCCCCTGGCAGCCGGAAATACGCGGTACAGGCCGGCCCGGCCGCGCGCCAGTTTACGGCCACGGGTCGGATCACTATAATGCGCCATGCGAATTGTCCAGGAAGCCCTTACTTTCGACGATGTCCTGCTGCTTCCGGCCCATTCGAGCGTCCTGCCCAGGGACGTGGACCTGAAAACCTCCCTCACGCGCCACATCAGCCTCAATATCCCGCTGCTGTCCGCGGCCATGGACAGCGTGACCGAGGCACGCGCCGCGATCTGCCTGGCCCAGGAAGGCGGGCTCGGCATTATCCACAAGAACCTCACGCCGGCACGCCAGGCGGAGGAAGTCCGCCGGGTCAAGAAATTCGAGGCCGGCATCATCAGCAACCCGATCACCGTGACGCCCGACACCACCATCCGCAAGGTGCTGGATCTGACGCGCGCGCAGCATATTTCCGGCGTGCCGGTCACGCAGGGCGACAAGCTGGTCGGCATCGTGACCAGCCGCGACCTGCGCTTCGAGACGCGCTACGACGAGCCGGTGTCGCGCATCATGACGCCGCAGGAAAAGCTGGTGACGGTCAAGGAAGGCGCGGGGCGCGACGAAATCCTGAAGCTGCTGCACCAGCACCGCATTGAAAAAATCCTCGTGGTGGACGACAAGTTCGGCCTGAAGGGTCTTATCACGGTCAAGGACATCCAGAAATCGACCGAATATCCGCGTTCGGCCAAGGACCCCAAGGGCCGCCTGCTGGCCGGCGCCGCCGTCGGCGTCGGCGCCGGCACCGAGGAGCGCGTGGAAATGCTGGTGGACGCCGAGGTGGACGTGATCGTGGTGGACACCGCGCATGGCCATTCGCAGGGCGTGCTCGACCGGGTGCGCTGGGTCAAGAAACATCACCCCGACATGCAGGTGATCGGCGGCAACATCGCCACCGCCGAGGCGGCCAAGGCGCTGCGCGATGCCGGCGCCGACGGCGTCAAGGTCGGCATCGGTCCCGGTTCCATCTGCACCACGCGCATGGTGGCCGGCGTCGGCGTGCCGCAGCTCACCGCCATAGCCAACGTGGTCGAGGCGCTGAAAGGCTCTCATATTCCTGTGATTGCCGACGGCGGCATCCGTTATTCCGGCGACATCGCCAAGGCGCTGGCGGCCGGCGCGCACACGATCATGGTCGGCAGCCTGCTGGCCGGCACCGACGAATCGCCCGGACAGGTCGAGATTTACCAGGGCCGTTCCTACAAATCCTATCGCGGCATGGGTTCGCTCGGCGCCATGGGCGAGGGCTCGAGCGACCGTTACTTCCAGGATCATGCCAAGGGTGACAAGCTGGTGCCGGAGGGCGTCGAGGGCCGCGTGCCGTACAAGGGGCCGATGATCAACATCATTCACCAGCTCATGGGCGGCCTGCGTTCCAGCATGGGCTATACCGGCAGCGCCAATATCGAGGTCATGCGCACCAAGACGCAGTTCGTGCGCATCACCAGCGCCGGCATCCGCGAGTCGCACGTGCACGACGTGACGGTGACCAAGGAAGCGCCGAATTACCAAAGAGAGTAATAATTTTGTAACCGCAGATGAACGCAGATAAACGCGGATAAATGCCAAAGACCGGTTTGGTTTTATTAATCTGCGTCCATCTGCGTTTATCTGCGGTTTCATGTTTTTAAGCATATGACCGATCCGCATTCACAAAGAATCCTCATCCTCGATTTCGGTTCCCAGACCACGCAGCTGATCGCGCGCCGCGTGCGCGAGGCCGGCGTGTATTGCGAGCTGTATTCCTGGGACACGCCGGTCGAGGAAATCCGGAAATTCGCCCCGCGCGGCATCATTCTTTCCGGCGGACCGGAATCGGTGACGGCAGAGGAAACCCCGCGCGCGCCCCGGGAAATTTTCGACATGAAAATTCCCATCCTCGGGATCTGTTACGGCCAGCAGACCATGGCGGCGCAGCTGGGTGGGACCGTGGAGGCCGGCGACAAGCGCGAATTCGGCTACGCGCGGGTGCGCATGCACGGGCATTCGAAGCTGTTCCGCGATCTGCGCGACGAGAAAGAAGACTCCGGCGCGGAATGGCTGCACGTGTGGATGAGCCACGGCGACCGCGTCACCAGGCTGCCCGCGGGATTCAAGGTCATCGCGGAAACGCCCACGGCGCCGTTTGCCGGCATCGCCGACGAGGCGCGCGGGTTCTATGGCATCCAGTTTCATCCCGAGGTGACGCACACCACCCAGGGCCGGGCCATCCTGCAACGCTTCGTGCACGACATCTGCGGCTGCGGTTCGCTGTGGACGCCGGGCCACATCATCGAGAGCATGGTCCAGTCGGTGCGCGCCCAGGTCGGCCAGGACGAAGTCATCCTGGGTTTGTCCGGCGGCGTCGACTCCTCCGTGGTCGCGGCGCTGTTGCACCGCGCCATCGGCAAGCAGCTGACCTGCATTTTCGTGGACAACGGCCTGCTGCGCCTGAACGAAGGCGATCAGGTGATGGAAACCTTTGCGCGCCACATGGGCGTCAAGGTCATCCGCGTGGACGCCCAGGACCGGTTTCTTTCGGCACTCAAGGGCGTGGCCGATCCGGAGAAGAAGCGCAAGATCATCGGCGGCATTTTCATCGATGTCTTCGAGGAGGAGGCGGCGAAAATCAGGAACGCCCGCTGGCTGGCGCAGGGGACGATCTACCCGGACGTGATCGAATCGGCCGCCGGCAAGACCAAGAAGGCGCACGTCATCAAGTCGCACCACAACGTGGGCGGGCTGCCGGAGAAGATGAATATCAAGCTGCTCGAGCCGCTGCGCGAGCTGTTCAAGGACGAAGTGCGCCGCATCGGCGAGGAGCTGGGACTGCCGCACCAGATGATCCACCGTCATCCCTTCCCCGGGCCGGGCCTGGGCGTGCGGATTCTGGGCGAGGTGAAAAAGGAATATGCCGACCTGTTGCGCAAGGCCGACGCCATCTATCTCGAGGAGCTGTACCGCCACAATCTCTACGAAAAAATCAGCCAGGCCTTCGCGGTGTTCCTGCCGGTCAGATCGGTGGCCGTGCTCGGCGACGCGCGCGCCTACGACTATGTCGTGGCCCTGCGCGCGGTGGAGACGGTGGATTTCATGACCGCCAACTGGGCGCAGATCCCCTACGAAGTCCTCGGGACCATTTCCAACCGCATCATCAACGAGGTGCGCGGCATCTCGCGCGTGGTCTACGACATCTCCGGCAAGCCGCCGGCCACGATCGAATGGGAATAAAGGCAGTTTCAGGTTTCAGGTTTAAAGTCTCAGGTGACCCGTTGTTTCAGCCTGAGACCTGAATCTTGAAACCTGAAACTCACGACGAAGTGTTCATGCGCCGCGCACTCGACCTGGCGCGCCATGCCGGACAGGCCGGTGAAGTCCCGGTCGGGGCGCTGGTGGTGCTGAACGAGAAGGTGATCGGAGAGGGGTGGAACCAGCCGATCGTCTCGCACGATCCGACCGCCCATGCCGAGATCGTGGCCTTGCGCGCCGCCGCGACTCGCATCAAGAATTACCGGCTGACGGATAGTGGATCAAGGGGTCAGTATCGTTGATTCATTAACCGCTACGGCGCTGATGAAAAACCGTAGATTTCCTGTCGCCACCATGGCCACTGGATTGTACCGGCCTGCTTATCCATCTGGCTGGTGAGGTTATAGACTGGGTACCGAGTCTCGGTTCACGCGCGGCTTATGCGAAACAGTTGATGCGTGACAAGCTACTCGACCACAAGGCTTACATTGAAAAAACGGCGAAGACATGCCGGAAATTCTCAACTGGAAGTGGATAGATGAATAAGTTAATAGAGTTCTGGGACAATCTGCGCTCAAGCTTCTGGTTTATGCCTTCGCTGATGGTTGCGGGCAGCATTGCCTTCGCGTTTGTGTTGATCGAAGCAGATTCTGTTGGTATCGATCGATGGCTGAGCCAGTGGCCACGCCTGTTTGGGGCCGGGGCGGAAGGCGCGCGCCAGATGTTGTCCACGCTGGCCGGTTCAATGATGACGGTGATGGGTATCACCTTCTCCATGACCTTGCTGGCCCTGGCGCTGGCGTCCAACCAGTACACCTCGCGCATTCTGAGGAACTTCATGCGCAGCCGTATCACGCAATTCACGCTGGGGGCTTTCGCCGGTATTTTTACTTATTGCCTGATCGTGTTGCGCACCATTCGCGGCGGTGATGGTATCGATGAGTTCGTGCCGAGTCTGGCGGTATTCTTCGCCTTTGTGATGGCGCTCGGTGGCGTGGGTGTACTTATCTATTTCATTCATCACATCGCTTCGTCGATCCAGGCATCCAGCATCATCGCCTCGGTCGCTCAGGAGACCAATGCCTCCATTGATCGGCTGCTGCCAAAACAACTGGATCAGGGGCCCAATGAAGATGAAGGCCGGCACCAGTCCCTCTCATCACTGGATGAGAGGGACTGGTATCCAGTGCCGGCAGCAGAGAGCGGTTACATTCAAAGCGTGAATGACGATGCGCTGCTGAGTCTGGCGAGAGACAGCAGGACCATCGTGCGTATGGAGCACGGCATCGGCGCGTTCGTTGTGCAAAACACAGCGCTGGTATCCATCGCCCTGACTTACCCGCCAGACCAGAAGACCATTGATGCGCTTAACGGTGCTTACAGTATTGGCCGCCATCGCACAGTTGAGCAGGACCCGGCTTTCGGTATTCGACAGATTGTGGATATGGGCATCAAAGCACTTTCTCCCGGGGTGAATGACACCTCAACGGCGGTGATGTGCGTGGATTATCTGACCTCGATTCTGGCTCGGCTGGCTGGTCGACAATTTCCACCTATGTACCGTTACGAGGGAGAAACGCTGCGTGTGATAGCGATCGTTCCGAGCTTTGAAGGTCTATTGGCCGAGGCCTTCGATCAGATTCGGGGCAGCGCCGAAGTGAATGTTGCTATTCTAGCGCGCATGCTCGGCGCTCTTGATACCCTCGGCAGCCTGACGATCAAACCCAGCTACTTACGCGCACTCGAGGAACAGCTGCAGTGGATTGACGAGCTGGCCAATCGCTGCATCGAATCCAGTCATGATCGCACGTGGATCGAAAGGCGACTGTCAGAGGTGCGCGAAACGCTGCAGGCTCAGTCTGCGTTGTGCGCTGGGGAAGACAAGGCATAGTGTCATGGAAACGAGACGGGCAATGGCAAACAAAAACCGCTTACCGAATACCGGTGTGGTGGTTTCGGTGCGCGGCAGCGTTGTTGATATCGTATTTGACACGCGTTTGCCTCCCATCTATACGCTGTTGCACGCACTGCAGGGGCAAATTGCCATCGAGGTGCTGTCGCAACTCGACGTGTATCGCGTGCGCGGGATTGCACTGACACCGACCCAGGGCTTGGCGCGCGGCATGCTGGTGGAAGATAGCGGCGGACCGTTACAGGCGCCGGTTGGCAAAGGCATTCTGTCACGCATGTTCGATGTTTTCGGTAACGTCATCGATCGTCAGGTGGCACCAACGGACATCCAGTGGCGTAGTGTGCACCAGGCACCGCCGGCATTAGCACGGCGCTCCACCAAATCCGAGATTTTCGAGACCGGCATTAAGCTCATCGATGTGCTGATGCCACTGGAACGGGGCGGCAAAGCCGGTCTGTTCGGCGGGGCGGGTGTGGGCAAGACGGTGTTACTCACCGAGATGATCCACAACATGGTCGGGCAGCACGCCGGCGTGAGTATTTTTTGCGGTATTGGTGAACGCTGTCGCGAAGGCGAAGAACTCTACCGCGAGATGAGTGCGGCGGGCGTACTGGAAAATATGGTGATGGTGTTCGGTCAGATGAATGAACCGCCTGGCGCGCGTTTTCGCGTCGGTCATGCCGCGCTGACCATGGCTGAGTATTTTCGCGATGATGAGAATCGCGATGTGCTGCTGCTTATCGATAATATCTTTCGTTTTATTCAGGCGGGCATGGAGGTGTCCGGTTTGATGGGGCAGATGCCGGCGCGCCTCGGCTATCAGCCGACCATGGGCACCGAGTTGTCGCAACTGGAAGAGCGTATCGCCAATACTGACATGGGCGCTATCACCTCGATCCAGGCGGTGTATGTGCCGGCGGACGATTTCACTGACCCCGCGGCGGTGCATACTTTTTCGCATCTTTCCGCATCCATCGTGTTGTCGCGCAAACGGGCGAGTGAGGGGCTTTATCCGGCCATCGATCCGTTGCAGTCCAGTTCCAAAATGGCCACGCCCGGGGTCATCGGCAAGCGGCACTATGCCCTGGCACAGGAGATCCGCCGCACCCTCGCGCAATACGCCGAACTCAGGGACATTATTGCCATGCTGGGTATGGAGCAGCTATCGCCTGAGGATCGCATGGTAGTGGGTCGTGCGCGGCGGCTGGAACGCTTTCTCACGCAACCGTTTTTTACCACCGAACAGTTTACCGGACTCAAAGGCAAGCTGGTCAGTCTGCGCGACGCGTTGGATGGCTGTGAGCGCATCTTGCGCGATGAATTCAAAGACTACCCGGAAAGCGAGCTCTATATGCTCGGTGCGATTGATGAAGCGCAGGAAAAAGTCGGGGAAAAGGCTAAACATGACGCGCAAGCGGAAGCACAACATGCAGTCAACACACATGCATCTTAAGATTCTTCTGCCCTTCAAGGTCTTTGCCGACAAACGTGATGTGTTGCGTATTGTTGCGGTAACACACGAAGGTTCGTTTGGACTCCTGCCGCAGCGGCTTGACTGTGTGGCGTCACTGTCGGCGGGGATACTGGTTTTCGAAACGGCAGCAGATGGTGAAGTTTACATCGCGGTTGATGAAGGTGTTCTGGTCAAAACCGGCAGCGATGTGCTGGTCTCCGTGCGCAGTGCCATTGGCGGCATGAGTCTGGTTGAATTACGCGCGGCGGTGGAGGAAGAATTCATGCATCTGGACGAGCAGGAGCAGAAGGTGCATTCGGTGCTGGCGAAAATGGAGAGCGGATTCATTCGTCGTCTGGCGGAGTTTCATCATGAATGAAAACCCGGACATGAAACACAAGCCGGGTAAAAAGGAATTCAGCCAGCAGGTCGGTGATATGGCGGCGCGCAAACTTAAGGCACAACGCCATGTCAGCAAAACTGTGTGGTCCGGCCTGGGCATGATGGGGCTGGTCGGCTGGTCGGTGGCAATGCCAACATTGCTGGGCGCGGCACTCGGACTCTGGCTGGACAAGCACCACCCGGGCGAGCATTCATGGACACTCGCGCTGCTGGCCGTTGGTCTGGGGCTGGGTTGCTTTAATGCCTGGCGCTGGATCGTTAAGGAAGACAGGGAGATTCACCAGGACGAGGTTGAGAATAATCATGAATGATTGGTTGACGCTGGCGCTGGTATTGGTGGCGGGCCTGCTGCTCGGCGCCATTTTTTTCGGTGGTCTTTGGTGGACGGTGCGCAAGGGCGTGTCGTCCAAACAACCGGCGCTTTTGTTTCTGGGCAGCATGCTGCTGCGGGCAGGCGTCGTCATCGCAGGATTTTATGTTGTCTCAGACGGTTATTGGCAACGGCTGCTGGCCTGTCTGTTCGGATTTGTCATCGCGCGTTTCATCGTGACGCGGGTCGCCGGCCCGCCACTCGAACATTACGATGCGCCAGCGAAAGAGCCTGATCATGCGCCTTAGCCCCGACGAGATCATCTTCTGGCAATTGGGATTTTTCAAACTCAATGCCACCATCGTTTACACCTGGGGATTGATGCTGGTACTGGTGCTCGGTTCAAAACTCATTACGGGCAAACTGTCTACGGAGCTGCAACGTTCGCGCTGGCAGAATTTGCTGGAGATTATCGTCACCGGCATTAATCAGCAGATTGAAGAGGTGGGACTGAAAAATCCGCAAAAATATCTCGGTTTTCTGGGCACCTTGTTTCTGTTTGTTGCCATGGCGAGTCTGTTCACAATTATTCCCGGCTATGAACCACCGACCGGTTCGCTCTCGACCACCGCCGCGCTGGCGATCTGCGTGTTTGTGGCAGTACCGATGTTTGGTATCGAAGAGGCAGGCATTGGCCGATATCTCAGAGCCTATACCAAGCCAACGATTATTATGTTGCCATTCAATGTTATCAGCGAGGTCTCGCGCACCCTGGCGCTGGCTGTGCGCCTGTTCGGTAACATGATGAGTGGCACACTCATTATTGCTATTTTGCTCACCATTACACCGTTCATTTTTCCGATCATCATGAGTGCACTCGGATTACTGACCGGCATGATACAGGCGTACATTTTCAGTATTCTGGCCACGGTTTACATTGCCGCTGCTACACGTGTGCGCAAGCCGGTACCGGAATCCGAATCCGAAGACAGTAACAATCACACCAGCCACAAGGAGATAGAGCATGGATAGTATGACGCTCATTGCCATCATTTCAATTATCACTGCCGGTCTGACTGTCGCTATAGGTAGTATTGGCCCTGCGTTTGGCGAGGCGCGGGCGGTGGCCTCTGCATTGACTTCACTGGCGCAGCAACCTGATGCATCGGCAACCATTACACGCACGTTGTTTGTGGGTCTCGCCATGGTCGAGTCCGTTGCTATTTACTGCTTTGTGGTCTCGATGATTCTGATTTTTGCCAATCCGTTCTGGAATCATGTCATTACCCAGGCCGCAGGAAAATAGCGCATGCTGATCGACTGGTTTACCGTTATTGCGCAAGTCATCAATTTCCTTATTTTGGTGTGGTTGCTGAAACGGTTTCTGTACCGGCCTATTCTCAACGCGATTGACGCACGGGAAAAACGCATCGCCGCGAAAATTGCCGATGCCGCTGCAAAGGAAGCCAAGGCGCAGAAGGAACGCGACGAGTATCAACACAGGAACGAGGTGTTCGATAAGGAGCGCGCTGCACGCATGAATCAGGTATTGGAAGCGGCGAAAACAGAACGCGCGCAGCTACTCGATGCGGCACGACAGGAGTCAGACGATTTGCGTGCCAGATTGGAGCAGGCATTAAGAAACGAACAACGTAACCTGAATGAAGATATCAGCCGTCGTGCACGCGAAGAAGTGTTTGCTATTGTACGCAAGGCACTCTTTGATCTCGCCGGAACAAGCCTTGAAGAACGTATGACGGATATTTTCCTCGATCGTCTGCGTGCGCTAAACGCTGCACAAATAGCCGAGTGGAAATCAGCACTCAAATCATCGCCCGCCCCACTGCGAGTGCGCACTGCCTTCAAGCTGCCAGCGCAACAATGTACTGCTATTGAAACGGTGATCGCGGAATTGCTGGGCAAGGAGAAACAGGTCGAGTTCGACATCGCGCCGGATCGGGTCAGTGGTATTGAGATCAGTGCCAATGGCCAGAAGATAGCCTGGAGTATTGCCGATTATCTTGATTCACTGGCAAGGAGTGTCGACGAACTGCTGAAAACCAGAACTGAAACAAAATCACTGATCCGGTGAATACGGCATGGGATGTCGATCAAAATGACGACTGACAAACTGAAAAATGTATTCGATGCAGCCTTCTCTGGAATACGCCAGGCGCGGGAATCATTTATACCGACACTGAAGCCACGAGAGGTGGGCTCGATTACCAGTATCGCCACGGGGATCGCCAAAGTTTCCGGTCTACCCGGTGTCGGTTTTGAAGAAGTACTTAAATTTCCCGGCGATATTTATGGCATCGCCTTCAATGTTGATGAAGATGAAATCGGTGTCGTACTCCTTGGAGACTACTGGCACTTGCAGGCAGGCGACGAAGTCGAACGCCGCGGACACGTGGTGGATGTGCCGGTGGGCGCTGGATTGATCGGGCGCATTATCAATCCCATGGGTCGGCCGCTGGACGGCAAGGGCAGGCTGGTCGCCAGTGATCGCTTGCCCGTGGAGCGTCCCGCGCCCGCTATTCTGGAACGTGCTCCCGTCAGCGTACCGCTGCAAACCGGTATCAAGGTTATTGATGCGCTCATTCCCGTAGGCCGCGGTCAGCGAGAGTTGATTCTCGGTGACCGGCAAACCGGTAAGACGGCGATCGCACTCGATACCATACTCAATCAACGCGACCAGAATGTACTGTGTGTGTATTGTGCCATTGGCCAACGCGCCTCCGGTGTCGCCAAGGTGATCGCCACGCTGCGCGAACAGGGCGCGATGGAATATACCGTCGTTGTGGTTACCGAAGGTAATGATCCTCCCGGTCTCGCATACGTGGCCCCCTATGCGGCGACCAGCATCGCGGAATATTTCATGCAACAGGGCCGTGATGTGCTGGTTGTTTATGACGACCTCACACACCATGCACGCGCCTATCGTGAACTGTCTTTATTGCTGCGCCGCCCGCCGGGTCGCGAGGCGTTTCCCGGCGATATCTTTTATATTCATTCACGGCTGCTGGAACGCGCCACGCATTTACGCCCGGAGCTCGGGGGTGGATCGATGACGGCATTGCCGATTGTTGAAACCGAAGCGCAGAATATTTCCGCCTACATTCCCACCAATCTGATTTCCATTACGGATGGGCAAATTTATCTCTCACCAGCGCTGTTTGAACTGGGTGTGTTGCCCGCGGTTGACGTCGGCAAATCGGTTTCACGTGTCGGCGGCAAGGCGCAGCGTGCAGCCTATCGCGCCGTCGCAGGCGACCTCAAGCTGGCCTATGCACAGTTCGAGGAGCTGGAAACCTTTGCCCGTTTTGGCGCCCGGCTGGATGACCACACACGTAAAATTATCGAACACGGACGGCGCATCCGCGCCTGCCTCAAACAGCCGGAATTCGCACCGGTTTCCATGGCAGAACAAATTGCCGTGTTACTGGCGCTGTCGGAAGAACTGTTTGATGCCGTGCCACTTGAACAGATGACGGCGGCCGAGCAGGCCGTGCGTATTGCCGCCACGGAGATTCCTGCTGAGGTTTGCGCGCGATTTGAGAGTGCCAAAAAACTGAGTGACGCAGACCGAGCCTCGATTATCCAGATCGCCCGCAATGCACTCGCACGCTTTGTGCCCGGCCAAACACTGGAGGAGACATCATGAGAGATACTGTCGCCAGCCTGCGGCATAAGATTGGTAGTGCTAAAGAGCTTGAATCTGTGGTGCGCACCATGAAAGCCATGGCCGCGTCGAACATTGGCCAGTACGAGAATGCCGTGCACGCATTGGATGATTATTATCGAACTGTACAGCTCGGTCTGGCCGCGTGTTTTCGACAGGATAAAACGCCAGCTGCTGTAAGCCGGGCGGCACAGAAAACAGCAGCGGCGATCGGCGTGATTGTGTTTGGTTCTGATCAGGGGCTGGTAGGCCAGTTCAATGAGATCATGGTGGAATTTGCCGAAGATACGCTGGAAAAACTGCCGGGTAATAAAATTGTGTGGGCGGTTGGTGAACGTATGCAGTCACGCCTTGCGGAAGCCGGTCTGCAACCGGTGGCAGGTTTTACCCTGCCGAATTCGATTAAGGCCATTACACCATTAGTGGGGCAGATTCTGATTGAAATGGAAGCGCAGCGCGAACAGGGCTTAATCGAGCAGGTTTACCTGTTTCATCATCGCCCTGGAACCGGGTCGATTTATACCCCCGCGAGCCAGCGGCTGCTGCCGCTGGACGAAACATGGCAACGCAAACTGGCCGGCATTAGCTGGCCTACGCAAAATCTGCCTGAGGTTATGAATAGCAGGGAACGGACACTACGGGCGTTGGTGCGTGAATATCTTTTTGTCACCCTGTTCAGGGCATGCGCTGAGTCGCTGGCCAGTGAAAATGCCAGTCGCCTGGCTGCCATGCAACGCGCCGACAAGAATATTGATGAACTGCTGGACGACCTCAACGGCACATTTCACCGTTTACGCCAAAGTGGTATAGACGAGGAGCTATTCGACGTAATCTCCGGGTACGAGGCGCTGAACGAATCAGGATTTCATAAAAGTTTTTGATCCATATTTGGGGTCAGAGTAAAAACTCAGCATGAGATTCGCGAATCGCTGAATCACGAATTGGTGCTGGGGCGTTCATACTTTAAAGACAAGATTGAAGAAATAACCCAAAGACAAACAAGATTAGGCCAACCAGGCAGACCGAAAGTTGGAGAAGAAGAGGGAATTTATTGGATGGCTTATTAGTATATTAGCAAAAATTGCTCTCTGACC
>JAWOJD010000028.1:0-12466 GCA_046484355.1 Thiobacillus sp.
CGGGGCATTCCAATCATAGGCCCAGAATGCCTACTGAACACGGGGCAGTCCGGGCCTGCGCGATAGGTCTGCCCAGGGGCAGACGGTTTACCCCAATATCACTGATAATCATCGTTCAAGAAAAAAAGGGGGATATTCAATGGAAGGGGAAGCCAGAAAGCCTGGGGAGCGCCGCTTGCAGATCCTGCAAACGCTGGCTGCGATGCTGCAGGAACCACAGCCGGAAAAGATCACCACGGCGGCGCTTGCTGCGCGCATCGGGGTGTCCGAAGCGGCGCTCTACCGTCACTTCTCGAGCAAGGCGCAGATGTACGAGGGGCTGATCGAGTTCATCGAACAGACCCTGTTTGGCCTGATTGCCCGCATCACGGCCGATACGCCGTCCCCGGCGTCACAGATCGAGGGCATTCTCGGCATGCTGATGAATTTCTCGACCAAAAACCCGGGCATGACTCGGGTGCTGATTGGCGATGCGCTGGTGCACGAAAACGAGCGCCTGCAGAAACGAATCAACCAGCTTCACGACCGCATCGAAGCCCAGCTGCGGCAATGCCTTCGACTCAGCGGCGGCAAACATGCCGAATTCAGCGGCCCTCTGGCCAATCTGCTGCAATGCGTGGTGGTCGGGCGCTGGCATCAGTTTGCCAAGAGCGGGTTCACCCGTGCGCCGGGTGGGGACATCGACCTTTTGCTATCGCGCCTGCTCGACACTCACCCTGCATGAACTCCGTTTGGGCCGCATACCGGGCATGCGGGATCGCGCGGCACCTTCATGACGCGCGCGTCGGCCTGCAGCCCATCCCACAGCAGCAATCTTCCTATCAGGGGTAGACCCACTTGCGCGAGGCATTTCAACGCCTCCATGGCCTGCATCGAGCCGATCACGCCGACCAGCGGCGAAAACACGCCCGCGTCGGCACAGCGGAGTTCCGGCTCATGCGCGTGTTCAGGAAATAGACAGTGATAGCACGGGCTGCTTTCGCGACGTGAATCGAACACCGCCAGTTGGCCCGAAAAGCCGATCGCGGCACCCGAAACCAGCGGTTTTCCATACATCACACAGGCGCGATTGACCGCATGGCGGGTGGCGAAATTGTCCGAGGCGTCGACCACCAAATCCACTGTGGCCACGGCCTCGTCAAGCGCGTGACCGGCCAGCGCTTGCCGGATGGGCTTGACCTTGGTTTCGGGGTTGATCGCGCGCACGCTGCGCGCAAGCGAATCGGCCTTGTTTTCCCCGACTGCCGCAGTGGCATGTCCGATCTGGCGCTGCAGGTTCGTGAGATCGACCGTATCGCCATCGGCCAGCAGCAGCCGACCGACGCCCGACGCCCCCAGATACAGGGCCACCGGACATCCCAGCCCACCCGCGCCGACGATCAGGACGGACGCTTCCGCCATGCGCGCCTGGCCTGCCACGCCGACTTCCGGCAGCAGGATGTGGCGGCTATAGCGGAGCAGCTGGTCGTCACTCAGGTGCATGGATGCGGAATGCAGGGGGCTACTTATAGTCCCGCCATTCCTCTGGCGTTTCATCGCGGTCGCCGTGCAGATGGCGATCGTAGACTTTCATGAAAGCCTGCTGGGATTTAAGGTCGGACTCGTTGGCTTCGACGTTGCTGCGCTGCACGCTTTCGGTAAAGTAAGCCAGCGAGCGCTTGAGCTTGCAGATCAGACTGTTGTCGAGATGGAAACCCTGCGTGGTGAGCGCGGTTTCCAGGCCCTCCAGCGTGTATTCGCAAATGTGGTAACGCACCTGCAGGGAGTACGGGGTTTCGCCCACCGTCACCTCCAGCCCTTCCAGCCCCTCCAGCAATTCCAGGGCACGCGCTGCCTGTCCACCCGGCAAGGGGTGAAAAACGATTTCGCGTTTTTTTTCGAGATCACACGGACGCATGGCATCCCACAACGGGCTGGTTGGATTCAAGTATACCGCGCTGCAGACGCGATGGCCGACCGGCGGCCACAGCGCTAGTTTAACGTGCTTGAAGGATCTGCAGCCCCTTGAGGAGGTTCAGCGCCTGATTCACCTGGAAGTCGTGCTTCGACACGACTTCACCCGGTTCCAGCGTGAGAGGCTTCTTGTCCTTGTCATCCTTGCCTGGCTTGGTGGCAGGCGGAGACTTGATGGTTTTATCCGGCTTGCTCTCTGTGGCGGTCTCGTTGCCATTGGGGTTGGTCAGGTGTTTGTCGAGGTCCGCTTCGCGAATCCTCATCCCCTCGTCCTCGGACGTTGCGGCCGGGTCCTCGACCAGAATATCCGGCTCGATTCCCTTGGCCTGGATGGAACGCCCGCTCGGGGTGAAATAGTGCGCGGTGGTGAGCTTGATGGCCGTACCGTTTCCGATCGGCAGGATGGTCTGGACCGACCCCTTGCCAAACGTCCGCGTGCCCATGATGACGGCACGCTTGTGATCCTGCAGCGCGCCCGCCACGATTTCGGATGCCGAAGCCGACCCGCTGTTGACCAGCACTACCATCGGCACCTGCTTGACGCCTTCGGGAAGACTCTTCAGATAGTCGCCCTGCATCGGACGCAGATAGTTCTCGCGGCTGGCGGTCAGACGCATTTTTGCATCCTCGGTACGGCCTTCGGTATACACCACCAGACTATCCGGCTTGATGAACGCCGCCGCCACCGCCACCGCGCCATTGAGCAAACCACCGGGGTCGTTGCGCAAATCGAGGATCAAGCCCTTCAACGGCGCCTTGTTTTCCTTGTACATGTCCTTGAGCGCATCGGCCAGCAACTCGCCAGTGTGCTCCTGGAACTGGGTCACACGCACGTAGCCGTAGCCGTTTTCAATCAATTTTGATTTAACGCTGCGAATCTTGATGACCGCACGGGTCAACGTCAGCACAACTGGCTTGTCGACCCCCTTGCGGGCAATGGTGAGCTTGAGTTTGGTGCCGGGCTTGCCCCGCATCCGTTTCACGGCATCGTTCAGCGACATGCCCTTGACTGGCGTTTCATCCAGTTTGACGATCAGGTCGCCGGGCTTGACCCCGGCCTTGAAAGCGGGCGTATCCTCGATCGGCGAGATGACCTTGACCAAACCATCTTCCATGCTGACTTCGATGCCCAGGCCGCCAAACTCACCCTGCGTCCCCACCTGCAGATCCTTGAATCCTTCGACATCCAGATAGGATGAATGCGGGTCGAGACCGACCAGCATGCCGTTGATCGCCTCGGTGATCAGCTTCTTGTCTTCCACCGGTTCGACGTAATCGCTCTTGATGCGTGCGAACACGTCAGTAAAGGCACGCAGTTCCTCGATCGGCAGCGCCGTCTCAACGCCTTTGTTAGCAATCGCCGACAAATTCACCGTCAACGCCGCGCCCGCCAGCAGGCCGGCCAGGCCGACGAAAAAGAATTTCGCCTTATGTGTCATGTCACTTTACCCACTGGAGAGGATTGACTGGGCGGCTTTGATGCCGCATTTCGAAATACAGGCCATTGTCTGGCTGGCCGCCGCTGTTGCCGACCGCTGCAATGGCGTCACCGGGCTGAACCCGTTCACCCACCTGCTTATACAGACTTTCATTATTACTGTATAGGCTCATATACCCTTCGCCATGGTCGACAATAATGAGATTTCCGAAGCCGCGCAGCCACTCGGAAAACACCACTTGCCCGGCCGCAATCGCCTTCACAGCCGAGCCTTGCGCAGCGCGAATGAACAGTCCTTTCCAGCTCACCCCGCCATCTTCTCTCGGAGCCCCGAAACGATTCATGAGTTCCCCGGCCACGGGCAATCTCAAGTCGCCCTTCATTCTTGAAAAGGGTTTGTCCGAGCGGAAAGCCACCGGCGTTTCGGTGTTGACTGCAAGCACCTTGCGGGGCTTGCCTGAGGGGTCTTTTTCCACAGGCTGCTTTTTTTGCGCCTGTTTCGCGGCGGCGCGCGCGCGGGCGGCTTCCCGTGCAGCCTGCTGCGCCATGAGCCGGTTGAGGCGCTCGACCAGCCGGGTCAGGCTCCGCTCGTCACGCTTGAGGTTGGATATCTCGCGGCGTTGTTGCTGGATTTGAACCGACAGCTTCTGCATCACCTGTTCGCGTTCCTGCTTGTCGGCCAGCAATTTCTGCTGCTCTGCCTCACGCGCTTCCTGCAGCTGCGTCAGCTTGCTTGTTTTCGCTGCGGCGGCTTGCCTCAGCGCCGCCAGTTTGTCCAGCTCGGTGCGCAGCGCCTCGATCTGGGCATGTTGCGCACGCGATACGTGCGACAGGTAGCGCAAATCCCGGGCCGCCTGGTTCGGATCCGCCCCGTTGAAAATCAGCTTCAGGGAATCCCCTTGCCCCCGCAGATACGCGGCCTTGAGTGACTGGGCCAGATGCACCTGCTGCTGGCGAATGTTCGCCGCAGCGGCGTCGGCCTGGCGCGTCAACGCCTGCAGGTCCGCCCGGGTGCGTTGGCGCGCCCCATCCAGCTCACGCAACTGGCGCATCGCCTGACTGATGGCGCGCTCGGACTGGCGCAACTCGTCCGCAGCCTCCTTCCGGTCCGCCTGCGTACCCCGGAACGCCTGCTGCAAGGTCTCTAGACGTTCCTTCAGGGCATCGAGTTCGGATTGCTTGCGATCGACCTGATTCGCCTGGACGGACACAGTCCAGCACAGCATCAGCAGCACGAGGAGTTGGCGCGTCATCCCGGCACTCCCGCCTTGATGCACGACAGCATTACTCGAACTGGACCAGGGTTTCACCCGTCATTTCGGGGGGTTGGGGCAGGCCCATTATTTTCAGCAGGGTCGGGCTGATATCCTCGAGCGCGCCGGTTTCAGCCAGCGTGGCATGGCGTGCCCCAATGTAGATGAGCGGCACCAGGTTCATGGTGTGGGCGGTATGCGGCTGGCCGGTCACGCTGTCGCGCATCAATTCGGCGTTGCCATGGTCAGCGGTCACCAGCACGTCGCCCCCACGGGCCAACTGGGCCTCGACCACCCGCCCGAGGCAGGTGTCGACGGTTTCGATGGCCTTGATCGCTGCTTTCAGATCGCCACTGTGGCCGACCATGTCCGGGTTGGCGTAATTGCAGACGATGACGTCGTATTGCTTGCTGTTGATGGCTGCGAGCAGTTTCTCGGTCACCTCGAACGCGCTCATCTCGGGCTTGAGGTCGTAGGTCGCCACATCGGGCGACGGGACCAGGATGCGGTCCTCGCCAGGAAAGGAAATCTCTTCGCCGCCATTGAAAAAGAAGGTGACGTGGGGGTACTTTTCCGTTTCGGCAATGCGCAACTGGCGAAGCCCCAGGTTGGCGACATATTCACCCAGGCCATTCTTGATGCGCTCGGGCGGAAACGCCACCGCCACATCGAAGTCGTCGCTGTACCCGGTCAAGGTGCAATAGGTGGACAGGCGGGGCGTGACCTCGCGCTCGAATTCACCGAAATCGGGCTCAATGAAAGGCCGGGACAACTGGCGCGCGCGGTCGGAACGGAAGTTGAGGAAGATGACGGCATCGCCGTCTTCCATCTTCACCGGTTTGCCATTGGGCGGCAAAATCGCCGTGGCCTTGACGAATTCGTCCGTCTCATCCCGGGCATAGGCCGCCTCCAGCCCCGCCAGCGGATTCTCGGCCCAGTACTCGGTCCGCCCCTGCGTTAGCAGGTCGTAAGCGGACTGAACCCGCTGCCAGCGGCGATCCCGATCCATCGCGTAGTAGCGGCCGATCATGGACGCAATATGCCCGATACCGGTTTGTTCGATTTTTTCGTTCAGGCGGCGCAAGTAGATTTCCGCGCTTTTTGGCGGCGTATCGCGGCCATCCAGGAAGACGTGCAGACAGACCTTGTGCAGATTTTCACGCACCGCCATGTCGAGCAAGGCGTGAAAATGCAGTTCGTGGCTGTGCACCCCGCCATCGGACAGGAGACCCAGCACATGCAGGGTCTTGTCGTGGTCGCGGGCCTGATGCATCGCATTGAGCAGGGCCGGATTGGTGTAAAAAAAACCGGACTCGATCGCGTGATCGATCCGCGTGAATTCCTGGTATACCACCCGACCCGCACCAATATTCAGGTGCCCCACCTCGGAATTGCCCATTTGGCCGGTCGGCAAGCCCACTTCGGACTCGGACGCATGGATGAGCGTATGAGGATTATGTTGCCAGAGCCGATCCCAATTCGGTTTGTTGGCCTGGGCGATTGCATTGTCGTCGTGTTCCTTGCGACAGCCAAATCCGTCGAGGATGATAAGGAGAACCGGAGAGGTCTTCATGAAAAAATTGTATTACCTGACTCTATTATTTGTGGAATAATTTTAATATATGCATGATTACTAATCTACGCACATCACCAATAACTACCAGAAGCGCCGCGAATACTGGGCTCATACACAAAACAAAGCGGCCCTAAGGGTACTACACGATCAAAATCGAGGAAATGAAAATGGCGGCTGATTGGGGCGAAGTGGATCTCATGGACAAGGACGAGCATATCGAGCAGGCCTCGCGTGCAATGAAGGCCATGTCCCACCCGTTGCGCCTGAAAATTCTCTGCGTGCTGGGCGACAAGGAAGTCAGCGTGCAGGACATTGTCGACCATGTCGGCACCTCGCAAAGCAACATTTCCCAGCATCTGGCGATCCTGCGCGACAAAGGCGTTCTGCGCACGCGCAAGGATGCCAACCGGGTGTTTTACCGGGTGGGCGACACCCGCACGCTCAAACTGCTGGGCATGATGCGTGATGTCTTCTGCGGCTTCAGCAGCTAGGCTCCCGCCAGCGTACCAGGCGTCCTGACCAGACGCCGACCGGAACCACTCAAGGGTTCCTCACCTCCACGCACGCAAGATCGAGTTCCTGCGCGTCCTCCCTCCTGTGCGTGCGATACGCCGCCACGTACACCTCACCGCATCAGTGAAATAGAGTCCCCTTGCGGGGCATACGACTCCACATGGGCTTCAGACCATAGTGGATCGGCGTCCCCTTGTGGGGCATACTTGCGCACGGAGCCGCCCTGCAACGCACGCCTGAAATGCCCCCAAGCACTTGAATTATTACGTTAATTAGAATATTCTAATAAATGCTCTTCCGGAGGTTTACCCGTGCTGAATCCCGCCCGCTTTCTGGCCTGCCTCATCTTCGCCGCGCAACCCGCCTGGGCTACCCTGCCCTTCACTGTCGCGTCCGTCAAATATCAGATGTCCGACAGCGGCCACTCCACCGAAGCCACGGTTGAGGCCGTCAAGCAGTCGACCCTCTCCGCGCAGGTGTCTGGCCGCGTCATGGCCGTCAATTTCGATGCCGGGGATTACGTCAAGGCCGGTTCGGTCATCGTTCGCCTGTCGGCACAGGAATTGTCGTCTGCGGTGGCAGGCAGCCAGGCGCAAGTGGCGCAGGCCGCCGCCATGCTGGCCAATGCGCGCGCCAACTACGAACGCCAGCAGCAGTTGTTCCAGCAGAAATTCATCAGCCAGGCCGCGCTTGACCGCGCCACCTCGGAATTCCGTGCCGCGGAGGCCGCCGCACGCGCTGCGCGCGCCGGGGCAGGGCAAACCGCTGCGGTCAGCGGTTATACGGTCATTAAGGCACCGTATTCCGGCGTGGTGGCGGCCCGCCACGTGGAACTGGGTGAAACGGTGACCCCCGGCAAGCCGCTGATGACCGGCTTCGACCCCAAGGACATGCGGGTGGTCGCCAATATTCCGCAATACAAGCTGGCCGAAGTGAAAGCGGCGCCACGCGTCGCGGTCGAGATTCCGGCACTCAACAAGTGGATCGATGCCACGGGTGTCACGGTTCTGCCTTCGGCCGATGCAACGACCCATACGGTCAAGGTGCGGATCGATCTGCCGACCAATCTGGAAGGCGTCATCCCCGGCATGTTTGCCCGCGCGCATTTCTCGGTGGGCAGCGCGCGCAAGCTCCTGATTCCGGCCAGTGCCGTGGTGCGCCGCTCCGAAGTCACCGCGGTATACGTGGCCAAGCAGGACAAAGTCAGCCTGCGCCAGATCCGGCTCGGCGTGGCAAACGCGCGCGGCCAGGTCGAAGTACTGAGCGGGCTCAACGCGGGTGACGTCATCGCGCTCGAACCGGTCAAGGCGGGGATTTACGCCAAAAGCGCCGCCAATAACAAGACAGCCAAGTAAACGGAGCGACGCATGGGACTCTCCGGACGCACCGCCCGTTTCTTCCTCACGTCCCAACTCACGCCGCTGATCGCGCTGATCGCGGCTTTACTGGGTCTGTTCGCCATCATGGTCACGCCGCGCGAGGAAGAGCCGCAGATCAACGTGACCATGGCCAACGTGTTCATCCCCTTCCCCGGCGCATCGGCGAAGGATGTGGAAGCACTGGTCGCCACACCGGCCGAGCAGGTGCTGTCGCAGATCGCAGGCATCGAACACATCTATTCCGTGTCCAAACCCGGCATGGCGGTGCTGACCGTGCAATACCTGGTGGGCCAGGATCGCACGCAGGCGCTGGTGCGACTGTACGACACGATCCAGGCCAACCGCGACTGGGTGTCGCCCGAGCTTGGCGTCGGCGAACCCATCATCAAGCCGCTCGGTATCGACGATGTGCCGATCGTCACCGTCACGCTGTGGACGCGCGATGAAACCCGCGGCGCCTACGAACTGGAGCAGGCGGCGCACGCCGCCGAAATCGAACTCAAGCGCATAGCCGGCACCCGCGAGGTCGTCACCATCGGCGGCCCCGGCAGTGCGGTGCGGGTCTTGATGGATCCTGACCGCATGGCGGCCTTCGGTGTCTCGGCAAAGGACATCCGCAGTGCCCTGCAGGTTTCCAATGCGGCCCAGCCGTCCGGCACGCTGGTGTCGAACAATCAGGAAATCCTCGTCCAGACCGGCACCTTCCTGACCGGCGCCGCCGATGTCAAACAGCTCGTCGTAGGCGTTTCGCAAGGGCGTCCGGTCTACATGAACGATATCGCCACCGTCGTGGCCGGTCCCGACCAGCCGGCGCGCTACGTCTGGCATGGTCCCGGCGCGGGCGGCGAAGACGAGGCCAGCACTGGCCAGACCTTTCCGGCCGTAACACTGGCAATCTCCAAAAAACCGGGCGAGAACGCTGTCGACGTGTCGGAAAAAGTCATTGCCCGCGTCAACGCCCTGCACAACAGCGTGCTGCCCGAGGGCATCGAAGCCACCGTCACCCGCAACTACGGTGCGACGGCTGACGACAAGGCCAAGAAACTGATCCAGAAGCTGATCTTCGCCACCGCGTCGGTGGTGCTACTGGTGCTGTTCGCCATCGGCAAGCGCGAGGCACTGATCGTGGGCGCGGCGGTATTGCTGACCCTGGCGGCCACGCTGTTTGCTTCGTGGGCATGGGGATTTACGCTCAACCGCGTGTCACTGTTCGCGCTGATTTTCTCGATCGGCATCCTGGTCGACGATGCCATCGTGGTGGTGGAAAACATCCACCGCCGCATGGGGCTTGATCACGACGGGCTGGAAGCCATCATTCCACGCGCGGTCGACGAAGTCGGTGGCCCAACCATTCTCGCCACCTTCACCGTGATCGCCGCACTGTTGCCGATGGCCTTTGTGTCCGGGCTGATGGGGCCGTACATGAGCCCAATCCCGATCAACGCATCGATCGGCATGCTGATTTCGCTGGCGATTGCCTTCATCGTCACCCCCTGGCTGGCGCTAAAACTGATCAAGCAGGACGCGCACGGCGCCCACGCGAGCGGCGAAGACAAGCTGCTCACCCTGTTCCGCACCAGCCTGACGCCCTTTCTGCGCGGCGAATCGGGCAAGGGCGCGCGACGCAAGCTGTGGCTGGGCATCGGTCTCGCCATCCTGATCTCGGTCGCGCTGCCGGTGGTGAAGCTGGTCATCCTGAAAATGCTGCCATTCGACAACAAGTCAGAGTTTCAGGTCATCGTCGACATGCCGGTCGGCACGCCGCTGGAAAAAACCGCGCAGGTGTTGAGCGAAATGGGCGCGGTCGTCGCGCAAGCGCCCGAAGTGATCGACTACCAGGCCTATACCGGCACCGCCGCGCCAATCAACTTCAACGGCCTGGTGCGCCAGTACTACCTGCGCGCCGGCCCCGAAGTTGGAGACCTGCAGGTGAACCTGGTCGACAAGTATGACCGCGACCGCAAGAGCCACGATATCGCGCAGTCGATGCGGCCCGCACTCGAAGCCATCGCCAAAAAGCACGGCGCCGACGTCAAGGTGGTCGAAGTGCCGCCTGGCCCGCCGGTGATGTCGCCCATCGTCGCAGAAATATACGGCCCCGATTACGACGCGCAGATTCAGGTTGCCAAGCAGGTGCGCAACGTCTTCGAGCAATCCGAAGGCATCGTCGCGGTCGACGACACGGTCGAGGACGACGCCCAGCGCTTCGTGCTGCGCGTGCTGCAGAACAAGGCTGCCGTGGCAGGCGTGGCACAGTCAGACATTGTCGCCGCGATGAAAATGGGGCTGACGGGTGAAAACGTCACGCCCATCCACGGCAGCGGTGCCAAGTACGAAATTCCGGTACGCATTGCCCTGCCCCCTCAGCGCCAGAGCGAAATCGGCGAATTGCTGAAACTCACCGTGCGCGGCACCCAGGGCAATCTGGTGCCGCTGTCCGAACTGGTGGAAGTGACCTCCAGTTCACGCGAAAAAACCATTTACCACAAGGATCTGCTGCCCGTGGTGTTTGTGGTCGGCGACACCGGCGGCGCGCTGGATTCGCCCCTGTACGGCCTGTTCGGCATGCGCGGTGCGCTGAAGGACAAGCCGCTCGAGCAGGGCGGCAGCCTGGCTGAATACTTCATCAGCCAGCCGGACGACCCGTATGCAGGCTTCAGCCTGAAGTGGGACGGCGAGTGGCAGGTAACCTACGAGACCTTCCGCGACATGGGGCTTGCCTACGCGGTCGGGCTGATGCTGATTTACCTGCTGGTGGTGGCGCAATTCAAGAGTTACGTCACCCCGCTCGTCATCATGGCGCCGATCCCGCTCACCATCATCGGTGTGATGCCCGGCCACGCCCTGCTCGGCGCGCAGTTCACCGCTACCTCGATGATCGGGATGATCGCGCTGGCCGGCATCATCGTGCGCAACTCCATTCTGCTGGTCGACTTCATCAACGAGCAGCGTGCTGCCGGCATGGACTTCCAGGAAGCCGTGATCCAGGCTGGCGCCGCCCGCGCCAAGCCGATCGTGCTGACCGGCGTTGCCGCGATGATGGGCGCATTCTTCATCCTTGATGACCCGATTTTCTCCGGTCTGGCCGTGGCCTTGATTTTTGGCCTGTTCGTCTCCACCCTGCTCACACTGGTGGTGATTCCGGTGCTGTATTACGCTGCCAATTTCCGCAAATTTTCTTCACCTCAATCAGGAGTTTCAGAATGACCGTTGAACGCATGGTTCGCATCATTGCCGGTTTTTTCATCATGTTGTCGCTTGCACTGGCACATTTCTCAGGCAGCGTCGACATGACCCAGCTATCGTGGATGTGGTTCACCGCCTTCGTCGGATTCAACCTGTTCCAGTCTGGCATCACGCGCTTCTGCCCGATGGACATGATGCTGAAAAAAGCCGGCCTCAAACAGGGCTGCGGCCTGTAAGCGGGGGCTTTCGTGGACATCCAATACCTGCAGGACAACTGGATGCTGGTGTCGCTGGCGGTTTTTTCCGGCGGCATGCTGGCGTGGTCATTCATCGACGGAAAACTTTCCGGCGTCGAGCAGGCCGACACGCTGAAATCCACCCGGCTGTACAACGACGACGCCCTCATCCTCGACGTGCGCGAGGACAAGGAATACGCGTCCGGCCACATCCCCAAGGCCAAGCACATCCCGCTGGGACAGCTGACCAAGCGCATCCAGGAACTCGACAAGCACAAGGACAAACCCATTCTCGTCACCTGCCGCAGCGGCCACCGCTCGGCACGTGCCTGTCGTACCCTGAAAAAAGCCGGTTTCGAGACCGTTTTCAACCAGGCAGGCGGCATCATCGCGTGGGAACGCGCCAACCTGCCCGTCACCCAGAAATAAGGATCCCCACATGGCCAAAGTCGTGATGTATTGCACCGCCGTTTGCCCCTATTGCGTGTCTGCCGAGCGCCTGCTCAAGAGCCGCGGCGTGACCGAGATCGAAAAAATCCGCATCGACCTCGACCCCGCCAAGCAGGATGAGATGGTCGCCCGCACCGGACGCCGCACCGTGCCGCAGGTCTTCATCGGCGACACCCACGTCGGCGGGTTTGACGACACGGCCGCGCTCGATGCAGCGGGCAAACTGGTGCCCCTGCTCGCCAGCGCTTGATTTCCAAGCATGCGCCACCACCTTGAACAAATGCCCGCGCATTCCCCCTGCTAGGCGAGTTTCGAGCCAGCAGGCGGGTCCGATTCGTTCCTGGTGGCATCCTAAAAATTTTGCCTTTCCGTCCTGATAGCTTTACCTTTAAATTTCTCCTCTCAATAAAATCCTTGCCTTTTTTAGTCAAAACTGAAACATCCGGATTACCTGCCCGGAGGATAGGGCAACGCTGGGAAGC
>JAWOJD010000008.1:0-12047 GCA_046484355.1 Thiobacillus sp.
GATCCGACAGGTATAAGCATGAAGGTCGCGCGCATTACCCTGGGAGGCCCGCCAACCTGCCTTGTGCTACTGACATCGTGAGGTGTCGGGATGGGTTGACGGGAGTCAGCAGACGCCATAGTAGCTGCTCGGAACCGGAGTGGCGAAGGGCTGAACCTGACATGAGCGGATAGTCACGCGTGCTCTCTGCGTGGACAGGTCAGAAGCCTCTGGTGACAGAGGGCCTGCGGTGAGACTGGAAGGGCCGGAAGCCCCGAAGGTGGCGGTAGGTGTCTATTGGACGACAGGCGACACGATGCACGAAACGAAGCTCGCTGGGGCCGTTTGCCCAGAAGTCAGGAACCGCCGTATGCGGAACCGCACGTACGGTGGTGTGAGAGGGCGACGGGGGTGACTCCGTCCCCTACTCGATCCTGCTCGTCCGATAAGGTCTAGGATGATCCTGTGACATGCCCCCTCAGATGGGGGGTACATCGTGGAGCTCAGGGGCGCGCCGCTCTTGGCGCGTCCCCTGCAGCGCCCAGTTGGGCGTTCTGTCGTAACCATGCAAGAACATCGTTTGCGTTCTGGTCGGGAGGGAATACCGGATAGAAAACCTTTCGGATTAGCCCATTGTCTGCGATGAGTGCCAGGCGCTTGTACAGTTCCATGCCCGCCACGGCGAAAGTGGGCAGACGGAGGAGGAGCTTAAGGCGATGCCCGGTATCACTAAGCAACTCAAAGGGAAGATGCAAACGGTCACGCGCCTCTCTTTGGTACTCCGTGGTCTGGGTGCTCAGCCCAAACACCGTTGTATTCAGCGCTTTCAGATCCGAGTGGTGATCGCGGAAGCTGCAAGACTGGGGCGTGCAACCGCGCGCTCCCGGTATGCCGTCCCAGCCATCCGGCAATGAGACGCCGGAACGCCCGGTCATCGGATAGATGTAGATTACAACGCGGCCGGTAAGCGCCGCGAGGTCCACACTTGAGCCGTTCGTTGCGGGGAGCAATACCTTTGGCAGCCTCATACCCTCCAGATGAGACGCCGCGCCGTCGTCAACGGGACGTGGCAAATCCTTTGGCAATTCGGAGAGGTTCGTACTCATGCCGCTCCCTTGGTTGTTGGCGCCCAACGCAAAAGTGAGCGAGGGCGAGAATGAGCGATAGCAAAGACCACAAGGCCGCTGCCGAGCCTCCGCTCGACTGCCGGGTTGGATCTAACCTTATTCGTTGTACACGCGTGAGTTTGTTACTGTTTTGCAATTCGCTGTGCAGCGCTGCGGGACTGAGTTCGAGCCCGTTTCTCCAGCACAGCGCACCCAGTTCAATGAAATGCGCATTGAAGTATTCAGGATTTTTGAGGGGGCGGGTCAAGGCGGTGTCTTTATCCATCAGAGGGGCAAGGTCGTAGTCGTCCTGCGTGCCGTCCGAGAACGTTAGTCGCAGTTGAGTTTGCCCGATAGTTTCGGCTTTGACGAGCTTAATCATTGTCGGCTCCGGGAACGCGTTGAAGAGGTTCCAGATTACGCGCCTTGTTCCAGTTTGCAAGCAGTTCGGCGCGATGCTCAGCTGCCTAGCCCTGCACGATGCGCGCAGCTTTGGCGGGAAGATGGCCTTCGAGAATTTCTCCTGTTTCGATGGAAACAAACGCTTCGAATCCTTGGTACTCGGCGTGGAAATGGGCGGGCGGATGATCCGCGTGATATATGCGGATATAGATGCCGAAGAAGTAGAAAATAACTGGCATGAGGTCTGGTCTGGCTTTAGTGAATGCAACGCTTATTTCACTGTGCCAAGCAGAGGGACTATGCCGCAATCGGCAACATCTGTTCCAGTTGATCCTTGATGGCGCTTCGCGCTTCGCGCAATTCGTATTCGTCCTGCAAGCCCATCCAGAATTGAACGGACGTGCCGAATACTTTGGCAAGACGCAGCGCGGTATCGGCGGTAATTCCCCGTTTGCCCAGGACAATTTCGTTGATCCTGCGCGGGGGAACGCCAATCGATTGCGCCAGCCGGGTTTGGCTGATGTTCATGGGCCGCAGGAATTCTTCGAGGAGGATTTCTCCAGGGTGAACATTTTTCAGGTTGTCCATATTCGTCTCCGTTCAATGATAATCGACGATCTCGACAGCGTTCGGGCCGTTGTCCGTCCAGGTAAAGCAGATTTGCCACTGGTCGTTGATGCGGATGCTGTGTTGCCCTTTGCGGTTGTCTTTCAATGCTTCGAGCCGGTTGGCGGGCGGAATCCGCAGGTCATTCAACGACTGCGCCTTGTCGAGCATGAACAGCTTTCGCAGCGCGATTTGCTGAATGCTGCGAGGCAGACGCCGCGACACTTCGGCGCGCCAGACTTTTTCGGTTTCTTTGGAGGCAAATCCGATAATCATGCCGGACTACAACGCATGCCGTTATGCAGTGCAATGCCGCGGCAATCGCGTCTGTATGTACTTCAGTTGAGGATGGAAAACATGTCAGATACGCCATCTGCTCCCAAACTGCTCGATCAGCTGCGCGACCGAATCCGCGTCAAGCATTACAGCATTCGCACCGAGACGCAATATGTGCAGTGGGTCCGGCGATTCATTCTGTTCCACGGCAAGCGTCATCCGCGCGATCTGGGCGCGCCGGAGGTGGAAGCGTTCCTGACGCACCTGGCGGTTGAGGGCAATGTGGCGGCGGCGACGCAGAATCAGGCGTTGTCGGCCCTGCTGTTTTTATACAAGGAGGTGCTCGGGATCGATCTGCCCTGGCTGAAGGATGTGACGCGGGCCAAGCGCCCGCAGCGTTTGCCGGTGGTGCTGACGCGCGACGAGGTGCGGGCGGTGCTGGGCAAGATGGACGGCGTGTACGGTTTGCTGGCGCGGCTGCTGTACGGCACGGGAATGCGCTTGATGGAAGTGATCCGGCTGCGGGTGAAGGATATCGAATTCACGCGCAGCGAAATCCTGGTGCGCGATGGCAAGGGGGCGAAGGATCGGGTGACGATGCTGCCCGAATCGGTGAAGGCGGACTTGCAGGCGCATCTGATCAAGCGCCACGAGTTGTTCGAGCAGGACAAGGCTGTGGGCAAGGGGTCGGTCTATCTGCCGGATGCGCTGGCGAAGAAGTATCCGAACGCGCCGACGGAATGGGGCTGGCAGTATGTGTTTGTGTCGGGCTGCTATTCAATCGATCCGCGTAGCGGTGAGGAGAGACGGCATCATCTGGACGAAAAGCTGTTGCAGCGCGCAATGAAACGGGCGGTGCAGGCGGCGGGCCTGGCCAAGCCGGCAACGCCGCATACGCTGCGGCACTCGTTCGCGACGCATCTGCTGGAGCACGGGCAGGATATCCGCACGATTCAGGAACTGCTGGGCCACAAGGATGTGTCAACCACGATGATTTATACGCATGTGCTGAACAAGGGCGGGCGCGGGGTAGTGAGCCCGCTGGATCGGTAGGCCTGTGATGCGCCCGGTTCAAGCGGTTGTGCCCCGATGACGTCCAGCTGGATGCTGGTGGCTGCCGCGCTGTTCGCGCTGATGGGGGTGTTGGTCAAGCACGCTTCCGCGACGTTTTCGCCAGCCGAGCTGGTGTTTTACCGGTCGGCGTTCGGCCTGGTCGCGATCTGGGCGGTGATCGCGATCCACCATCGCCGGCTGCTGGCGCCGCTTGCCACGGCCCATTTCAAGGCGCATGTCTGGCGCGGGCTGTCGGGCTTTGCGGCGCTGGTGCTGTTTTTTTATGCGCTGGCGCGGCTGCCGCTGGCAACGGCGGTGACGCTCAATTACACCGCGCCACTGTTTCTGGCGGCGCTGTCGGCCTGGTGGCTGCATGAGCGCCATGGGCGGGGGCTGGTGGGCGCGGTGCTGCTGGGCTTTGTCGGCATCGTGCTGCTGTTGCGTCCACAGGTGCAGGGGCAGGACTGGCTGCCTGCACTGGCCGGGCTGGTGTCGGGGATGCTGGCGGCGGTGGCGTATGTGAACGTGAAGCGGCTGGGCAAGCTGGGCGAACCTGAATGGCGGGTGGTGTTTTATTTCACGCTGCTGGCAACGGTGGCGGGCGGCGCGTGGATGGCGGTGGCCGGGTTTCATCGTCCGCGAGCCGAGGACTGGCCCTGGCTGATCGGCATTGGCGTGACCGCGACGGCGGCGCAACTGGCGCTGACGCGCGCCTATCATCGCGGGCAGACGCTGACGGTGGGTGCGCTGGCATATGCGACGGTGGGATTTTCGGCGGTATATGGCGTGGTGCTGTTCGGCGAGCGCTTGCCGCTGCTGGCCTGGATCGGCATGGCGGTGATGGCGCTGGCGGGCATTCTGGCGGTGCGGGCGTCCACTCCAATGCGTTCCGATTCGCTATAGTACGGGCATCATCCACAGGAGATTTTCATGATCAAGCTCGACATTAATGACAACCAGGTCGCGGTCTCTGTCATGGGCCAGTTTACGCTGGCCGACTTTCGCGAGTTCGAGCAGGCAGTGGGCTATGGCATCCAGTTCAAGGGGGCGGTCAGCGTGCTGATCGATTTGCGCGACATGCTGTCGTACAGCGTCGACGTGGCGTGGGAAGAACTGAAATTCGCGCGCGAACACAAGAACGACTTCGACCGGATCGCGATCCTGACCGGCGATCAGTGGGTGGCGTGGAGCATGTGGATCAACCGCCTGTTCATGTCGGCGGATCTTCGCCTGTTCGACGACCTCGACGCGGCGCAGGCGTGGGTGGCCGGAGGCGACCTGCCGGAAGCTGCCTGATGTGGTGAGCCGTGCTCGGCCTGGTTGCTGTCGTGGCGACCGTGCTGGCGGGGGCGAATAGCACATGGCAGGTGGTGGACGATATGCCTGAGCGGGTGATCTCGATCGATCTTTCCAGCCTGCAGCGCAGCGGCGGGCACGTCAGTTTTCAAGAGCGCCATGTGATCCGTGGCGAGCAGCTCAATCTCAACAGCCTGCGTCCGATGCGCGAAATTCTGCTGAAGCGGGTGATCGATTGCCGTGACTTCAGGATGGCCACGCTGTCGCGCGCGGTGTTTTCGGATGGCGATGCGCTGATCGAATATCGGGCGATGCGTCCGGGCCAGGCCGTGTGGCCGCTGATGGCAAAGGCCGATCCGCTGTCTTAATGAGTGTGCGGGCCTTCATGAGCGAGCATGGCTCGCCGGCCGAAAAATTTCCTGATTGGCGTAATACGCGGCGTGCGCATTGGCGGCATCCCAGCCGGGAACGCCCTGCACCGGCAGCGGGGGAAGCTGGTGCGGCGTGTCGATCGGGTCGAGCGCCGAGATTGCGCCTGTTTCCCCGGTGTCGAGGTCGAGCGCGTCCGATAGCACCGTTAAACATTTGCCAGTGATCGACGGATAGGGCGCCAGCAGTTTTTCCAGCAGCGCATGACCCACCACCACGAAGCGCATCCGTGACGCGACCGCGTCCCGGTAATCCCAGAACAGCGTGTGCCAGGCGCGCCCGGCCAGCATCTCGGGCAGCGCCGGATCGCAGCTGATCAGCCATACCCCGGATTCGTCGAGCATGGTCAGCGCATCGCGGCGGCGGCCCCGCCGGGTGTCGGTCTCGATGGCCATGGCCTCGCCGTGGGCGGCGTTCAGCGCGGCCTTGAAACGCGGAAAACGCAGCCACACCAGCGCATTCAGCACATCGTGCCAGGTCTCGGGGCGGGTGGGCACCTGGCCGGTCTGCAGGATGTGGGTTTCGTAGTCGCGCGCGGACAGGCGGCCGTCGGGCACGAAAAAACGCACGGGCAGCCCGCGTGCCTGCGTGGTGCCGCGCGCGGCGGCTTGTGCGTTGAGCGCGTCGAGCGAAGGTTGGGCGCGCACCAGTTCCAGCGCGTCGACCAGGTCCCGATAGGGTGCAAAGGCGGGGTGATCGAAATTCAATTCAAGGTTTCGGACAGGGCCTGGCGGTAATGCCGCGTCAGCGGATGGTCGTTGCCGAGCAGATCGAACAGCGCCAGCAGGCTCATGCGGCCGATGTCGTGGCGGAAGCCGCGGTCGGTGCGGGCAAGGTGAAGCAGGCCATCCATCGCGCCGGCGAAATCGTCCGCCGCCAGCAGCACGGCGGCACGCTGGTAATGCGCGCCGAGATCGTCCGGGTGGCGGGCAAGATGTGCATCGAGTTCGGCCAGTGGCGGCGCCTGCCGGGCGGTTTCGGCCAGGCTCAGGTGGGCGTGGAGGCGGGCAATGTCGTGCGTCTGGCGCGCCTCCGGCGGCAGGGTGTCGAGCAGTTTCAGCGCCTGCTCGCCGTCGCCCTCGGCCCACAGCAGCTTGGCGAGGTCGCGCGGGATGGCGAGATTCTCGGGCTCGGCCATGGCGGCGTTCGCAAGCAGCATGCGCGCCTGCTGGATGTTGCCCGCCTGCCAGGCCGCCACGCCGAGTGCATGGGCGCGATGGGCGTCACCGGCGATGAAGCGGTCGAGCACTTCGCGAAAGCTGCTGTCGGGGTCGGCGCCGTGGATGGTGTGGGCGACGTCGCCGCGCCAGAAGAATTTCACCGTCGGGACCGAGTTCACGCTGAAACGCCGCGCCAGTTCGGGCAGGTCGTCGGTGTTCAGCATGACGAGCAGGAATTTCCCGCCGTATTCGGCCGCAAGCTTGATCAGGCGCGGCATCAAAATGAAGCACGGGCCGGCCTTGGGAGTCCAGAAGTGGACCAGCACCGGGCCCTTGTGCGAGTTTTCCAGCACCAGCCGGTTGAAGTTCTCGGCGCTGGCATCGAAGACGTGGGGGGAAAGTGACATGTCAGGCAAGGTGTCCGGTTTGGGCAAACGCATCGGTGGCAGCGACGAGCGCGCGCGCGATGCCTGCCTCGAAGGCTGAATGGCCGGCATCCGGCACGATCTCGTAGCGCGCCTCGGGCCAGGCGCGTGCCAGGTCATCGGCCGAGACGATGGGGCAGACGGCATCGTAGCGGCCCTGCACGATTACCGCGGGAATGTGCCGGAGGCGGTCGACGTTGTCGAGCAGGCTGTTGTCGGGCAGAAAGATGTTGTTGACGAAATAATGCGCTTCGATGCGCGACAGCGACAAGGCGGTTCGCTCGCTGCCGAACGCCGAAACCAGGTCGGGGTTGGGCAGCAGGGTCGAACAGGACGCCTCGAAAGTCGCCCACTGGAAGGCGGCGGGCTGATGCACGGCGGGGTCGGGGTCGACGAGGCGGCGGTGGTAGGCGGTGAGCAGGTCATGGCGTTCGTGCGGCGGGATGAAATCTGCCAGTTGCCGCTGCGCCTCGGGGAAGAAGGCGCGGATGCCGTCGAGAAACCAGTCGATCTCGCTTTTCCGGCACAGGAAGATGCCGCGCAGCACCAGCGCGAGACAGCGCTCGGGGTGGGCCTCGGCATAGGCGAGCGCCAGCGTCGACCCCCAGGAGCCGCCGAATACCAGCCAGCGGTCGACGCCGAGTGCGCGCCGCAAGGCTTCCATGTCTGCAATCAGGTGCGGCGTGGTGTTGTCGCCGAGTTCGCCGTGCGGGGTCGAGCGGCCGCTGCCGCGCTGGTCGAACAGGATGATCCGGTAACGGTCCGGGTCGAAGAACTGTCGCTGAGCGGGCGAGGTGCCGGAACCGGGACCGCCGTGGACGAACAGCGCCGAGATGCCCGCCGGATTGCCGGAGGTTTCCCAGTAGATGCGGTGGACGCCGTCGGTGTCCAGCATGCCGCTGGCGTAGGGCGTGATCGGCGGGTACAGGGAAATTTCTGACATGGAAGCAGCGCACGGCAAGGGACTTCCGCATAATATCGTGGACACCGATGCGCACTCCACCACCATGACCCCACCTTTCAAGTTCGCCCACGCCGCACACACCGACTGGACGCAGGCCGCGCAGGCCTGCATGAGCCAATTGGGCGCGATCCCGGCGTCGGCCACGCTGGGGTTCCTGTATGTGTCGGATGCCTTTGCACCAGACCTCGATGCGATTCTGGACTTTTTCAAGAGCGCGACCGCCGTGCCGCACTGGACGGGCAGCGTGGGCGTGGGGGTCTGCGCCACCGGGGTGGAGTATCTGGAGGAACCGGCGATGGCAGTGATGCTGGGCGAATTCGCACCGGATGATTTCAGCATGCTGCCGGTGCTGCGCACGCCGCAGGACGTCGATGCGCTTCGATGGTCGGATGCGTACTTTGCCGTGGCGCACGGCGACCCGGCCAACAGCCGGGTCCAGGAGCTGATCGAGGGCCTGAGCCGCCACCTGTCGAGCGGGTTTGTGGTCGGCGGCTTGTCGAGTTCGCGCGGCGAGACTGCGCAGATCTGCGATGGCGTGGTGAAAGGCGGGCTGTCGGGCGTGCTGTTCAGCGAAAGGGTGAAACTGGCGACGCGGCTGACGCAGGGGATTTCCCCGCTCGGGCCGCGCCACCAGGTCACGGCGGCCAGCAGGAATATCGTGGCAAGCCTCGATCAGCGCCCGGCGCTCGATGTGATGAAAGCGGAAATCGGCGAGGTGCTGGCGCACGACCTGCGGCGCGCGGCAGGTTATATTTTTGTCGGACTACCGGTGAAAGGCTCTGACACGGGAGATTATCTGGTGCGAAACATCCTCGGTGTCGACCCCCAGAACAATCTGGTGGCGGTCGGCGAAACGGTCGAGACCGGGGACGAACTGCTGTTCTGTCGGCGCGACCAGCAAACCGCCGAAGAAGACCTGCTGCGGATGCTCTCAGCCATCGGCGCGCAGTTGAACGCACCGATCCGTGGCGGCGTGTATTATTCCTGCCTCGGGCGGGGCGAGCACATGTTCGGTGCACGCAACCGGGAGCTGGGGCTGATTCGCGAGACGCTGGGCGATTTTCCGCTGGTGGGGTTTTTTGCCAACGGAGAAATTTCCCATGACCGCTTATATGGCTACACCGGGGTGCTAACCCTGTTCGGTTAAAGGGGATTTCTGTACATTCGCCTTGTGTCATTCCGGAACAGCCCGGAATCCAGCCAAAACAGGCATCTGGATTCCGCATCGAGTCGAGTAAGCCGCTGCAAGAAAGCACCGTCAATAGAGGAGAAGACAAGAATGACCCTGCACGCCATGAAAGAGGATGAAGTCCGCCTGCTGCGCGATGAAATCGAGATTTTGATGAACGAACGTCGCCAGCTGCTGCAGGTGACGGGCGCGGCAGCGGTATTTGTCGCCAATCTGGACACGGAAAGCCTGCCGGATGATGTTGAAACCATCGACGCGGCCGAAATGCTGGCCGAGCAACTCAACGGACTGTCGGAAGAAACCCTCAAGGAAGCACTGGAGTCGGTGCGCGCCGAACTGGATCCCGCAGCCACGTAAACAGGCTTTTCCTCTTGCCTCGCCTGTCGCTGCCAGCGCCTGCGGAAATCACGCGCTTTGCGCGGATTGCCGGGCTGACGGCGCTGGCATATGGGCTGGCCGGCTGGCTCAGCCTCACGATTTCCGCCTATGTGGTCGATGTGGTCGCCGCCGTCTGGCTGGCGGCCGGTGTCGGCGCAATGGCCAGCCTGCGGTTCGGCGTGCCGGGCGTGCTGGGCGTGTTGATCGGCTCGTTCGCGGTCAACAGCCAGATCCTTCCCGCCGACGATGCGCTCCGTTTTGCCTTCGGCGCGGCCGCGGGTGCGGCGATCATCGGCTATCTGCCGCGCGCGCTCCAGCCTTTCAGCTCCACCCTCGATTACGTGTCCAGCGTGGCCAAGTTTGCGCTGGCGGCTGCGCCCCTGGGCTGTGCAGTCAGCGCGCTGGTGGGCGTGTCCAGCCTTTACGTCTATGGCGACCTACCGGGCGACAAGGTGATGCAAGGCCTGTGGGTATGGTGGCTGGGCGATCTGCTGGGGGTGTACCTGATCGCGCCGCTGCTGCTGACGGCGTCGCGCTGGGACTTGCTGCCAACCAGCAAGGGCGCCCGCCTGGAAGGGCTGGTGCTGACGCTTGGCATGCTGCTGCTGACCCTGGCGATGATGCATTACGCCGAACCTTTGCGGCCGTCCGAAATCGTGTTGTTCATCCTGTTGCCTGGGGTGCTGTGGGCGGCCTTGCGGTTTTCGGTCACCGGGGCGAGCCTGGCCATTTTCCTGGCGGCGCTCATCGTGCTGGGCGTGGCGATGGCGTCGTTTGGCGGGATATCGGACACGACCAGCACGCGTGACGTGTTTGCGCTGCAGGTCAGCATGATGACCATGGCTTTGGGCGGGCTGTTCGTGTCGGCCGCCCTGACCGAGCGCCGCTATTCCGAGATGCGGCTGGACATGCTGGCCAACCACGATCCCCTGACCGGCTTGCCCAACCGGGCGTATTTCCAGGATTTCCTCGGTCATGCGCTGGCGCATGCGCAGCGTGAGAAATTGCAGGTCTCGCTGTTGTTCATCGACCTCGACCGTTTCAAGCTCATCAACGACACCCAGGGACACGAAGTAGGCGACCAGGTGTTGCGGATCGTGGCCAACCGGCTGGATGAAGCATTGCGTGCCGATGATTTTCTCGCCCGCCTGGGCGGGGACGAGTTTGCCGTCATCTTGACGCATCCTCCCGTCTCGCGCGCAGCCGGCCGGGTGGCGCGCAAATTGATCGCGTCGCTGGCGGAATCATACATGCTCGACCAGCGGCGCTATGCCCTCGGGGCCAGCATCGGCATCAGCGTGTATCCGGACGATGGGCTCGATGGCAACACCCTGCTGCGCCAGGCTGATCTCGCCATGTATCAGGCCAAGCAGCATCGCCGCGGGATCGAGTATTTCAGCGATGAGCTGAACAAGCAGGCGCAGCAGCAGTTGATCCTGGAAGACGGCCTGCGCCAGGCGATCGAACGAGAGGAACTGGCGCTGGCCTACCAGCCCAAGATCGATCTCGCCAGCGGCCGGGTGGTGGGGTTGGAGGCGGTGATCCGCTGGCTGTCGTCAGCAGACGGTAACGTCGAGCCGAATCACTTCATCCCGGTGGCCGAGGAAACCGGTCTCATCATGCCGATTGGGCGATGGGTGGCGCGTGCCGCGTGCGAGCAATGGATCGCCTGGCGCGACGCCGGCCTCGATCCGCCGCCGGTGGCCATCAACCTGTCGCCGCGTCAGTTCTCCGATGTGCATCTGATCGACGACATCGACGCCATCATCGAGCGAACCGGCATGGATGCCGCCTTTCTCCAGCTGGAAGTGACCGAGAGTGCGGCGATGGAAAACCCCGAACGCAGCTTCGAGATGCTCGACGCCATGCGCCAGCGCGGACTGCACGTGTACATCGACGACTTTGGCACCGGCCATTCCAATCTGGGCCAGTTGAAGCGGATGCCGATCAATGCGCTGAAAATCGACAAGAGTTTTGTCGACGACGTGCTGACCGACAGCGACGCAGCCGAGATCGTCAACGCCATCATTCGCCTGTCGCATGCCCTGAAAATGCGGGTGGTGGCCGAGGGCGTGGAATCGGCCGAGCAGGTGGCCTTCCTGAAGCGGAACGGGTGCGACGAGATTCAGGGCTACATCATCAGCAAGCCGCAGCCGCCAGACCAGGCAGTCACGCTGTTTGCCAGACATTTCAAATTTTGAGGTGCTGAAAAGCAGACCGGCCATGTGAAGCTGGTTTCACACGGCCGGTCAATGGGCACACTGTTCCGAGCTTAAACGTCGTTGGTGTTGGCCTTGATTCCCAGCACCGGCAGGATGCCGCCGCACTCATGCACATCATCGGACAGGGTGTAGAACCACATCTGCCACATCGAGATGGCCCATTGTATGGCGAACGACAGGCCCATCAAGGCGCCGCTGCCGATAATGAACCAGGCGAATCCTGGAAAATACTTGGTCAGATACCAAGAGAAAATGTCGGTCAGGAAGGGCGCCACGATGATCACGCATTTCAGCCAAAGCGTACGCATGTAGGCGTGTGCGAAGATGCTGCTGACGATGAAGAAGATGAAGGTGATGCCAAAGAGATGAATATGCGATACTCGAACCAGCGTTGGGATGGTCGCGCCCGAATCCTTGACCACCATTTTCGAGATTCCCTCGTAATTGATCAGCGTAGGCTGATGCGGGTTGCTTCCGTCATGGCAGGCCGCACAGCGGTTTTCCACAATAGGCTTCACCAGCTTGTCATAACCGTCCTGTGTCGAACCATCCTGGACCCATT
>JAWOJD010000017.1:0-33807 GCA_046484355.1 Thiobacillus sp.
CTTGATGAGTCGACAGGTTTACTGGATGCCCAGATCAGCCAGCGCCTTGGCAGCCAGCGCGGCGGGCAGCGGCACGAAACCGTCCTTGATCACCACTTCCTGACCCTGCTTCGACAGCACCAGCTTGACGAACTCGCGCTCGAGCGGTGCCAGCGGCTGGTTCGGACGCTTGTTCACATAGAAATAGAGCACGCGGGCCAGCGGATAGGTGCCGTCGATGGCATGCGTTGCATCAGGCTCGACAAAGGCTTCGCCATCCTTCTTGGACAGGGGCAATGCACGCACGCCCGAGGTCTTGTAGCCGATGCCGGAGTAACCGATCGCTCCGATCTGGCCGGTCACGCTCTGCACCACCGAGGCGGAACCTGGCTGCTCGGCGACGTTGCGCTTGAAGTCACCCTTGCACAGCGCTTTGGACTTGAAGTAGCCATAGGTGCCGGACACCGAGTTGCGACCGTACATCGCGATAGTGCGGTTGGCCCATTCGCCGGTCATGCCAACCTGGCCCCATTTGGTGATGTCTTCCTTGCCGCCACACTTGCGGGTGGCGGACATGATCGCATCGACCTGGGTAAGCGACAGACCCTTGATCGGGTTGTCCTTGTTGACGTACACCGCCAGCGCGTCGATGGCGGCGGGCACCGGAGTGGGCTTGTAGCCGAACTTCTTCTCGAAGGCTTCGATTTCCTTGGCGTTCATCAGGCGGCTCATCGGGCCGAAGTTAGCGGCGCCTTCGATCAGCGCAGGAGGCGCGGTGGAGGAACCGGCACCCTGGATCTGGATGTTGACGTTCGGGTAGTTGCGCTTATAGGTCTCGGCCCACAGCGTCATCAGGTTGTTCAGGGTGTCGGAACCGACGCTGGTGAAGTTGCCGGACACACCGCTGGCCTTCTGGTACGACGGCAGGGCGGGATCGACCTTGACGGCCTGGGCCAGCGCGGCATGGCTGACCATCGAGCAGGCCAGGAAGCCGAGTGCGGCAACGATTTTGTTCTTAACCATTTGCTTAATCTCCAATGAAATGACGAGGGCTTGAACTTTTCCAATTTCAAAACTGCGCGAACGACCGATTTCCTTCGTTCAGCGATCGCTACGATAGAGGTTGACTGTTACGGCTTCGTGACGATCATGAATTTTGTGCTTGATCTGCCTGCTCCCCCACGTTCAATGACCGTAATGAAGCGGTAATTGATGGAAAAGTGGCGCACGGCGCACCTGACCGAAGTTAAGGCTTGTCCGACGCCTGCCCGCAGGGTTAGCGCGTACTGGCAGGCCTGCGCGTAGGGGCAGGCATCGTACAACCCTTAACAAGAGCGGGCGGTCGGGTAAATTTCGGAGAAGGTCAGATTGTCTGCCGAAAGCCGACCGAAAAAACCTAAGATCAGGCGCCGGGGCCACCTGCAAGACCATTATTCCGGCTAGAAACGGAATGGCCGCCCCGATCGGCTGCTGCACCGGATTCGTCCGGCAGCATGTGGGCCAGGTGCAACTCCCGCAGCATGGAGCGCTTTTTCGCCTGGTGCGCATGCATCCGCTGCAGGATATCGTCCAGCGCCCGCACGGCGCTGAGGACATAAGGCCCCTTGTTGAGCATGACGCATTCTGCCCGCAGTCCCATTGCGGCATCGGTAATCTCGGCGCGCGAAGGCCGGCCTTCCTTGGCCAGCGTTTCAAGCACCTGGGTCGCCCAGATTACGGGGACGTGCGCCGCCTCGCTCAGCCACAGAATCTCTTCCTGAACTTCTGCCATCCGCTCGAAGCCGCACTCGACCGCGAGGTCGCCACGGGCGATCATCACCCCGCACTGCGGCGCACGCATGGCGGTCAACAGCATGTCGGGCAGGTTCTCGAAGCCGCGCCGCGTTTCGATCTTGAGCACGATGGCCGGCTGCCGGCTCCCCGGGCTCGCCAACCGCGCTTGAAGCGCAGCGATGTCCTGGGCGCAATTGGCGAAGGACAACCCGACGATGTCCGCATGCTGGGCCACGAAAGGCAGGTCATCGATGTCCTTGTCCGTCATGGCTGCGATGCGCAGTTCGCTGTCGGGCAGGTTGATTCCCTTGTCGGCGCGCAAATTGACGGGCCTCAGGTATTCCTGCGTGATGCGGATGCGCACCTGCGACGGCTCCACTTTCTCGATGACGCCGCCGATCTTGCCGTCGTCGAACCAGATCGCCTCCCCCGCCCGCACATGATCGAAGACGTCCGGAATGGTGCAGCCGATCATCGCCGGCGTCAGGATTGCGCCCATGCTGTCGTAAGTTGCCGCGCGTCCCGGCTTCAGATCGCGGGTCACGATCAGCAGGTCGCCCTTTTGCAAGGGAATGGCGGTATCCCCCGGCGGCAAAGCGCCGAGTCGGCACGCGCGCGCATCCGCCTCGCCTTCACCCGGCGCCGCCTGCAGACGCGTCCCGGGGACGAGGTAAGCGGTGCGAGCTGCCTCCGCCCAGCAGCCCTGGTCGGTCACGTCGACGATCTTGAATGAGCGCCTGGAATCCCGGGCGTCGGTGAATTTCACGACGTCCCCGACCTGAAGCCGGGCCAGCCAGTCAGACGGTACGGGCAGACACGTGCTTGCCGGCGAAGGCGGCTGCACAGGGGCGTCTTCCGGGCTCAGCCACACCCGCGCCAGCGCCGTGACCCGCCCGTAGGCATCGCGGCAAGGGTGGATCCTGACCACGGCGGGGCCGGGTTCAAGTGGTCCAGTACGCAGCTTCGGACCCGCCAGGTCCATGAAGACCCGGCAGGTGCGTCCCAGCGCGCGCTCCGCCTGTTTCAGGTGCTCGATCATGCGGGCCCAGGCTGCGGCATCGTCGTGCGCGCAATTGATGCGTATGCAGTCCATGCCTTGCTGCAGCAGATGGTGGACCAGCAGATAATCGTCGGCCGCCTCGCTCGGCAGGGTAACCATGATCCGCACCGGGCGGCCGTTCGTTGCTGGCCCGAGCAAGGCATCGGTGTGTTCGGCCAGCAGCCGCTCGCCGCGGGCGAAATCCAGCGCTTGCCCCCCCTGGGACAGGACCTGGCAGCCTCCGGGTGCGAGATAGCCCAGCACCCGCAGCACCGCATCGACCGATGCCAGGACATTCGCCTCTGCACGCCCGAGCGAGGACACGCCCATCGCAGCCAGGGCGCGCTGCAGCGGGCGCAAATCGCGGCGGCGCAGGGCCAGGTAATGCAGGAGATTGCGGGCGCTTTCCCGATAATTTACGTGAATCTCGGCGAGATGCGGCTGCGTCCTGGACTCGCTGGCGAGCATGTCCGCCCGAATCGCCGCGAGTTCCGTCAGGGCTTGTTCCACGCCCTGCGTTTCCGGGCAAACTTCTTCGGGGCGGCTTGCCACAGCGGCTGTCATCGAAACTGTCTAGTTGACCGGCTTGAAGGCATAAATGACGCCCGTCGATCGGGACATGTCGAGCGTGCGCACCAGAACCACCACGTTGTGGGTGTCGAGGCGGTTGATGAACAGTTCGCTGGCAAAGAAGCGGCCATCGCGGCGCCGGGCCTGGAAAGCAAAGGCGCAGTGGCACAGAAAGGCCAGCCGCGAGTTGATGCGACCTTCCTGTACCAGGTCGGCATCCGGCAGTTGCGGCAGGAGAATGGAAATGTGGCGACCGATCAATTCGTCCGGCGAGTAGCCGAATACCGGCTCGCACGCACAGCTGCCATCGCGGATCACGCCCAGGTCATTCAGGGTAAGCGTTGCCAGATCGATGCCCCGAAGGCCGGAAATCCCAGACGGGGCTTGCGGAGGGGACTGAGCGCTTTTCAGCTGCAGGCTGCTTGCTGTCTCCATGGCGGACTCCAGTGCAAACATTGTTTCAGTGGGACGGGAATTTTGACGCCTGAAAATGAAACATTCGTGACATGAATATGAAGGTTTTGTAAATGCTCTACTCCCGCAAAGCGTGTGTTGCGCACTGGCCCGATTGTTACAGGCCGAGGTAGCAAGTCCATCGGTTATGGGTGTAGCGTTGTGATTGAATTTTCAGAAAGCAAGGAAACGTTGCGATGAGAAAACCCGCAGATGAGTACCTCGAAAAGGCCCTGCAGCTGGAGCAGGAGGAAACTGAGCGCTTGCTGGCCAGAATGCGATCCAAGCACATGCGCAGACTGGAAGACAAGAAAATGAGCGTGCAGGAAGCCGTGGCCATTCAGCTCGAGATCGAAGACGAGGAGCTGCAGGAATGGCGCGCGCGCATGGCCGAAATCAGCAAGAAATTCAAGAACAAATAGCAAGCTTGCCGACCGGATCGACGACGCGCACTCAAGTAAAATCACCGGGTGTCATCATCTGACGGAAGCCCTAGCTGCCCGGCAGCCTGCTTGCCAGCAGTCACCGCCTAGCGCCTATGTCCGAAGCAACGAGCAAGACCGAAACCTTCACCCACAAGCCGCGGGTGGCGTATTTCTCCATGGAAATCGCCATGGAGAGCGATATCCCGACCTACAGCGGCGGCCTCGGGGTGCTGGCGGGCGACACCCTGCGCGCCGCGGCAGACATCGGGGTGCCGATGGTCGCGGTCACTCTGGTGTCCCGGGCCGGCTACTTCCGCCAGGCGATCGATTCGCAAGGCCGGCAGGTCGAACTGGCCGACGACTGGGATCCCGCCCGCTACGCCACCGGGCTGCAGGCCACCGTGGCGCTGGAACTGGAGGGTCGCCAGGTATGGGTCGGCGGCTGGCTCTATGTGCTGAGCTCCTGGGTCGACGACGGTGTGCCCATTCTGCTGCTGGATACCGACCTGCCGGTGAACGATCCGCGCGACCGCGACATCACCCGCCATCTGTACGGCGGCGACGAAACCTATCGGATCAAGCAGGAGGCGGTGCTGGGCGTCGGCGGCATCGCCATGCTGCAGGCCCTGGGTTTCAAACTCATGGGCTACCATATGAACGAAGGCCATTCGGCCTTCCTCACCCTCGCCCTGCTTCGGCGCTACGCGCATCCCCACGAAGGCCTGCGGCCCGGCGAAAGTCCCTACGACCTGCCCCGCGTACGGGAGTTGTGCACCTTCACCACGCATACGCCGGTGGAAGCGGGCCACGACAAATTCGACTACGGCCTGGTGCGGCGCATCTACGGCGACCTGCTGGACCCGGGCATGGTGAAGCTGCTGGCCGGCGAAGACAGACTCAACATGACCCGCCTGGCCCTCAACCTGTCGGAGTACGTGAACGGGGTGGCCAAGCGCCATGCAGAGGTCTCCCGGCAGATCTTCCCGGGCTACGCAGTCCACGCGGTCACCAACGGCGTGCATGCCTCCACCTGGACCAGCCCCTCGTTTGCCGAAATGTACGACCAGCATGTGCCGGGCTGGTGCCATGAGCCGGAGCTCCTCACCCGGGCCGACCGCATCCCGGACGAGGTGCTGTGGGCGGCGCACCAAAAATCCAAGCAGGCATTACTGGAGAAGGTGCGGGAACTCACCGGCGTGAGCCTGGCCCTGGAACGGCCCATCCTGGGCTTCGCGCGGCGCATGACGGCTTACAAGCGCGCCGACCTGATGTTCACTGACATGGAACGCCTCAAGGCCATCGCCAGAAAATTTCCCTTCCAGATCGTCATGGCCGGCAAGGCCCACCCGAACGACACCGCGGGCAAGCAGCTCATCGAGACCCTGCACGCCCATATTCGCGAAATGGCGGGAGAAATCCCCATGGCTTTCCTGCCCGACTACGACATGGCACTGGCGCTGCACATGGTGTCCGGCTCTGACCTGTGGCTCAACACGCCCCTGCGACCCCTGGAAGCCTCCGGCACCAGCGGCATGAAAGCCGCCTTCAACGGTGTGCCCCAGTTCTCGGTGCTGGACGGATGGTGGGTGGAAGGCTGCCTGGAAGGCATCACGGGCTGGGCGGTGGGCGACGACACCCTGTCAGCCAACGGCCACGATGCCGTGGCCCTGTACGACAAGCTGGAACAGCTGATCCTGCCGCTCTGGTATGAGGACCGTCCGGGCTGGAGCGCCGTCATGAAAGGCGCCATCAGCCGGAACGCGGCTTACTTCAATAGCCACCGCATGATGCGCCGCTACGCCACCGAAGCCTATCTGAGATAGGCGATTCTGCAGCCGGCTGCGCGGGATTTTCGATCGCTCACCGCTGTCATAAATCCTTAACTTGAGCGTGACTGCAAACTATATAAACTGTTTACTCCGTATAGTGACCGGGAGTCCAAGCATGGCAGACAACGACAAGACACCGACCGAAGCGCAAGCCACGAAACCCGCGGCGAGCGCTGCGCCAACCGTCCAGAAACCCACGGCCGCCAAGCCCGCCGCACGGCCCAGAAAACCGGCTGCGGCCGCACCGGCAACCCGAAGCAAGGCAACCGCCACGGCTGCAACGGCGAAGAAACCCGTTGCACGCGCCGCTGCCACAAGAAAATCGCCCCCGGTCAAAAAGGCCGCAAGCAAGCCCGCACCCCTGGTTGCCAAGGCCGCCAAGGCTGGCAGGCCCGTCAAAGCGAAAAAGCCCAAGCTGATCCGTGACAGCTTCACCATGCCGGAAAGCGAATACGCCCTGATTGCAGCACTCAAGAAGCGTTGTCTCGCTGCGGGTGTGTCGGCGAAGAAAAGCGAGATCCTGCGCGCCGCGGTGGCGAACCTCGCAAAACTGAGCGACGCCTCGGTGGTTGCTGCGGTACGTCGCCTGGAAGTCATCAAGACAGGACGCCCCGCCAAAAAGTCAAAATAGTTTCATTCTGGCGATGTGAATAAGGCTTTTAGACAGAGCATAAAAATACCCACCTGATCTGCCCGGTTTGCCGTCAGGGTAGGTTGCCTGTTTCGATAGAGGTTTTGTTATACCGGCAAATGCGGGAATCCAGTAGAACCTGAGACCCCCGGCCTTTGCCGGGGTGACGACTTGTTCAGCGCTTCCGGTCGGGTCTGCTTCAGATCGAACACCAGTCACTCACAGTAACCACCCTGACCGGCTATTGAAAGGAAACCAACATGAGCAAAACTGCCCTGGCCATCCTGTCGGCCGTCCTCCTGGCTTCGCCCGTGTACGCTGTGGAAAAGCTGGTTTCCGTGGCCAGCGTGCAGGCGACGAAGGCAAGCATGGATAGACTGGAAAAGCTGGTTCAGGCACGCGGCCTGAAAGTGTTTGCACGGATTGACCATGCAGCGGGCGCACACAGCATCGGAGAGAAGCTGCGCCCCACCGAGTTGCTGATATTCGGTCACCCCAAGGGCGGCACGCCCTTGCTGCAATGCGCGCAATCCTATGGCATCGATCTGCCGCTACACGTACTGGCTTGGGAGGACTCGACGGGTCAAAGCTGGCTCAGCTACAAGGACATGGCGAAGCTTGGGCATCATCATCCGGACGCCCAATGCGATGCAGCACTCAAGCCCCTGACAGGCGCGCTCGATGGACTGGTGAATGAGGCAGCCAAGGAATAACCCATGAGGCGGCCCATACAGGGCTTGCTGGCCGGGGGGCCTCCGTTGATGAAGCCGCACTCTCCAGCAGAAACACGTTGCCGCACTGAACCCCGGACGGTATAGTGCGGCCTCCCGCACCCAGCCAATCGGTGCGCGGTTCTCACTTCGATCTCACGATCCCCTATTCGTCTGCCTCGATTGGTGTCACTGCAAACGTGACAGGCCGTCGCAGGAAACCACATGACTACTGAAACAACTTTTGCCAGCCTGGCGCTGGCCGAACCCATCATGCGTGCCGTTGCCGAAGCCGGCTACACCACGCCCACCCCGATCCAGGCGCAGGCCATTCCGCAGGTGCTGGCGGGCGGCGACCTGCTCGCCGCCGCGCAAACCGGCACCGGCAAGACCGCCGGCTTTACGCTGCCGATCCTGCATCATCTGTCGACGCGTGCCGCGCAGAACCCCAGGCCTGGCCGCCCGCGCTGCCTGATTTTGGTGCCGACGCGCGAACTCGCCGCGCAGGTCGAGGAATCGGTCAAGACCTACGGTAAATATCTCTCGCTCACCTCGATGGTGATGTTCGGCGGCGTCAACATCAATCCGCAGTTCAAGGCGCTCAAATCGCGCGTCGACATCCTGGTCGCCACGCCGGGTCGCCTGCTCGACCACCTGGGACAGAAGACGGTTGATCTGTCCGGCGTCGAAATCCTGGTGCTCGATGAAGCCGACCGCATGCTCGATATGGGTTTCATTCGCGACATCAAGAAAGTGCTCGCCGTGGTGCCCAAGCAGCGGCAGAACCTGCTGTTCTCGGCGACCTTCTCCGACGAAATTCGCACGCTGGCCCACGGCCTGCTGCACAACCCGAAGAGCATCGAAGTCGCGCGCCGCAACACCACGGTGGAGATCATCGAGCAATCGATGCACCGGGTGCCGCAGGCGCACAAGCGCGACTTGCTGGCTCACCTGATTCATCATCACAATTGGCAGCAGGTATTGGTGTTTACCCGGACCAAGCACGGCGCCAACAAGCTGGCCGAAAAGCTGATCAAGGAAAACATCACCGCTGCCGCGATTCACGGCAACAAGAGCCAGTCGGCGCGCACCAAGGCGCTGGCCAGCTTCAAGGACGGCAGCGTGCGCGTGCTGGTTGCAACCGACATCGCCGCGCGCGGCATCGATATCGACCAGCTGCCGCAGGTGGTGAATTTCGAGCTGCCCAACGTGCCGGAAGACTACGTGCATCGCATCGGTCGCACCGGCCGCGCCGGCACCACCGGCTCGGCGCTGTCGCTGGTGGATGACGAGGAAATCAGCTACCTGCGCGATATCGAAAAGCTGATCAAGCGTTCGATCGTGCGGGTGGAGGTCGAAGGTTTCACCCCGCCGGCCAAGGCTGACCTCATGTCGGACGAGCGCCCCCCGCGCCCGCCGCACGGTCGCGGTGGTCAGCGCCAGGGGCAGAATGCCCGCCAGGCGCCAGGCGGCAATCGCAATGCCCCGGGCCGTGCGCCGCAGGGCAAGCCCGCAGCAGGCGGCGGCAAACCCGCATCCGGGCGTGCAGCGCCGGGCACGTCTGCGCAGCCGCGCAAGCCGCGTCCGCAGGCGTCGCTGTTCTCGGCCAAGCCTGGCACACGCGGACATTAAATACGTCATGGCGGCGACTCCCATTCACTGGGACAATCGTCGCCATGGATACCCTCAGCAGCTACGACGACCTTCCCTACGACAGCCTGCCGCTGCCTGAAACCCAGCCGGATGTTCTGGCGGCGATCGCCAGGCTGCACGGCTTTGACGCCCCCGACCCGTGCCGCGCGCGCATTCTCGAACTGGGGTGCGCGCAGGGCGGCAACCTGATTCCTCTGGCGTGTCGCTGGCCCGAATCCGAGTGCGTCGGCGTGGAGCTTTCGCGCGTGCAGGCCGAAGCGGGCGCGGCGTTCATAGCCCGTTTGGGCGTGCGCAACGTGCGCATCTTGCATGGCGACCTCGCGGCACTGCCGGACGATCTCGGCGAATTCGACTTCATCATCGCCCACGGCGTGTTGTCCTGGGTGCCGCCGGCGGTGCAGCAGGCCTTGTTCGATGCATGCCGCCGCCATCTCAGCGCACAGGGCATGGCCTATCTCAGCTTCAACGTTACGGCAGGGTGGGCCGGCCTGCAGCCGCTGCGCGCCGCCCTGATCGAACGTACGACTGCCGGCCTGCCTGCGCCCGAGCGGTATCGGCAGGCCTTGCGCGTGCTGGTCGAACTGGAAGCCGAGTGGCGCGCCCCGGCCTTGCTGAAGGAGATTGCCTATCTCAAATCGGCTGCGCCGTCGTATCTGTTTCATGAATATCTCGCCGACTTCAATTTGCCGATGACATTCGGCGAATTCGCGTCACAGCTCGATGCGCATGATCTGCGTTATGTCGGCGAAGCGGGGCCGCGGCGCGCGGTGGTTGAACTGGAAGACGCCTGGGGGCTGGCGCCCGAGGGCATGGCCGGACGCTGGCTGGATGCCGAGGCCGCACTCGACGATGCGCACGCCACCCGCTTTCGGCGGGCACTGATTGCGCGTGCTGATGCGCCGTGCGCCCAGCCTCCGCAAGCCAGGGAATTAAGTGGCCTGGCGTTTTATGCAGACCTGCGCAGCGACGATGAACTCGATCTGGAGAACGCGAGTGAGCAGCACTTCGTCAGCCCTGCAGGCCGGGTGCTGCCGGTTGCCGAACCCGCGCTGAAAGCCGCGTTGATGGCCCTGTCGGCCGCCTATCCCGGCGCGCTTGCGTATCCAGACCTGCTCGCCGCGGTCGGGCAGGTGCGGGCCGGATTCGGCATCGCGGCACCCATCGACGAAACTGCATTCCGCGATGCGTTGTTTCAACAGGTGATGGTGCATGGCGTGATGCCGAGCATAAACGTTGACGCCCCTGCGGCCGAACCGGGCGAGCGCCCCCGTGCACAGGACCTGGCGCGTGCGCAGGCGGCCTCGCCCGGTTGGGCGGTGACCGGCGCGCGCCACGTCGAACTGGAACTCGACGCGCCCGCGCGTATCCTGCTGGGCAGGCTCGATGGCAGCCGCACGATCGATGAACTTACGGACATCATGCAGGCTGCGCTGGGCGAGGCTGGGGAGGGCGTGTCACTGGCGGTGGCGAGCGAACTGACGCAGCGCTATCTGTGGCTGTTCGCGCGACAGGGGATGTTGCTGGAATGAGGCATGGCATGGCCTCGCAACGGCCAGCCGGATCTTCTGAAACCCGGGTGAAGGCCTTGCTCAGTCTTTTTTCCTGGACGCCATCAGTGCCTTGAGGTCGGCAAAAGGATTGAAGGTGGAAGCCGCTGGCGCATTGCCCGCATCTGTCCGGCCCGCCATGTCTTTCAGCTTGGAATGCTCGTGTTCGTGGCAATAGGTGCAAAGCAACTCCCAGTTGCTGCCGTCCGATGGGTTGTCGTCATGGTTGTTGTTCTTGTGGTGGACTTCCAGCAGTTGAAGGTTGCTGTGCGTAAACGTCCGGGCGCATCGCCCGCACACCCACGGAAACAGCTTCAAGGCCTGTGCCCGATAGCCCGTGGCCCGCTTCTCGGCATTGCGCCGGGCTTCGAGGACGATCTGGTCGAGTCGGTCGTTTGGTTTTGCCATGGGAATTTCGCCTGTGCTGGTTAGCCGTTATCCGGGCAGCTTACGACGAAACCTTCGGGGCGTGAACCGGCGGCGGGACCTCTCAAGACGGGTGTTCGGGTGCGTTGCGGCCGGGCTCATAGGCCTCATGCTGCGGCAGGTCGCCGGCGATCGTTTCCCAGTTGGCCTTCGACGTGGCAAAGATATGGGCAATGGGCTGCTCCACGATGTCCGACTCGATGGTGCCGACTCGCACGCGCACCTGCTCCGGCCTTGACGCCGTCCGGCTCAGGACCGGGGAGCCGCACGTCTTGCAGAAGTATTTGGTCTGCCCCGGAGAGGACTCAAACGCGCTCAGCGCATCGGCGCCGGACAGGAGCTTGAAGTCGCGGGCCATCACGATGCCGTTCGTGGCGAACGCGCTGCCCTGGGCCTTGCGGCATTGGGAACAATGGCAATAGACGATATCGTGAATGGGACCCGTGATTTCGAACCGGACAGACCCGCAAAGACAGCCCCCTGTATACATGTCGATTCCTTTCCTGCGATGTGCGGCAAACGTCTGCCTGGTCAATATCCTCGCATCATAGAACGTCCCGCTGTCAGTTCACGCCCGGCAGGTCTTCCCAGCGGGTAGTGTAGGCGGGCGACACGCGCTCGCGCCGCATGTGCCAGGGCTTCGCGATGCCTTCTGATGCCAGCCTGAGGGTGCCGCGCCCCCACAGGGCATTGGCGCGGTCGATCACCTGCATCAGCGCGGGCCGGTCGGGCGGTGCTGTGTCGAACAGCTGCCTCTGCTCGTGGTAACCGGCGGCGCGCAGGTCCATCAGCGTGACGCCGGCTTTCTGGTAGGCGTAGCCGGGTTTGAACAGCTGCTTGAGGCCCCGCAGCGCGGCGCGGGTGAGGGTGCGCGTGTCGCCGCTTGGTGCGGTCAGGGGCAGGGTGAGTCCGTTCTGGTATTGCGGCTGCCCGGGCTTGAACGGGTTGGTGCGGACGAACACCTGAATCGCACCGGCCACCGAGCCCTGATGGCGCAGCTTTTCGGCGGCGCGCGCCATGAAGGTGGAGACGGCTTCTTCCAACTCGGGCAGGGTATACACATAGGCGCCGAACGAGCGCGACGAGACGATCTGCTTCTTGGCCGGGGCGAGTTCTTCCAGTTCCAGGCACGACACGCCGCGCATCTCCATCACGGTGCGCTGCAGCACGATGGAGAAAGCTTCGCCCAGGGTGACGGCATCGGCGTCGCGCAGGTCGCGTACCGTGGTGATGCCGCGTGCGGCGAGCTTTTCGGTGAGGCGGCGGCCCACACCCCAAACTTCGCCCACCTCGATGCGGGCAAACAGGGTGTCGAGTTCAGCGGCATTGATCTGCCCGAAGTCGCACACGCCGTCGTTGCCGGCGAGGTTCTTCTTGGCGCAGTGGTTGGCCAGCTTGGCGAGCGTCTTGGTGGCGCCAATGCCGACGCATACCGGGATGCCCACCCACTGTTTCACCTGCGCGCGGATGCGCTGGCCGATGGCGGCCAGATCGGCGGGCGGAAAGCCGTCGAAGCCGAGAAAGCATTCGTCGATGCTGTAGATCTCCTGCTGCGGCGAATAGGTGGCGAGCACGCGCATCATGCGGTTGCTCATGTCGGCATACAGCGTGTAGTTGCTGGAATAGGCGAGGATGTGGTGCTTGCGCGCCAGGTCGTGCAACTGGAACCAGGGCGCCCCCATCTTCACGCCCAGCGCCTTGACCTCGGGACTGCGCGCCACCACGATGCCGTCGTTGTTGGACAGCACCACCACAGGCCTGCCTTCCAGCCCGGGGTTGAACACCCGCTCGCAGGAAACGTAGAAGTTGTTGCCGTCGACCAGAGCGAAGCTCATCATTTTAATCTGGCGATATTCATCGCCTGATCCGCTGGATGACGCTGGTGACCACGCCCCAGATGGTCAGCTCCTGGCCGTCCTTGAGTTCGATCGGCGCGTAGGCCGGGTTTTCGGCAATCAGGCGGATCTGGCCGCGGCGCTTGTCCAGCCGCTTGACGGTGAGTTCATTGTCGATCACGGCGATGACGATGTCGCCGTGCCGGGCGTCGAGCGCGCGATCCACCACCAGCAGGTTGCCTTCCTGAATGCCGGCGCCGCTCATCGAGTCGCCGCTGGCCTGCAGAAAGAAGGTGGCGTCGCGGTGTTCGATCAGATGTTCGTTGAGATCGAGCCAGGCTTCGACAAAGTCGTCCGCCGGCGAGGGGAATCCAGCCTTGACCTTGTGGCCGAACAAAGGCCGCTGTAGCGGCGAGGCATGGGGAGCAGGGATCAGCGCGCCGGCTGGCGCCGCAAGCAGCGACTGCACCGCCGGCACCAGACTGACGGGGAGGCGAATCACCTTGGTCGATTCGCCCCTGGGGCGGCCCGCGCCGGGCCGGATGCCCCCACGGGTGGGCTTGGGGTTTTTTTCCATGATTGAATTCTGTAACAGAATTCAAAAAAAGAAAATGGCCAGTCTGAATTCAGGCTGGCCATGTCCATCCGGGGCTACGCCCGGCGTGAGCGTTGCGCTCGTTATCTGGAGACGGGGCGCGGCGCGGAATACGCTTCCTTGTGACGGAAATTGATCCGGCCCTTGGTCAGGTCATAGGGCGACATCTCGATGGTGACCTTGTCGCCCGCCAAAATGCGGATGCGGTGCTTGCGCATTTTGCCGGAGGCGTAGGCGGTGATTTCAACGCCGTTGTCGAGGGTGACGCGGAAGCGGGTTTGCGGCAGCACTTCGTTGACAACGCCTTCCATCTCTACCAGTTCTTCTTTTGACATGCTTTAATTCCTCATGGATGAGCCGCGCGATGCAATGCGCCAGCGGGAGTTCCGAATGATCGCAAGGGACTGCGGCAATCGCGCTGGAGGCTGGCTGCCATGTTGCGCGGGTGGATGCCAATGGGCTATCCGGAAGCGTTGCCCGCAAGGGCAGCAAAAGGGCAGACCGATTGATCAATTAACCCAACATTATTTGGATTTTTGATCGTGTTGGCAAGGCTGGTGTCCGAGGGCCCCTAGAACACTGGGCTGCAGGATGCCTGGGGGTCGTGCGAAACGAAAAAAGCCGCCAAAAACCTGGCGCAGGCCTAGTGGGGAGGCTGCCCCTCGCCTGCGGTGGGCTCGATGTGCAGGGTGCGGGTGGGGAAAGCGATTTCAGCGCCATGGGACTCGATGATGGCCGCCACTTTCAGCAGGACATCCTGCTTTACCTCGTGGTAGTGAATCCACTCGACGGTCCGGGTGAAAGTGTAGATGAAGAAGTCCAGCGACGAGGCGGCAAATTCGTTGAAATTGACGATCAGGGTGGCGTCGGTGTCGATTTCGGGGTGCGTCTGCAGCATGGCTTTCACGTCGGCAACGATGGCGGCCATCTTGTCGAGATCGGCATAGCGGATGCCGATGGTTTCCTTGAGGCGCCGGTTGGTCATGCGGGTGGGGTTTTCCACCACGATGGTGGTGAACAGCGCGTTGGGCACATAGACCGGATTCTTGTTGAAGGCGCGCACGCGGGTGTGGCGCCAGCCGATGTACTCCACCGTGCCTTCGATCTGGTGGTCGGGCGAACGGATCCATTCGCCTACGGTAAAGGGTCGATCCAGATAGATGGTGAGTCCGCCAAAGAAATTGGCCAGCATGTCCTTGGCGGCAAAGCCCACGGCAATGCCGCCGATGCCGCCAAAGGCCAGCACGCCGGTCACGCTGAAGCCCAGGGTTTGCAAGATGACCAGGGCGGCGGCGATGACGACTGCGAAGCGGCTCAGTTTGGACAGGGCATCGACCGTGGTGCGATCCAGTATCTCTTCGGTCTCCGCCCGGCGGCCGAGGATGTTTTGCGAGACCTGGTGAATCAGCCTCAGCAGAAACCAGGCCAGCGCGGCGATCACGATCGTGTCCCGGCTCTGGGTGATGAAGGTGGGGACGGACGCGGCGCTGTGCTCGTATACGATCCGGATGGCGAAGCTGGCGCCCGTCACCCACAGAATGAGCGTCAGGGGCTTGCGGGTGGCCCAGATCAGCGCGTCGTCCCACACGCTTGACGTCTTGGCGGCGGCTTTCTCGATGTGGCGCAGCAGGTAGTAGGCGCCGATGTTAATGGCGATGACGGCGGCAACCACCATCAGCACCTCGGGAAGCCAGGATTCGAGCAGGGCGGAAGAGCCGGATTGCGGGGGCAGGTCGTTCATGTATGGAGGCTGTGGTGCAATGGATGAGTTGGGCATAGGTTTCATGTTACCCGACCCTCGCATTGTGTTTGTTCACACCCTATGCTGAGGGGATATCGTTACTGCGAGGGTTAACCATGAGTCACAAGCACCAGAGCCTGTTGCGTTCCATTTTCGAGGGGCCGGTGAGCGGCAATGTCCACTGGCGCGAGGTGGAGTCGATGTTGACGCATCTGGGCGCCACGGTGGAGCCGCATCACGGAGCAAGTTTTCGTATTGTGCTGAACGGCGTGGAAGGGTTCCTGCACCATCCGCACAACAGCAACACCTGCAGCAAACAGGACCTGCGTCATGTGCGCGACTATCTGGTGTCGGCGGGCGTGGATGTGTCCCGGGCTCAGGCAGGACAGCAATGAGGGGGCAGGCGCTGCCCGAAACGCAGGCGCTACGCGCCAAAAATGACGCTGTCTGTCTGCTCTGATTCGGAGAGCGCAACCTCGGTGTCGAGCTGATGCTGCAGGACGTCCAGGTTGGCCTCCGACGCATCGTGGCCTTCGCGTGCGCGCTGGACGATCCGCTTGCGCAGAATGGCCACGGGCACCTGAAAATCAAGGATGTGGAAATCCACCTTGCGCGAGCGCGCCTGCTCGCGTAACAGGTCACGCTGCCAACGCATGATGAAGGTGGCGTCAACAATGACCGGCCAGCCCGCATCCAGCACCTCGCCCGCCAGCCGGGCAAGGTGCGCATAGGTGCGATGGGTGGCGTCGGCCGCATAGAGTTGCGTGCCGACCCCCGAGCCGCTGCTGGCCAGCGCATCGAGCCCGGCCAGCCGCTTGCGCTCGACATCGGAGCGCAGGCGGATCGCGCCCGGCGCCTGCATCAGGGTCTGGGTGACGGTGGTCTTGCCCGAGCCCGACAAGCCGTGGGTGATATCAAGCCGCAAGGGCAGGGGGCGCATGAGCTTCGTCGCCAGGTTCAATAGGGTGCGGGCCTCGGCCAGTGCCGCGTCGTGATCGGAACCGGTGACCTGCCCGGCGCGCAGCACTGCAACCTTGAGCCGAACCAGCGCGCGATACACCGCGTAATACTGCAGCAGTGCCAGCCCGGCATGGTCGCCGCTGTGTTCCAGCCAGGTGTTGAGGAACAGCCAGGCCAAATCCGCATGGCTGCGCTGCATCAAGTCCATGTAACAGAAGGCGATCTCGGACTGGATGTCGATCCAGCGCAACCCGGGATTGAATTCGAGGCAGTCGAACACCAGCAAGCGGTCGTCCACCCACGCCAGATTGCCCAGATGCAGGTCGCCGTGACATTCGCGGATGAAGCCGTCGCACTTGCGGGTGGCCATCAGCGGGGTCAGGCGGGCGTGCTCGGTTTCGCACCACTTTTGCAGGGCGTCGAGTTGCTGGCGGTCGGCAGGCGCGGTCAGGTGCGGCGCGATCTGCTCGAAGTTCTGCGCCACCGGTTGCCAGACGTGTTGCGGGTCGCCCCATGGGCTATTTGCCCCGGCACGTGCGCAGCCATGCAGATGGAAATGGGCAATGGCCGTTGCGATGGCCTCGATTTGTATTGCCGTCAGCGGAACCTGACGGTCGAGCGTGGCGTCCGGCGGAAACTGGCGCATCTTGACCGCGTATTCGATGGCTTCGCCTTCACCGTCGAGTTGTGGCGCGGCGGGCGTCCCGGTGATCGGCACCACGCCCAGGTAAATATCCGGCGCCAGCCGCCGGTTCAGCCGCACCTCTTCCCGGCAGACGTGCAGGCGTTTATCGAGCGTGCTGAAATCGAGAAATCCCAGATTCAGCGGCTTCTTGATCTTGTAGGCCCATTCGCCGGTGAGCAGGACATGCGAGATATGCGTTTCCACATGCTGCACCGAACCAAGCCGGCGACTCAGGTTGCGGATCAGTTCCGGCAGGTCTTGTGATGGTTCGGGCATGGGAATCCGGGGTGGTCAGGGCAGCAGGTCGACTGCCAGCGTGGACATGAACGCCGCGTGTCGGGCTTCCGCCTGCTGGTAGGCCGCAATCAGCCGCTCGGCATCTTCGGTCAACCGGCTGCCGGCCGGGCCGCTTTCCACGATGGGTGACTGCCAGGCGGAATTCATCGCATCCACTGTATCCCAGGCCGCCTTGTAGCTCATTTTCATTGCCTTGGCGGCTTTGGAAATGGAGCCGGTTTCACGGATGCGCTGCAACAGCTCGACACGGCCCCGGCCCAGAAAATTCTTGCCGTCCAGTATCAGCCAGAAACGACCGTCCGCCCTGAGTTTCGAGTTCATGGAACGAGTGTAGCAAATGCCTGTTGGGGGGCGGTCGGCTAGAATGCGCGCATGACCTTGCCTGCCGCCTGCCAGCCATGACCGCTTTCCTTGCCATCGGCATCGGTGCGGCCATCGGTGCGTGGCTGCGCTGGGGACTGGGTTTGTGGCTGAACCCGGTGTTCCCCTCAATTCCGCTCGGGACGCTGGCCGCGAATCTTGTGGGCGGCTATTTCGTGGGGCTGGTCATCGCCTGGTTTTCCGAACATCCAGGCATGCCGCCTGAAGCGCGGCTGTTCCTCATCACCGGCCTGCTAGGCGGGTTGACCACGTTTTCCACCTTCTCGGCTGAAGTCGTCTCCACGCTGATGCGCGGCTTGTGGCTCACAGGGGGCTTGATTGCGTTTTCCCACATGGTGGGTTCTTTCCTCGCCACCGGGCTGGGGTTTTATTCGATGAGGCTGTTCAAGTGAAAACGATCTGCCTGCAGGTATTCGTGTCCGAATCCAGCCGCCATCACAGCAAGTTGACCTACGAATGGCTGCTCGATGCGGCGCAGGGGATGGGTGTCAGCGGGGGATCGGCGTTTCGTGCGCTGGCCGGGTTTGGGCGCCACCATCGCCACGACGCGGGATTCTTTGAACTCGCGGGCGAGTTGCCGGTGGTAGTGGAGTTTTTTGTGGATGAAGCCTTGGCCGACGCCTTGCTGAAAGCGATTGCCGAGGCCGGCCTGAAACTGGTTTACGCAAAACTGCCGGCCGAAATTGGCGTGACAGAATAATCCATCGTGATCGATCAGCTTGTCCTGTTCGTCGCTTCGCTGGCGGCCAACTTTTTCTCGGCCCTGTCGGGCGGCGGCGCGGGGCTGATCCAGTTTCCGATGCTGATTTTCCTGGGGCTGCCGTTCGGGGTGGCGCTCGCCACCCACAAGGTGGCCAGCGTGGCGCTTGGCCTGGGCGCCACGCTTCGGCACATGAAAGAGTCGCATCTCGAACGCCGCTTTTCGGTGATCATTCTGGGCGCCGGCCTGCCTGGCGTGGTGCTTGGTGCCGTCACCATCCTGCAGATTCCCGAGCGCGCCGCCACACTGTCGCTGGGGTTCCTTACCCTGGGACTGGGGGTATATTCGGTATTCAAGCCCCGGCTCGGCATGGAGCATGCGCCCAAGAACCGCCACGGTGCGAAGCTGATCGGCGGCATGGCCGGCCTGTTCGCCGTCGGCTTTCTTAATGGCTCGATCACCAGCGGCACCGGGCTGTTCCTCACCATCTGGCTGATCCGCTATTTCGGGCTCGACTACACCCGGGCCGTGGCCTATACGCTGATTCTGTGCGGGCTGGTGTGGAACGGTACCGGCGCGCTGGTGCTGGGCATGATCGGCACCGTGGCGTGGGACTGGATGCCGGCGCTGCTGGCCGGTTCGATCATCGGTGGCTATCTGGGCAGCCACATGGCGATCAAAAAAGGCAACCTGTGGATCAAGCGGGCGTTCGAGATCGTGACGATCCTGATCGGCCTGAAGCTGATCTTAGGCTGACGACGCCTTACTCGGCCATGCCTTCCTGTTCCAGGCGCAGATACTGGTTGTAGGCGTTTACCCGGTTGGCTTCGTTGAAAGCCGGCATGTCGCGGTATTTAGACCAGTCGGTGGCGGCATAGGCTTCGTCGAAGGGCACGAGGTCGCGCGCGGCCTGGCCCATCGCCTTGCGTATGAACTTCAGGTAATCGCGGGTGAACACAAGGTCGGTTTGCGGGGTCAGCGACGGAGCGCCGTGGCCGGGGATGAGCACCCTGGAATCGAGCGCAATCAGCGTGTCCAGCGCGGCGATCCAGGCGCGGCTGTCCGCGTCGCCGACAAACGGCACGCGGCCGCGAAACACCAGGTCGCCGGCGTACAGCACGCCGTCTTCTTTCACCATCATCACCAGGTCTTCGCTCGAGTGCGCCGGTCCGACGTGGCGCAGCGAAAAATGGATGCCGCCCATTTCAAAATCGGTATCGCCTTCCAGGAAAACGTCGGCTTCCAGCAGACGGGTGGTGTCGTCGACCCATGGGAAAAGCGCTTCCTTGCGCTGGGAAAAGCGGTCGGCGGCTTCCTTGCTGCGGGTGGTGCCTTCGCTGGCGCGGTGCGTCCAGACTTCGGCGCCCAGTGCCTTGAAGACCTGCAGGCCGTAATAGTGGTCGGCGTGGTAGTGACTGACGATCACGCGTTTGATCGGCTGATTCGTGATTGTGCGAATCTGGTCGACCAGTTTTGCGGCCAGCGGCGGCGAGGCCAGCGCATCGAACACGACCACGCCATCGCACGTGACGACAAACCCGGCGTTCGACATGAAACCCTGGTTCGCGCTCGACGCCGCACCAGGCAGGCCCTGTACAAAGTAGCTGTGCTTGCCTACGCGCTCAGCTGTCATCGGCACGGTCAGCGTACTGGTGTTGGCCCAGGCGGCTGGCAGGAGGGTAGAGCAGAGCAGGGCAAGCAGAAAACGTCGCATGGCAGTTGTCCCGAAAGTTGGAAAGTCCATTATAGACAGTGCAAGCGTGTGTCCGGGCGTGGGCGGGTGTTGCTGTGATATCTTCGAAGCTGTGTAAGGGGGGTGTCATTCGTGTTCAAGAAACAGTGGCCGGCGTTTTTGCTGGCGTTCGTGCTGCCGCTGCTGGCCGTGTTCTGGTGGTGGGGCGGATTCAATTCAGTCAGTGTGGTTGAAACGGAAGCAGGCCCTTACCGGTATGCCTATCTGGACTACGACGGACCGATCAACAATATGCGCAAGTCGCAGCGCGCCGTTCTGGACAAGTTCGAGCGGGCCAACGTCGAGGCCGGCGACACGATCAGCGTGATCCTGACCGACCCGCGGGCAACCCACGGCAAGGTGCGTGCCCATCTGGGCTACACCCTCAGCGAGGCATCTCCCGTGCCGGAAGGCCTGAAGTCTGGCCGCATCGAACGCCGTCCGGTGTATCAGGCGCAGGTCCAGGCAGCCGTGCTGCTGGCGCCGTCCAAGGGGTATCAGGCGCTCGCCAATTATCTGGAGCCTCAAGGCAAGGCACTGACGATGCCTACGGTCGAACGCTATCGACCGGCGGGTCAGGCTAACCGCATCGGTACCTTTACCCTGGAGATGAATCGTTAATGGCTTTCTTCTCATTCCTCGCCGCAGTGGCGATCGAACACATGCGCCCGCTGCGGCATCCGCTGCCGCACTACAAACATTACGCACGCTTTATCCAGTGGCTCGAACCCCGCCTCAATGCCGGCGAATACAGCCACGGCGCCATTGCCTGGGGACTGGCGGTCTTGCCGCTGCTGGCCGCAGTCTGGCTGGTTTTTTCGCTGCTCGACGGGATCAGTCCGCTGTTGGGCTGGGCGTGGAACGTGGCGGTGTTGTATTTCACCCTCGGGTTCAAGTATTTCAGCGATGACGCAGAGCGGATCGCCAACCTGCTGCGTGCGGGTGACCTCGATACGGCACGGGCGCAGTTGGGCGACTGGCGTGGCGGCGACGCCAGCGAGTTCACCGCCGACGATATCGCGCGCGTCACCATTGAACAGGTCATCGCGGCCAGCCATCGCCAGATGTTCGGCCCCCTGTTCTGGTTTCTGGTGCTGTCCGCGATGGGACCAATCGGCGCCGTGCTGTTCCGCACCTCGTCCATTCTGGCGCGGCGCTGGGGTGAAGCGCCGAGCGGCTTCGGCTCGTTTGCCCAGCGCGCGTTCCATGCCATCAACTGGCTGCCGGCCCGCCTGACTGCGATGACCTACGCCGTTGCTGGCAACTTCGAAGATGCCACCTATAGTTGGCGTACCCAGGCGCCCGCCTGGCCGGAGAGCGAGGATAGTGTGGTGGTTGCCGCCGGTGCTGGCGCCATGGGCGTGCGCCTGGGGCAGAGCATCACGATCGGTGGAGAAGCTGTATGGCGGCCCGAACTGGGCACTGGCCAACCCCCCGACGCCGACTGCATCGACAGTGCCGTGAGCATGATCTGGCGTGCGCTGGTGATCTGGCTGGTGGCGGGCCTGCTGGCCGTCATTGCAGGCTGGGTTTCCTAAGCATTCATGCTCAACGCGCTGTGGATCGGCTTCTTTCTGGTTGCCTTTCTGATTGCGTGCTTCAAACTGGTTTTCCTCGGCGACGCCGACATTTTCGCAGCGCTGGTCAAGGCGCTGTTCGACAGCAGCAAGACTGCGTTTGAAATCGCCCTGGGTCTGACCGGCGTGATGGCGCTGTGGCTGGGGGTGATGAAAATCGGCGAGCGCGCCGGCATGCTCGACGTGCTGACGCGCGGCCTCGCCCCCCTGTTTAAACGGCTGTTTCCCGAAGTGCCGGCCCATCATCCCGCCCTCGGTGCGATGACCATGAACATGGGCGCCAACATGCTGGGCCTGGATAACGCGGCGACCCCCCTGGGAATCAAGGCGATGCAGGAACTGCAGAAGCTCAATCCCACGCCCGACACCGCCAGCGATGCCCAGGTGCTGTTCCTGGTCATCAACACGGCTTCGGTCACGCTGCTGCCGGTCACCATCTTCACCTACCGCGCGCAGCTTGGCGCGGCCGATCCCACGGATGTCTTCGTGCCCCTTTTGATCACCACCTATATCGGCACCCTGATCGGGCTGCTGGTCACCGGGCTGTACCAGCGCCTGCACCTGTGGAACCGCGTCACGATGGCGTATCTGGGCGGCGCCACTGCGCTGATCGGCGGTCTGGTCGTCTATTTCGGCAGCCTCGATGCGGTGGAGATGACGCGGCAGTCGTCCATTCTCAGCAACGTGCTGCTGTTCGGCCTCATCATTACCTTTCTGCTGATGGCAGTGTGGCGCCGGGTCAACGCCTACGAGGCTTTTGTCGAGGGCGCGAAGGAGGGGTTTCATACCGCGATCACGATCATTCCGTATCTGGTCGCGATGCTGGTGGCCATTGCCGTGTTTCGCGCCAGCGGCGCGCTTGATCTGCTAATGGGCGGCGTGCGCGGGATGGTGCTGGGGCTGGGTTTCGACGCGCGTTGGGTGGATGCCATGCCGACGGCCCTGATGAAACCGTTTTCGGGCAGCGGCGCGCGCGCGATGATGATCGATACCATGCAGGCGCATGGCGCCGATTCATTCGCCGGACGCTTGGCGTCCATCGTGCAGGGCAGCACGGAAACGACGTTTTACGTGCTGGCGGTGTATTTCGGGGCGGTGGGAATCAAGCGGGTGCGGCATGCCGTGGCCTGCGGTCTGATCGCCGATGTCGCAGGCATCCTGGCTGCGATAGGCATGGCGTATCTCTTTTTTGGTGCAGTCGCATGAGTACATATGACACGTTGGCCGCGGCCGACCTGGGTTCCAACTCGTTCCGCCTGGAGGTGGTGCGGGTGTCGGGCGATCAGCTCTATCCGATCGATTCGCTGAAGGAAACCGTGCGTCTGGCGGGGGGCATCGGCGAGGACCAGAAGCTCGATGAGACGACCCAGGCGCGTGCGCTGGCGTGCCTGCAACGCTTTGGCGAGCGGCTGCGCGGTTTGTCTCCCGAAGCGGTTCGCTGCGTGGGGACCTCATCGCTGCGTGTCTCCCGCAACGCCGATGCGTTTATTCGCAAGGCCGAGGAGGCGCTGGGCCACCCGATTGAAATCGTGGCCGGGCGCGAGGAAGCGCGGCTGATTTATCTGGGCGTGGCGCATTCGCTGCCGGCCTCGTCCGACAAGCGCCTGGTGGTCGACATCGGCGGCGGCTCGACCGAATTCATCATCGGCCAGGGCCTCAAGCCGCACGCGCGCGAAAGCCTGTACATGGGCTGCGTCAACTTCTCGCGGCGCTTTTTCGACAAAGGCGTGATCGACAAGGCATCGATGAAGGCCGCCGAGATGACGGCACGGGTCGAAGTCGAACGGATTGCGAAGGAGTTTTCCAAAGTCCACTGGCAGCAGGCAATCGGCTCCAGCGGCACCGCGCGCGCCTTGCGCGAGATTCTCGAGAAGAACGGTCTATCGAAAAAAGGCATTACCGCCGAGGGCCTGGCTCAGTTGCGCAGTCTGCTGATCAAGGCGGGCCACGCCGACAAGCTCGACCTCGCCGGTCTGCCCGGCGATCGCCGTCCGGTGATCGCCGGCGGTTTCGCCATCATGTCCGGGCTGTTCGCCGAACTCGGGGTCGAGCAGATGGACGTGGCCGACACTGCGATGCGAGAAGGCATTTTGTACGACTTGCTGGGACGTTTTCACAAGCAGGACATGCGCGAGGCGACGGTCGGCGAATTCATGCGCCGCTACCATATCGATTCCCGCCAGGCCACCCGCGTCAAGCGATTGGCGCTCAAGCTGCTGGGCGAGGCGGGCGCGGGCAACGAGAACGACGTGCGCTTCCTGGAATGGGCCGCCCGGCTGCATGAAATCGGCCTGTCCGTGTCGCACAGCGGTCACCAGCGCCACGCCGGCTACATCCTGGAAAACGCCGACATGCCGGGATTCTCGCGTTCGGATCAGGCCCGGCTGGCGCTGCTCGCGCGGGCGCAACGGGGCACCTTGGCCAAGCTGCCCGAGTTTTCCGACGCTTCTGCGTTGTCAGACCGCAATCGCCAGTTGATATGGGTGCTGCGCCAGGCGGTGATCCTTTGCCGCAGCCGTGCCGATCCGCGTCTGCGCAACCTGAAAGTCGACGCCAGCACTAAACGCTTTCGCCTGGGGCTGCCCAAAGGCTGGCTTGAACGCCACCCGCTGACCCAGCGCGCCCTCGAACAGGAGGCCGATCACTGGCAGGCAGTGGGAAGCAAATACACGTTTGACTGAAAGCCGCCAGCTTTCAGCCTGTTAGACCATGTGATAGCGCTTGCGCATGGGCTCGATGATCTTCCATACGCACATCAGGTCGGCAGGAAACGTCACCAGATCGCCCTTGCCGATTTCCAGCGGCGGGCTGCCATCGGGGGTGATGATCGCCCGGCCTTCGAGGATGTAGCTTATTTCTTCCTCGAAATACTCCCACGGGAATTCCGACGCTTCCTTCTCCCATTCCGGCCAATGGTCTACCCCAAGGGTGGCCAGCCGCTCCGCGTCCGGATTCTTCTCGACAACAATTTCTGACATGCTGGTTCCTCCTCGTCATGATCTTTGATGTATAGCAGACCGCATTGCGGACAACAGGCCTGAACCGGGAAAAGAACCCTGAGGATTTCCCTGTTGGCCCGTTTGCCGGCTTCAGCCGGGGCAGGCGGATAGCACAATAGCTTGCAGGGTTTCGCCCCGGGTATCCAGCACGAACGCGGCCACACCCAGGTCGGCAGCCTTCCAGCCGGGCTGGAGCGTAAAACTGTGGCGTGTGCGAAGGTCGAAGGGGCCGGCCAGTTCGCGCACCACATAGTCGTGGTTCAGCGTGCGCCGTGCATTCTCACCCGCCGCTACCTTCGAGTGGAGCCGGTTTTCGAACAAGGCCAGATACAGTCGAGCGTGCTGGGGGTCGACTGAAGCCTGAAGGCGACTATCCACCCGCGCGTCGATGCGCTGGGGGGATTGCGCAAGGGTCAGGTGGAGCGTGACCTGGGCAGGCATCGGCTTCAGCTGCGGGCTCCGGCTGCGCTGCCAGTTGCGGTAATCCGCACCATCGAGCATCACTTGGGGCGTATAGATCCAGCCCAGCCCGGTATTGCGCGTGCGCTGGCGTTGCGTAAAAGCCGCCTGACCAAACGGGTCGCGCCAGCCCAGCCGGTCCCAGTAGTCCACATGGAATGCCAGCGGCACCACGCCGCTATCGGGTGGCAGTTTCGACAGCCAGCGGTCGGCCGGCGGGCAGGAACTGCACCCCTCCGAGGTATACAGTTCGAGCAGGCTGGTGCGTGTCGCACCGCTGGTGGTGGAGCAGGTGGCCGCGTGGGCGACGGGGGCGAGCAGGGCGCAGGCCAGTAGAAAAATGCGCATGGGAATCTTCGGTTGGGGAATCCTTCAGTCGCGCATGGGGTGCGTGCCCTTACAAAATGGGCGGAGATGCTGCTTGTGCCTCAATTTCTGAAGGACAAGCCCTGGTTCAGAAACTCGCGCTTCCCAACTCAATCCGGCGACAGCAGATACTCGTCGTAAATCATCTCGGCAACGGGGCGGCTGCGCGACGTCCGCACATGCTGGGCAACCAGCTGGTCATGGTGGGCAATGTGATCCTTGAGCCACGCCAGCAGGAAATCCAGCAGATCGTCCGGAAACTCGCGGTGGGACGCCAGTCGGCCAACCTTTTCGTTGAGTTCTGCCATGAGTTCGGCATGTTGGGCTCGATGCGTTTCAAGACCAGGATAAGCCGTTTCGATCATCACGTTTTCTTCGCTGATAAAGTGAAAGTCAGCAAATTTCACGACTTCGAGAACAATGCGGGAAAGAATGGCCTCGGGCTGGTTCGTCTTGATCGCGATGTCCAGTTTTCTGAACAGCATCATAAGCAGCCGATGCTCGGTATCGATCAGTGTTTGACCGGTTTCGAACTGCTTGTCCCAATGGATGTACATAGCCTTGCTTTCTTCTGAATATTTTTCTTGATCGGGGTCAGACGGGTCAGTTGGCTTCGAATTCTAGATCAAGTGTCACGACCAGCCTAGGTTGCGGCAATAAATTCAGTTTATCGACTCGGTGTGTTCAGGCGGAAAGGGTTTCCCGTCTGTCGCCGGGTATCCAGAAGCCCAGTTCGGCGTCGGTCGCGTGATGCGCGTATTTGTCCCGCGGTGGCCAGGGACGTGAGCGCCAGTCGGGTTCGAACGCCATCGACGATTTGCTGCGACCCGGTGGCAGCGCGCCGTTGCCCGTGCCTTGCGAATAGTCGTAATACAGCTTCACGATCTCTTCCTTCGAAGTTTGCTGTGCGGCCGGGTGCGTGACGCAGGCATCGATCCATTCGCGGACGCGTGCGTAACGCGGCGCGTTGGGCAACACGAAGTCTTCGTAATATTCCAGGAACCAGAAACGTTCGAAGAAAGGTGTGAACACCGCTTCTGCCCAGCCGAATTCCTCGAACAGGAACGGCCCCGACGGCGCGTGTTCCAGCAAGAAATCATTCAACTGCGCGTACTGCTTCAGCATGCCTTCCCGCATCGCATCGCGGCGCGCGGGGTCCTGGTTCATCAGCCAGCCGTAGCCCTGGCTGAAAAAATCGCCGTCCATCCGGGTCAGCATGCCTTCCACCGCGTGGCGGTAGGGGTCGCGCTGGGCAACCGGCCGCTCGGGGTAAATGTCTTCCAGATACTGCAGGATTACCAGGCTTTCCTTGAGGATGTGGCCGTCGGCGGTTTCCAGTACCGGCAGTGCCGTCGTGCCGCGCGTTTTTTCCAGCAACCAGTCGGGGCGGGGCTGGGTGATGTCGATGAGCTTGAAATCGACGTCGTCGCGGCGGTTCTTCAACGTCAGCAGGATCTCGATACGCTGGCAGAAAGGACAGACGGGGATGTGATGGAGGGTCGGTTTGGTCATGGCTTGATGAGGCGTATGGCTGCGAATGTCGAACCCAAACCATAACGCAAACGGCCGGCTGCGTCGCGTGTTGGAACCGGTTTGCCTGCGCTATGCGCCCGCGCGGCGTGCAGTCATCAAAAATACCGGATAGTCCCGCGTTCCGGTATCGCGTGCCTTGGTGATGCTGAATACGGTCTGAAACTGCACGTCGGTAAACTCGGCTCCGGCGGTGCGCCGGCTCAGGTCGGCCCGGTCGAAGCCGTGATGCACGTCGACCTCCGGGCCGTGAAACGAGCCGTCTTCCTGGTCCAGGTCGGCGATGCAGAGATTGCCGTCCGGATTCAACAGGTCGTGGAAGACATGCAGGATGGCGTCGGTGTCGGGCACATGGTGCAGCGTCATCGCGGTGACGATCAGGTCAAAACGGTCGAGCGGAGCCGGGTCGACGAGCAGATCCAGCTTCAGCGGCGTCATGTTGGTCCCGCCCTGCGCGGCGATCTTCTCGGCCACCACGTCGAGCATGCCGCCCGAACTGTCCGCCATCACGATCGTGCCGAGTTCATGCCTGAGCGGAAACGACAGCAGCCCCGTGCCGCAGCCGTAATCGAGCGCGCGCATGTCGCGCCGCAACGGTATGGTGGCGCGAACGGCCTCGGCGATTTTCAGGCCGCGTTCACGGAACACCGGGTTGTCGTCCCATTGGCGGGCCTTGCTGTCGAAATGGGCGGCGTCGAGTTGAGTGGGCGTGGTGTGGGTCATGGTGTTCAAAAAATGGATGAAGCAGGCCGCTTCAATTTTGCAGCACAGCCGCCCAGCGTGTCAGCTTTTCTTCAAACGACAGGGCGGCGTGGGCCGGGCTGGTCGACGGCAGCGTTTCGGTGCGGATGGCGCGCAGGTTTTCAGGCAGGCCGGGCCGCACAAGCCGCCGGTAGAGGTCGGCCGCCTTGCCGCCGTTGAAGCAGATCAAGCCGATGCCCGGATGCGAGCCGATGAACGCGGCGAGATCATTCGGCACCACGCTGTCGTGCACGATCGCGGCGTCGAGGCTGCCCGGCCGTTGCGCTGCGGCGCACACGTCCCACAGCGCGATCCCGTTCCGGGACAAGCACTGTGTGCGTTCCGTGTAGGGCAGGTCCGGGCCGGCCCCGAACAGTCGGCCCATGATCTTCCAGAAGGCATTGTGCGGGTGGGCGTAGTACTGCTGATGCTGGAGTGACACCTGTCCGGGCAGGCTGCCAAGGATCAGGACCCGCGCGTGCACGTCGGCGATGGGCGGGAAACCTTTGTCAGCCATGGGTTAAAGCGAACGCTCAAACCCCGTCAGCCGCACATCCACCGTGAGCGACAGCGCCGTCAGCGCAGCCGCCGCCGCGCGGGCCTCGGCCTTGGCGCGGTAAAGATGCGGCGTCATGGTCAGCAGATCGGCAATCTGCTCGGCGCTGGTCAGGTCGATCGAGAAGCGAACCGTGTCCGTGGGCAGGCGGTTGAAACCAGCCGGGGTTGGCGTCTCGGCCGTGCGTTCCGGTTTCAGGCTGGGGTAGATGATCTCGCGCAGTTCGCGCAGATGATCGGGCCCGGCATCGACCTGGATCAGTCGGCCGCCCGGCTTCAGCACCCGCGCAAACTCCGCATACACGGGGAAGCCGAACATGCACAACACGCGATCCAGCGTGCCCGGCAGCACCGGCAGGTTGGCGTTGCTGCCCACCACCCAGTTGACGCGCTTGTCCTGTTTCGCGGCCGACAACACCGCCCATTTGGAAATATCCAGCCCCAGCAGTGCCAGGGTCTGCTCATCCGGCACCGCAGCAGCCAACTCGCGCAGGTAATAGCCTTCGCCGCAGCCTGCATCAAGACAACTGCCGGTTTCATCAGCGGGCAGATCGGCCAGTACGGCCCGGCTCACCGCAGCGGCAATCGGCTGGTAAAAGCCCGCCGTCAGAAAGCGCCGCCGCGCCGCGATCATCTCCTTGCTGTCGCCCGGGTCGCGCGATCGCTTGTTTTGCACTGGCAACAGGTTCGTATAGCCCTGGCTGGAGATGTCAAAACTGTGGCCGGACGCGCAGCGCCAGGCGGACCCATGGCAATGCAACGGTGTGCCGTCCAGCGGGCAGGCGAGCGCCTGGAAGGGAGTGATGCTCATTGATTATCGACCTGAAAGCCTTGGGTGCGAGCTCAAGTGATGGTGCGAAAGCATGGCGTGAAAACCGTGTTGCGTTGTCATGCCGCACCAATCACGGAACGCAGCGCCTCGGCGCCCGAGGTTGAGAAGAGCCAGGCAAGGGCGCAGCAATTCAGAATGACCGTGGCCCAAAACACCATCTGGAATGATTGCTTCCTGGACTTGTGGCGAAGCAGACGTTGTGCGGCCAAAGCGCCCGGCCAGCCGCCTGCAAGGCCAATCAGGTGCAAGGTGCTTTCCTTGGTTCGCCACTGGCCGCTTCTGGCTGCAGATTTGTCGAGCGCATACGCGAGAAATGCGGCCAGGCTGGCAGCCAGATAGAACCAGGCGACTTCGACTGGCAGTTTGCCCGTAAAAGCTAAACCTGCGACAAGAACCAGAAAGGCCGCAGTCAACATGAGTGAGACATTGCCTTGCCCCGATGAGGCGGCCGCCGAAGCGTTCTTGAGTACGAATGCAACGCTATTGGCCTGGGGCCGACCCTTGGGGTCGCGCCCGAGTTCGTAGGTCACGATTTCATTTCCGACGGGCCGTTGCTGCCGGCCGGAAAACGACTTGATGTGAACAAAGACCCGCGCCCCCCCACCGTTGGGTGTGATGAATCCGAAACCTTGATCATCTCTCCATTCGGTGATTCTGCCCTGATAGCGCATGACAGGTTTACGTCCGGGTTTGCAATGCTGCCTGCATTGCCTGCTCGCTCACCGGGTAGGTCAACACGGCATGGACGGGAAACAGCTCCAGCAGCTTGCCGATATGGGGTTCTTCACTGGGCTGCATGAACACGATCAGCTTCGCCTGCGGCGCCATGTATTGCAGCGTCCGCAGCGTCACATCCAGGTTGGAGACGTTGGCACCGGCGTAGTTGTTGCCCCAGCCGTAAATGAATTCGCCCACGAAGAAATCAGGTGGCTGTTTCTGCATCGCCCGGTGCAGATTGCGGGCCGAGTCGAAGCGCACTTCCGCAATCCCCAGTTCCTGATACAGGTCGCTGAAATTTGGGTGGAAGGGGGATTCGATCAGGGAAAAAAGGGTTTTCATGGAGCGGCATTTTACAGGGGCACTTATTGATTATGGCCCTGACAGCCTGAAGTGCGCGCTCACGGGAACAGTCAGCGGTTGACGTCCACGATCACCCTGCCGCGCACCTCGCCATTGAGCATCTTCGGCGCGAGGGGCAGCACGTCGGCCAGGCTGACTTCCTGGCCGATCGCGGCCAGTTTCGCGATATCGAGATCACTGCCCAGGCGTCGCCAGGCTTCGAGTCGCTCGGGCCGGGGGCACATCACGCTGTCGATGCCCACCAGCGTCACACCGCGCAGAATGAACGGCGCGACCGTAGCCGGAAAATCCATGCCGCCGGCCAGTCCGCAGGCAGTGACCACGCCCCGATACTTTGTCGTCGCGCAGACATTCGCCAGCGTGTGGCTGCCGACCACATCCACCGCGCCGGCCCAGCGCTCGCGGCCCAGGGGCTTGCCGGGCGCCGCGAACGTCGCACGATCCAGCACCTCCACCGCACCCAGGCGCTTGAGGTAGTCGGTCTCCGCCGGCCGCCCGCTCACAGCGACCACGCTGTAGCCCAGCCAGGTCAGCACCGCCGTCGCCACGCTGCCCACGCCGCCTGCCGCGCCGGTCACCACAATCTCCCCGTGGGCAGGCGTCACGCCATGCCGCTCCAGCGCCAGCACGCACAGCATCGCGGTATAGCCCGCCGTGCAAATGGCCATCGCCTGCTGCGGCGTGAACTGCGCCGGCAGCGGCACCAGCCAGTTGCCGTTCACGCGCGCCTTCTGGGCCAGCCCACCCCAATGTATTTCGCCCACCCCCCAGCCATTCAGAATCACCGCGTCGCCCGCCTTGTAATCGGGGTGGATCGAGTGTTCCACCGTGCCGGCCAGATCGATGCCGGGCACCATCGGAAACGTGCGCACCACCGGCCCCTTGCCGGTGATCGCCAGCGCGTCCTTGTAGTTGAGTGTCGAATGGCTGACCTGCACAGTCACATCGCCCTCGGGCAATTGCGCTTCTTCGAGGTCCGTCAGCGCGGCGCGGTAACCCGCCTCGTCCTTCTCGATCAGGATGCCTTTGAACATGGGATATGTTTTTCAGTGAAAGTCAGTCGAGCCATCAGCAGGCGGAGCCCGCCACAAGCCGGTCGTTGCGGACCACCGCCAAGCCGATGCCAAGCGTGTAAGCGGCGGCGAGCTACAAATATAGGGTGTCTGCCCTGATTTGTTGTCGCACTTCCATGCGCTCAATCCAGCGCGTTTTTTAGCGTATGCCACTGGATCGGCGCGGGCCGCGTGTTATCCAGTACCTCGGCCTGCTTGCGTTTGGCGTATTCCTCCGCACGCTGCAAGAATTTCTGAAGATCGGCGTTGGCGACGCGGGTCTGTTTCTCCATTTCGTCGGCGGTCAGAGGCGCGTCAATCAACTGCACCTCGATACGCAAAACGGCAGGATATTTTTCGGTCAGCGCCTGCAGGATCGCGTCGAGCTTCTTGCCAGGCAGGCCGTAGCGCAGCTGCTTGGTGAGAAACAGCCGTAGAATTGCTCCGTCGCCCGGGTTCGCGCGGTTGTTGATCACCGCAGCCTCTTTCTGCAGCCAGCCACGCAGCCGCAGCGGCGTGATCTCGACGCCGGGGTTCAAGATGGCGATGTGGATTTGTCCCGAAGCCATGCGGAACTCCTGTCATGCAAAAGCGGCATTGTGCAGAAGATTTGCGGGCAGCGCCAACCCGAGGAGGCAATGGTGACCCCATTTGCGCGGATCAGTGATCGGTTCAGAAAAAAGGCGAAAGCGATGTTTATTAACAGTATTCAATCCGGCATGAAACCGCGCCTCGTGGCGCTTCTGTCAGCGCCAGTTCAGCTGCTGGGTAAAATCAAATTCCCCTCCTTGACTGCGTTCCCATGGGTTGCGACAGCCTTGAGCCGTTCGCGGTGTCACTGGCAACGGCGGGATGCCGTGATCGCCCTCTCTTGGAAGGAGCCCCGGGCATGCAACTGATCGGTCGCTACCACAATGCCGGCTTCGAAGCGGTTGCCGATGGCGTCATGGATTTCTTTGAGCGGAGACACGATCTGCAGCGGCCGGGCATCGCCTTCGGTTCTGGCGGCTGTGACGCGGAGCCCGCCAAGGTATCGACGGACATCAGCCTCGTGGCGTTCAGCCGTTCAGACCCCGAGGCATTCGCGCTTGCAGATCTGATCGTGCGAGGTGTCTCAGCAGGCCTTGAGCGCTACCTGCAGGAGCGACCGCTGTTCCGACAGGTCTGCCCGGACCAGGAGTTGTTTGTGATGCCGGTGTTCAACCTGCAGCGTTACGCGCCCGGCGAGGGTTTCCGTCAGTGGCACTGCGACTGGACGATTGGCGACGAAGCCACCGAGCCGGTGCACCGCGTGCTGGCCTGGATCCTCTACTGCAATTCGGTGGACGAGGCCGGCACGGAATTCCACTGGCAACAGCATCACGAAGTGGCGGAGCGGGGCAAGCTGCTGATCTTTCCAGCCTCGCCCTCTCACATCCATCGCGGCCGCGTGAATAGCGAGCTCAGCAAAACAATCGCCACTGGCTGGATCAATGCTGGGTCGCGTGAAGGTTTCTTAAGGCGTCTGGCTCGCTCCTGAGGTCAAGGTGTCAGAAGCATGGTTTTTTAAACCATTTTTGCGTTACAAGACGGGATCTGACCCTGAGGTTTCCCCACGAATATTCATTTCAGATCAATTGGTTAAAGAGTAGTTTCCGCAAAAACAGCGCATGCATGGCAGCGATTTAGTTTCCTTGAGGTGTCGAAGCCGCCAAGGAGATCGTGCCATGCATACCCCAACTATCGTAGCGCAAGTTATGCAATGTTGTTTACCCTTCATGCACGCCGCGCGCTGGTGCGCCTTGCATGATGTAGTGGTCTCTTCAGTAAACGGTCATGCGCTCAGCCTCGTCGCCTTAGCCGTTGGCACACCCCGCACTACAACCGTACGCCACCGCGTCAAATGCGTGGATCGACTGCTCGGTAACATCCATCTTGAAGCGCACCGCTTCGACCTCTATGCCGCGCTGGCGCGGCAATGGTTGACAGGCTTGCCTCAGCTTCTCATCGTGGTCGATTGGTCAAGCCTGACAGCAGACATGCAATGGCATTGGCTACGCGCCTCCGTCGTCTGTGATGGCCGTTCGATCACATTGTACGAAGAGGTTCATTCCCGCAAACACCTGGGCAGTCTGGCCGTACATACGCGCTTCATCAAGCGGTTGGCGCGACTCATTCCCCTAGGGACGCATCCACCCATCGTCATGACCGATGCCGGATTCCGCAACCCATGGTTCCGGCTGGTCGCAGCGCAGGGCTGGCAATGGCTTGGGCGGGTACGCAACCGCGATTACGTGCGCAAGAACGAGACAGAAGCATGGCAACCCGCCAAGAATCTGTACGCAGTAGCGCGCGCCATAGCGATGGATTTTGGGGCATATGAAACCGTGCGTAACCATCCGCTCAAGTGCCGTCTGGTATTGGTCAAGCATTCACCCAAAGGCCGCAAGCATCGTTATGCCAGCGGCAAGGAAAAGAACAACAGCAGCGCCCGCAAGATCGCATCCCGCTACCGTGAACCCTGGTTGTTGAGCTGTTCACCTGGTCTTTCGCACTTGAGTGCTGAGGCGATCGTCAGGCTGTACGCCCAGCGCATGCGCATCGAGGAGGAATTCCGGGACACGAAGAATATCGTTCTGGGTGCGGGACTGGCTTTGTCGAGAAGCCATGGACAGC
>JAWOJD010000062.1:0-7462 GCA_046484355.1 Thiobacillus sp.
TATCGGATAATGTACGCTGATTGTAGATTATCCTGAATGAATGGAGGACGAATGAAAGTTACAATAATCCTGATTATTATAATCACGCTATCCTTAGCCGCCCCCGCCTACGCGGACGAACCGCCGGCCAGCCGCCCGCTCACCTGGGACACAGCCGCCGCGACGAAAGCCGCCGCCGTCGAGCAGGTGCGCCCAACTGTGGTGCCTACGCCATGGGCATACCCCGCGCCAGTGCCGTATCCTGAGCCGGAGGGGGTGGCATGGTGGGAGTGGCTGTTCAAGTGGATTGCGGAATAACCCACACTATCCCACGCTATCCAACAAAAAGCCCCCATCACGGGGGCTTTGTCGTTTGCGCCCGGTGGAAATGCCGATCTCGGCGCCGAGGCCATACTCGAAGCCGTCGGCGAAGCGCGTCGAGGCATTGACCACGACGCTGGCCGAATCGACCTCGCGCAGGAAGCGGCGCGCGCGGCCGTAGTCTTCGGTAACGATGGCGTCGGTGTGCTGCGAGCCATGGGTGTTGATGTGGAGCATCGCGGCGTCGATGTCGTCGACCACCTTCACTGCGATGATGGGGCCGAGATATTCCTCGTACCAATCCGCGTCGACGGCGGCTTTCAGCTTGTCCGCCGCGATGCCCGCACCCTGCAGGATCGCCAGCGCTTCCGGACAGCCGCGCATTTCCACCCCCTTGCCGGCGAGCATTTTCCCAATCTCCGGCAGCGCGACCTGCGCGACGCCGCGCGCCACCAGCAGCGATTCGGTGGTGTTGCAGGTGCCGTAGCGCTGGGTCTTGGCGTTCTCGACGATCTTCACCGCCTTCGCCAGGTCGGCGCGGTCGTCGACGTAGACATGGCAATTGCCGTGCAGGTGCTTGATCACCGGCACGCGCGCCTCGCCGGTGATGCGCTCGATCAGGCCCTTGCCGCCGCGCGGCACGATCACGTCGACGTAGTCCTTCATGGTGATGAGTTCGCCCACCGCCGCGCGGTCGGTCGTCTCGATCACCTGCACCACGGTGGTCGGCAAGCCCGCGGCCTCCAGCCCTTCGCGCACGCAGGCGGCAACGGCCTGATTGGAATGCAGCGCTTCCGAGCCGCCGCGCAGGATCGCGGCATTGCCGGATTTCAGACACAGGCCGGCCGCGTCCGCCGTCACGTTGGGGCGGGCTTCGTAAATGATGCCGATGACGCCGAGCGGCACGCGCATTTTGCCGACCTGGATGCCGGACGGACGGAATTTCAGGCCGTCGATCTCGCCGACCGGATCGGGCAACGCCGCAATCTGTTCCAGGCCCTCGGCCATGCCGACCACCGCCTTGTCGTTGATCTGCAGGCGGTCGAGCAGCGCGGCGTCGAGCCCGCTGGCCCGCGCGTGTTCCATGTCGCGCGCATTGGCCTCCAGCAGCTTGGCGGCATCGCGCCGGATCGCCGCGGCCATCGCCAGCAAGGCGCGGTTCTTCTGGTTGGTGTCGGCACGCGCAATCGCGCGCGAGGCTTCGCGCGCCTGTCTGCCAACCGTCTGCATGTAGCTTTTAATATCCATCGTCTATCTTCCGTGTTTCGGCTGCACAGCAGCGGGAACAGCCAGCGCCAGCCCCACCCGCAACAAGGTATCCCAAGGGTCGCCCACCCGCTCCAGCCCCTTGGCTTGTCGATCAATCAGCGCCAGATCGGCCAACGCGGCTTCCACCCGGCCGAGACTCAGGCGCTTGAGCGCACGTTCAAGCTGTGGCGCGCGCTGCTTGTCGCGTCCCCACAGGCTTCGCATCACGCTGACCAGCGGCTCGCCCTGCTCAATGGACAATTTTAGCCTGAGCAGCAGCCGCACCGCAGACGACACCTGCCACAAAATGGCCGGTACCGCTTCGCCCGCGTCTTTGAGATCGGACACGATCTGCGCAAAACGTGCGCTATCGCCCGCGATCAGTGCGTCCTGCAGGGCGTCGGCCTCGAGCCGGCTGACATCCACCACAGCATGTTCGACGTCGGCCCGCGTCACGGTACCAGACGGCAACAGCAGCGCCAGCTTGTCGATTTCCTGCTGCGCCGCCAGCAGGTTGCCCTCGACCAGGTCCGCCAGGAACGCCAGCGCGGCCGGCGCGGCGCGCAAACCCTGCAGGGCCAGCCTGCGGTCGATCCAGGCAGGCAGGGCGGCGCGGTCGATGGGACGCGCCTCGACCACTACGCCCGCTGCCGCCAGGCTGGAAAACCAGCGGCTTTTCATGGCTTTCCAGTCCAGCCCCGGCAGACTGACCAGGGTGAGCGTGTCAGGCGGCAGTTCGGCTGCATAGGCCTCCAGCGCCTTGGCGCCATCGATGCCGGGCTTGCCGGAAGGGATGCGGATTTCGGTCAGCTGGCGCTCGGCAAACAGCGAGAAATTGCCGCCGCCGGCAGAAATCGCCTGCCAGTTATAGCGTCCAAGGACAGTATGGACCGTGCGCTCGCTGAAGCCTGCCGCACGTGCGGCGGCACGAACGGCGTCGGCGGCCTCCTGCGCCGCCAGCGGCTCGTCGCCCACCACGACATAGAGCGCAGCGAGACCCCGCGCCAACTGGTCGGGCAGACGCTCAGCCGCGACGTTCACTGGGCGCGAGGTTTTGCAGGCGGCGCATGATCCGCAGCGCGGCGTTCTCGTCCATGGCGCGATACAGCAATTGCTCTTCGGCCGACTTGGCGAGCAACTGCGAATCGTCATACGTCATATCGCGATTCAGCTCGATTGTTTCGGGCACGGCAATGCTGCGGTCGCCCTGGCCGCTGATGGAATAGGTCAGCTGCAGGCTCAGACGGTATTCGGTGACGCGGCCGGCGCCCGACAGCGAGAGGATGGTCTTTTTGCGGTTTTCCTGGCTCAGCGTGAGCACCGCCTCGGCCTCGGCGACAGATGCCGTCAGGCGGAGGCCTTTATGGGCCGCCAGGGCTTTGCGAATGTGCTGCGCGACTTCGCTGCCTGAGGGCGCATCGATATACAGGCTGGCAAACGGCATCCCATCGAGCCGGCGCAGCTGAAAGCCGCACCCTGCAGCGAGCGCGACCGGGATTGCGGTCAGGAAAAGTCGACGGTTCATATGACGATATTAACCAAACGGCCGGGCACCACCACCACTTTTTTCGGGGATTGGCCTTCCAGGTATTTCTGGGCGGACTCGCTGGCCAGCGCAGCAACCTCGATGGCGTCGCGCGCCGCCGTTGCCGCCACGCGAATCTGCCCGCGCAGCTTGCCGTTGACCTGCAACATGAGTTCGATCTCGTCCTGCACCAGGGCGGCTTCGTCCACCATCGGCCATGTCATCGCGGCGCCCGGCCTGAGTTCGGCGCCAGGTTTCAATTCAACATAGAGCGCTTCGCAGATGTGAGGCACGATGGGGGCAAGCAGGGCGACTGCGGCTTCGAGCGCTTCCTGTCGCACGCTGCGGGTGAGCGCATCGTCGCCGTCCAGTTTGGCCAGTGCGTTCATCAATTCCATCACCGCGGCAATGGCGGTGTTGAACTGCTTGCGGCGCTCGATGTCGTCGGACACCTTCCGGATGGTCTGATGCAACTGTCGGCGCAGGGTTTTGGCGGCTTCCGGCAATTCGCCGCCGGCACAGGCCGCAACCGCACCGCCCTGAAGGTGATCGAACGCCATTTTCCACAGCCGCTTCAGGAAGCGATGCGCGCCTTCCACCCCGGCATCCGACCATTCCAGGCTCTGCTCGGGCGGTGCGGCAAACATGGTGAACAGCCGCGCAGTATCGGCGCCGTACTGGTCGATCAACGCCTGCGGATCGACGCCGTTGTTCTTCGACTTCGCCATCTTTTCGGTGCCGCCGGCGGTCACTGGCTGGCCGTCGGATTTCAGTCTGGCGCCGCTGTCATCGACAACCACATCGGCCGGGTTGTACCAGGTTTTCTTGCCGCTGGCGTCTTCACGGTAATACGTATCGGCGATGACCATGCCCTGCGTCAGCAGGTTCTGGAACGGCTCGTCGCTCGTCACCAGCCCCTCGTCGCGCATCAACTTGTGGAAGAAGCGCGCATACAGCAAATGCAGGATCGCGTGCTCGATGCCACCGATGTACTGGTCGACCGGCAGCCAGGTGTTGGCGCGCGCATCGAGCATGCCGCCGTCGAAATCGGGGCAGGCATAGCGGGCGTAGTACCACGACGACTCGACAAACGTGTCCATCGTGTCGGTTTCACGCCGCGCTGGCTGGCCGCACGCCGGGCAGCTGCAGTTGACGAAGTCGGTGCGCTTGTTGAGTGGATTGCCCGAACCATCCGGCACCACGTCTTCGGGCAACACCACCGGCAACTGGTCGGCCGGCACCGGCACGTCACCGCAGCTGTCGCAATGGACGATCGGGATCGGGCAGCCCCAGTAGCGCTGTCGAGAAATGCCCCAGTCGCGCAGGCGGAACTGGGTTTTCTTCTCGCCCAGACCTTTGGCAGCGAGGTCGACGGCGATGGCATCAACCGCGGCCTCGTAGCTGAGACCGTCGTACTTGCCGGAGTTAACACAGACTCCGTCTTTGAACGCATACCAGTCACGCCATGCATCCGGCGCAAAGGAGTTTTCGATTAGGCTTTCTTTCCACTGAGCCCGGCCTTGCTCGTTCCAAGTATTGCTTGCGAGCTCTTTCTCAATTTCACCTTGAGTGCCCGATTTGATGACCTGCTTGATCGGCAGGCCATATTTCAGGGCAAAACCGAAGTCGCGTTCATCGTGCGCCGGCACCGCCATCACCGCGCCATCACCGTAGCTCATCAGCACATAATTGCCGACCCACACCGGGATCGCTTCGCCGGTGAGTGGATGGGTGACGGTGATGCCGGTGTCCATGCCCTTTTTCTCCATCGTCGCCATGTCGGCTTCGGCGACGCTGCCCTGCTTGCACTCGGCGATGAAGGCGGCAAGCTCAGGCTTGTCCCGCGCGGCACGGGTGGCCAGCGGGTGTTCGGCGGCGACGGCGCAGAAGGTCACGCCCATGATGGTGTCGGCGCGGGTGGTGAACACCCACAGCTGCTCGTCCTTGCCGTCCATCTGGTACGGGAAGGCAAAGCGCACACCCACGCTCTTGCCGATCCAGTTGGCCTGCATGGTCTTCACCCGCTCCGGCCAGCCCGGCAGGGTGTCGAGACCGGACAGCAGTTCGTCGGCATACTGGGTGATGCGGAAGAAGTACATCGGGATGTCGCGCTTCTCGACCAGCGCACCCGAGCGCCAGCCGCGCCCGTCGATCACCTGTTCGTTGGCGAGCACGGTCTGGTCCACCGGGTCCCAGTTCACCGTTGCCATCTTCTTGTAGATCACGCCCTTTTCGAACAGGCGGGTGAACAGCCACTGTTCCCAGCGGTAGTAGTCCGGCTTGCAGGTGGCCAGCTCGCGCGACCAGTCGACGGCAAATCCCAGTGCCTGCAGCTGCGTCCGCATGTGGTCGATGTTGGCGTAGGTCCAGGCGGCGGGCGGCACATTGTTGGCGATGGCCGCATTCTCGGCCGGCAGGCCGAAGGCGTCCCAGCCCATCGGCTGCATCACGTTGAAGCCGCGCATCGCGTGATAGCGCGCCAGTACGTCGCCGATGGTGTAGTTGCGCACGTGTCCCATGTGCAGCTTGCCCGAGGGGTAGGGGAACATCGACAGGCAATAGTATTTCGGACGATCCGATGCCTCGCTGGCACGAAAAGTCTGGCTGGCCATCCATTTCGCCTGCGCGGCACGCTCGATTTCCGAGGGAAGGTATTTTTCTTGCATCGCAACAACCGCACAGTTTCAAGGCGGCCGATTATACCTGCCCGGCCTGCCGACTCGCCCGTCTGGCATGCTCTCCCCCCCTCAACCGCCTGCAAAGTCATTATCATTGAGGAGAGTGGGGGCATCCCAGTCGCACCCACCCCGTACAACCATAAAAGGAGACACCATGAAATCACTGTTATCGCTTGCTTTGCTTGCCACCACCCTGCCCGCCCTTGCCCAGCAGCCCGATATGCTGTCGGTCAAACAGATTTCGCTGGAACTGGCACGCGACATCGCCATGGCCTCGGTCGAGGCCTGCCGCCAGGACGGCTACAACGTCGCTGCCGTAGTGCTCGACCGCGCCGGCAACGTGCAGGCCGCCCTGCGCGACACCTTGGCATCGCGCCACACGCTTGAAATCGCCGAACGGAAGGCCGGGATGACCATCATGTCGGGGATCGGCTCTGGCGAGTTTCGCGCCGCGCGAGGCGATATCCGCCCCGAACTCAACCATATGGCCGGGCTGATCGTGATGGACGGCGCCCTGCCGATTCGCGCGGCCGGCAGCCTGATCGGCGCGGTAGGCATCTCGGGCGCGCCGGGTGGCGAAAAGGATGCTGCCTGTGCCGCCACCGCGCTGAAAAAGGTTGAGGAACGCCTCGAATTCGCCATGTAGGCCACCCAGCCGGGGCTTGCGCACATGAGTGACAAGCCCTCCCCTGCGCAGGTAAAATGGGCTGTTTTCGCTTTCATTTTCATCCTCTTCAGGGAGTCACAGCATGTCCAAGAAGCATCCCGTCATTGCCGTTACGGGTTCATCCGGTGCCGGCACCACCACCGTCAAGCGCGCGTTCGAGCACATTTTCTTCCGCGAACAGATCAACGCCGCCGTGATCGAGGGCGACAGCTTCCACAGCCTGGCTCGGGCCGACTTCAAGGAGGCCGTCAAGAAAGCCGAGGCCGAAGGCAACATGTCCTTCAGCCATTTCGGCCCGCAGTCCAACCACTTTGACAAACTGGCCGAGCTGTTCGAGACCTATGGCAAGACCGGTGGCGGCAAAAAGCGCTACTACATCCACAGCGACGAAGAGGCCGCCGAGCACAACACGCGCCTCAATACCAGCCTCAACCCCGGTGAGTTCACCCCGTGGGAAGACGTGCCCAGCGGCTCCGACGTGCTGTTCTACGAAGGCCTGCATGGCCTGGTCAAGACTGATGCCGTCGACGTCTCCAAGCACGTCGACCTCGGCATCGGCGTGGTGCCCATCGTCAACCTCGAGTGGATCCAGAAAATCCACCGTGACAGCGCCGAGCGCGGCTATTCAGCCGACGTCATCGTCGACACCATCATGCGCCGCATGCCGGACTACGTGAACTACATCACCCCGCAGTTCTCGCTCACCGACATCAACTTCCAGCGCGTGTCCACGGTCGACACCTCCAACCCCTTCATCTCGCGCGACATTCCGACGCCGGACGAAAGCTTCATCGTGATCCGCTTCCGCGAACCCAAGGGCGTCGACTTCCCCAACCTGCTGAACATGATCCCGAACTCCTTCATGTCGCGCCGCAACACCATCGTGGTGCCGGGCGCCAAGATGGGCTTTGCCATGGAATTGATCCTGGCACCGATCATCCAGGACATGATCGCGAACAAGAACAAGTAAGCGTCGCCGCAATCAAAAACAGAGCCATCGGGCTCTGCTGGTTGGACTCACAAAGCCCCCACGTGTTGGGGGCT
>JAWOJD010000112.1:0-5288 GCA_046484355.1 Thiobacillus sp.
CGAGCGAGAACCGGGACACGCGTCCGCGCAACAGGTCGTTGATGCGCGGCTGGGTGACACCGCAATGGGTGGCGGCTTCAGCCTGTTTCCAGTCGTTGGCCTTGATGATGGCGGCAATCTGTCGCATCAAGTCGGCCCGTGCCCGAAGGTTGCCGACCTCGATTACAAGGGCGTCTCTATTTGGTCAAGGCCTCAATGACAGCCTGTGGGTTGTGCGCAATCACATTGAGCAACACCAGCGCCGGACCGTGCGGGGAGCGATCACCCCGCCTTGCTCGATGCTGAAGCTGACGTCATCCAGTGCCTTGAACAGGGGGCGCTCCTGTGTTTTTGTGCCGGTCAGGCGTGCAGCGGTGTTGAGCAGGGTCTGCTTGAGACCCTGCATGGCACCCAGGCGATATTCCTTGGTGAGGGGGTTGACTTCGATGATGGGCATGATCTGAACCGCCCCGGGTTTCGTGGAGGCCATTTGGTTTAAGTACAGGCCATTGACTCGGCCTGTTCGGCGAGTTGCCGGTAGTAGTTTGCCTCAGCTTCGGCGGGCGGGATATAGCCGATGGGTTCGAGCAGCCGGACGTGGTTGAACCACGCCACCCATTCCAGCGTCGCCAGTTCGACCGCTTCCCGCGTCTTCCACGGGCCGCGCCGGTGGATCAGCTCCGCCTTGTACAGCCCGTTGATCGTCTCGGCCAAGGCGTTGTCGTAGCTGTCGCCCTTACTGCCGACCGACGGCTCGATACCTGCTTCGGACAGGCGCTCGCTGTAACGGATGCTGACGTACTGCGAGCCCCGGTCCGAATGATGGACGAGACTGCCGTCGCGCTCCGGCTGGCGGGCATACAACGCCTGCTCCAGCGCGTCGAGCACGAAGTCCGTCGTCATCGATCGGCTGACCCGCCAGCCGACGATGCGCCGGGCGAATACGTCGATCACGAACGCCACGTACAACCAGTGCGCATTCCAGTGAATTCAGCCACCCATTCCAATTCAAACGCGCCACGCATTCCAGTCCAAGCCCGCCACATGAAACCACAGCCGACGAAAGTCTCATAGTTGCCAGGGAGCAGACGGTCGAACTGGCTGCCCTGGATGACAGGAGGTCGGCCATTGCGGCCGGTGGCGCCACCACAGCTGAATGACCGGTGTCGCGCAGGTTGCCGACGTTTAGGGAGTACGCCGCCTGAATGGCCGCATTTTTTAGCAGCGAAGGACGGCAGCTGACCGATTCTGTTGAAAAACTCTTTGGGGAAAGTTTGCGGCAGTGTTTTGGGGGTCTTTAAACCATCAACTCATGATCGATCGTTGAATGTAGCCAATTCTGCGGGGCCGAGTTTTTGGGAAGACTCCGTAGCCAACGCCTGTTAGGCGTTTTTCAACACAACAGACCCTCAGCAGTCATTGGCGTTTGCATTTTCACAGATGACTCTCACCTCATTCCGGACGGTTGTGTGTCAATCCTCGGCGGCGGTCTCAAAGCCATCCTAAGAGTCACTCGAAAATGTATTGACCAACAAATAGCTGCGTTCGCGCCAGTGCTACTTGGTCGTAACTGATGCAATGGCAGCATCCAAATCTTGGCCTGCGGATCCCATTACATCTGCGATGGTTCCTCCGAACATCATGCCCATCAGACCAACATTCAACTGCGATACATAGACTTGGCCGGTCTTGTCCTCATAGACGCCGATTCCCAAAGGCATGAATGCTGAAACCCGGCGGTCGGCTGGATTCGCAAGAATCCGTGAAGCGTAGCGAGGGTTGCATATGGACACGCTACCAGTGCGCTCGATTGCACCGAAGGCTTCCGTAGTCTTCTGATAGTCATAGACATTCAATACGCGCCAGTCCTGCTTGCTCTTCACTGCCTCGCTAATGGCGACAATCGTGTCGTCGTAGCTACGATTACTCTTGTGTGTCACAAGCATCATCGAGGGCATCGCAAACCAAACGATTAGACCCATAACGACCATACCAACAAGAACCCAGCCCAATGCATGGAACATACCTGTTCTCATGGCTTCCTCCCTTTTTGAATAAGTTGCATCGGCAAAACCCTATTTATATATAGGCCATTGACGAGCCTTCGATGTGACCGGCTAGCTTGATCGTCCGCAAAGGCCAACATTGTGACGGTTGGCACCAACTAGCCAACCGGCGGCAGTTGGCCGGGGGCTGTCTTTGAGGGTAGGCGCCCGAAAGCAGCCGTTGAGCCATCCAGCGAAATTGCCACGGTCGGCTTACGGGCACCACGTCTAATTCACACAATCGGCCAGAAGCGGAAATTCGTTCTCACCAGATAGCCGTCACTGGGACGGCTGGTTCGCACGGAAAGCAGTCGCAAAGCCTATTCACACTTTTCGACCTTATGTGGAGCGCTACATAATGCAGAGCGTTTTTAGTCTGGCGGACGCGGCGCACTGAGGTTGATGAGTAGCGAGGTGCCGCCACCGCGGCCGGTAGGCTAAAAATCGTGTTGTGCTGAACCGCCGCACCGACGGTGGCGCTATGGGGATTGATTCAAAGCGGCAGCGTCGAAGTGAGGGAGTAGCAGAGGTGAGAGGCGTGCGGCCGAAGCCCATGTATTGATTTCGTGGCCGGGCGCCGGAGGTCTGATGGCCGGGATGCTCGATATGATAGAGAAACCAGCCGTAACAGGAGTGTATGACGTTGGCGCGTGCCCGCTCTGACAACAGGAAGCCCGCCGTTCCGCGAGGGCAATCGGAAAGCAGTCAGCAGTGAGGGGGTGTTGGAATGCATGAGTGATCGTGCGGCGGGCCGCGTGGCAGGGTGCCTGGCAGGAAGGTTTCGATGCAAACCATGTGACCACGACCGCACTGCGGACAGTCACGCAGCGACTTACCGGTGAGCTGCTCGTAACGGTCGTGGTAGTCGGCAGACGCATCGGGAAGTGTGACGACGGGAACGGGCGCGCCAAGCAACTTGCGGCAGCGGGCTAGTTTGACCGCGCGATGGCGATTGGCCAGGAAGCCGTAATGGCGAATCCGTTGGAACCCGCTCGGAAGAACATGCAGCAGGAAGCGGCGCATGAACTCTTGCGCGTCCAGGCGCATGACCTTCTGACGCGAGGCGTGGCGGTAATCCTTCCAGCGAAAGCTGACCTTGTCCTCAACGAAGTTGATGAGACGATTATTGGAGATGGCCACCCGATGCGTGTAGCGACCGAGATACTCGAGGACATGCTGGGGTCCGCCAAACGGTGGTTTGGCGTAAACCACCCACTCGGCTTGCCTGACGGGAGCCAGATAGCGGGCGAAGGCGCCGGGAGCTTGAAGCGCTTCAAGCGCGTTGAAGAAACGTAGGTGGCCCGCGTCAAAGGCGTGCTGCAATTGCGCCAGAAACAGCCGGCGAAAGAGCCGGGAGAGCACGCGCACCGGCAGAAAGAACCCTGGGTGGCAGGAGACCCAGCGTTCGCCATCGGCACTCGGTCCGCCACCCGGTACCACACAATGCAGATGCGGGTGATGCAGCAGATTCTGTCCCCAGGTATGCAAAATGGCGACGAAGCCGATCTCGCAACCCAGGTGCTTGGGATCGGCCGCGATCGTGCGCAAGGTCTCGGCGGTTGCGTGAAACAGGATCTCGTAGACCACGGCCTTGTTCTGGTAGGCGATCGCGGCGATCTCCTCGGGTAGCGTGAAGACCACGTGGAAATACTCGACTGGAATGAGATCGGCCTGACGGTCTTCCAGCCATTGCGCGCGCACCAGGGACTGACACTTCGGACAGTGCCGATTGCGGCAACTATTGAACGCGATGCGCTGATGACCGCAGGCGTCACACTGTTCGACGTGTCCGCCAAGCGCAGCGGTGCGACAACGCTCGATCGCGCTCATGACACAGCGCTGCCCACGGCTGAGGGCATCAGTGTGTTGCTGGCGATAGGCAGGCCCGGCCTGGCGGAAGATGTCCGCGACCTCGAGCCCGGTGGGGCGCAACGCCCACCTCAGAAATCAGGGGGAGAAATGGGTGGCGGTTCAACCTTGGGTAACAAGTCGAAGGGACTGGTCGTGGCGCACACGGTGCTGGTGGCGACCTTCAGGTAGCGCGAGGTCGTGGCCAGGCTGCGGTGACCGAGCAGGAGCTGGATGGTGCGTACATCGGTGCCCGATTCAAGCAGGTGGGTCGCGAACGCGTGACGCAGCGAGTGCGGCGTGATCGGCTTGGCAATGCCCGATGCGCGGTGCGCTTTCTGGCAGGCCAGTTCAACGGCCCCGCGGGTGATCGGCTGCCCAGGCAGGTCGCCCGGAAACAGCCACAGCGTCGGGCGGTCGGCCTTCCAGTAGGTGCGCAACACCTCGAGCAAGCGCGGCGAGAGCATCACATAGCGATCTTTCCGCCCTTTGCCTTGATCGACTCGGAGCATCATCCGCTGGCTGTCGATGTCCGTCACCTTGAGGTGAGTGGCTTCGGAGACACGCAAGCCGGCCGCATAGGCCGTCATGAGGATCGCTCGGTGCTTGGTGCTGTCGACCGAGTCCAGGAAATGCATTACTTCGTCGCGGCTGAGGATTACCGGCAGCCTGAATGGCCGCTTGGGCATCGGAATCTCTTCCACGCCCCAGCCCCGTTTGAGCGTTACGTTGTAGAGGAAACGCAGTGCGCCAGTCGCAACGCTGATACTGCTTGGGGAAAGCATTCGGGTCTGCGTCAGATGGATTTGATAGGCACGAACCGCTTCCGGACCAAGTTCCTCTGGCGGACGGTGAAAATGCCGTGCATAGGCGACGACCTGTTGCACATAGGCCGATTGGGTGTTCTCGGCGAGGTTGCGGACGGCCATGTCTTCGAGCATCCGCTGGCGTAGTCGGGTCATGGTAGGGCTCCTTATCTGGATTGAGTGAAGTGCTGCAAGCAGCGACTTCATCGTTCTCCGATGGGAGGTTCCTGTAAATCTGATCCACCAAATCCGGCACCATGCCTACCACTACCGCGTCAGCGGTTTAGTACAACGACCCCTATGCATAGAACTCAACTAGGGGTCGGGTGCCGTCCCTCGCCGGTGACCAAAGCTGCCGTTCAGGCAGAGTCCCGCGTTAACGGCAGCAACCAGCGCGACACCGGCCATTGGATTTGGTCAGCGCCACCGACCGCAATGGCGTGCGCCGTGCAAAGGCGGCGCTTCCCAGTGGGTGCAAGCCCATATTCATAGACCTTGTTCCTGTCAGGATCCACAATCTTTGCGATGGGACTGATAACGGCTGCGGTTCCGCATGCACCGGCCTCCGAGAACTCTGCGAGTTCCTCAACCGGGACCCTTCTCCTCTGGG
>JAWOJD010000119.1:0-4658 GCA_046484355.1 Thiobacillus sp.
CGCCGTCGCACGGTCGTTACTTCAACGACCACATTCGAAATCGCTACCAGGTATCCGGACGCTACATCATGCTTCGAGCGGGGAGTCGCCAAGCGAATCGTTGACGCCTTAGTAGCGGTGTCGCGAGGCGCGCAGTTCTGCGCGACCTCGGCCGAGTTCGCCAAGGCGCCGCGGCCGATCTCGCCCTGCACGAGTGCGCACCCGCGGCGCCTTGGCCGTTGGCGACCCAATTCGGTGCTCCTAACCTGGTCCGGTGATCCCCGACCGGGCGCAACCGGCTGGGGCAGTCCGGGCTGTGGCGCTTCGGCATCTCGGGCGATCTGCCGATCGTCCTGCTGCAAATCGGCGACCTCAACCGCATCGATCTGGTCAAGCAGGTGCTGCAGGCGCATGCCTACTGGCGCATGAAGGGCCTGGCCGCCGACCTGGTGATCGTGAACGAGGATTTCTCGGGCTACCGGGCGGTGCTGCAGGACCTGATCATGGGGCTGATCAACGCGGGGCCCGAAGCGCAGGTGATCGACAAGCCGGGCGGCGTCTTCGTGCGGCGCGCCGAAGAGCTTTCCGAGGACGAGCGGGTGCTGCTGCAGACGGTTGCCCGCATCGTCTTCAGCGATACCGCCGAGACCCTGATCGAGCAGGTGGAGCGCCGGGTGTCGGCAGAGCGTACGTCGGACCGCCTCGAGCCCTCGCAGCAAGCGGCGGCCGAACCGGTTTATCCGCTGGCGGCGCGCGAGCGCATTTTCAGCAACGGCCTGGGCGGCTTCACGCCCGACGGGCACGAATACATCGTCACCCTCGAAGCCGGCCAGACCACGCCGGCGCCGTGGGTCAACGTCATCGCCAGCCCGCACATCGGCACCGTCGTCAGCGAAAGCGGCAGCGCGTACACTTGGGCGGAAAACGCGCACGAGTTCCGGCTGACCCCCTGGCACAACGACCCGCTCTCCGACAGCAGCGGCGAGGCACTCTATATCCGCGACGAGGAAACGGGCGCGTTCTGGTCGCCGACACCCCTGCCTGCGCGTGGCAAGTCGGGCTACGTGTGCCGGCACGGCTTCGGCTACAGCGTGTTCGAGCACTATGAAGCCGGCATTGCCTCGGAGCTGTTCACCTACGTCGCCATGGACGCCCCGGTGAAGTTCGTGGTGGTCAAGCTGCACAACCAGTCGAAGCGCCCGCGCAGCCTGTCCTTGACCGGGTATTGGGAACTGGTGATGGGCGAGTGGCGCCACGCCAACCTGATGCACATCGTCACCGAAACCGATCCGCACAGCGGGGCGCTGTTTGCCCGCAATGCCTATGGCCGCGAATGCGCAAACCGGGTGGTGTTTGCCCATGTCAGCGAACGCGAGCGGTCAGTGAGCGGAAACCGCGCCGAGTTCATCGGCCGCAACGGCTCGCTGGCCAGCCCGGCGGTGATGCGCCGCAAGCGCCTGTCGGGCAGGACCGGGGCTGGGATGGATCCGTGCGCCGCGATCCAGACCCGGATCGAACTGGCCGCAGGACAAACGCGCGAGATCGTGTTCGTGTTCGGTGCGGCTCGTGACGACGGCGAAGCTCGGCATTTCATCCAGCGTTTCGGCGGGCGCGCGAGCGCACGCCAGGCATTGGAGACCGTGTGGGAACACTGGAACCGTACCCTGGGCGCGGTGCAGGTCGATACGCCGGACCCCGCACTGAACGTGCTGGCCAACGGCTGGCTGGTCTACCAGACCCTGTCCTGCAGGCTGTGGGGGCGCAGCGGCTATTACCAGTCCGGTGGCGCCTACGGCTTCCGCGACCAGTTGCAGGACACCATGGCGCTGGTGCATGCGACGCCGTGGCTCGCCCGCGAGCAGCTGATCCGGCACGCCGGACGCCAGTTCATCAAGGGTGACGTGCAGCACTGGTGGCACCCGCCCAACGGCCAAGGCGTGCGCACCCACTTTTCCGACGACTATCTGTGGCTGCCCTATGCCGTCAGCCGTTATGTGCGGACGACCGGCGACACCGGCGTGCTCGACGAGTCCATCCATTTTCTGGAAGGCCGCGAGTTGTACGCGGAAGAGGAGGCCTACTACGACCAGCCGCAACGCTCGTCCGAAGCGGCCAGCCTGTACGAGCACTGCGTGCGTGCCCTCAAGCACGGCCTGCGCTTCGGCACCCATCATTTGCCGCTGATGGGCTGCGGCGACTGGAACGACGGCATGAATCTCGTCGGCAAGGAGGGCCGTGGCGAGAGTGTGTGGCTGGCGTGGTTCCTGGTCGAGAATCTCGAGCTGTTTGCCGGCCTGGCGCGCGACCGCAGTGACCAGGAATTTGCCGAGTTGTGCAGCGCCCAGGCGGCCCAGCTGCGCAGCAATATCGAGGCCCAGGCCTGGGATGGCACCTGGTACCGGCGTGCCTACTTCGACGACGGCACCCCGCTGGGCTCGTCCAGCAACGACGAATGCCAGATCGATTCGATCAGCCAGAGCTGGGCGGTCATCTCGAAAGGCGGCGACCCGGTGCGCGCCCGCCAGGCAATGGCAGCGGTGGACCAGCGCCTGGTGCGGCGCGACAAGCAGATCATCCAGCTGCTCGACCCGCCCTTCGACAAATCAGCGCTGGAGCCCGGTTACATCAAGGGCTACATCCCTGGCGTGCGCGAAAACGGTGGCCAATACACCCATGCCGCGATCTGGACCACGATGGCGTTTGCCATGATGGGCGACACCGAACGCGCCTGGGAATTCTTCGCCCTGCTCAATCCTGTCCATCACGGCAGCACGCCGGAGACGATCGCGCGCTACAAGGTCGAACCTTACGTCATGTGCGCGGACATCTACGGCGTGTCGCCGCACACCGGCCGCGGCGGGTGGAGCTGGTACACCGGGGCAGCGGGCTGGATGTACCGGCTGACCGTGGAAACCCTGCTCGGCCTGCAGCTCGAAGTCGACCATCTGCGGATTGTGCCGTGCATCCCGGCTGAATGGGAAACTTACAAAATCCACTACCGCTATCGCGAGACGGTCTACCACATCACCGTCAGGCGCATCGGTGAACAATCGGGACAAACGATCCGCGTGACGGTGGACGGTGTCCTGGTACATGAAACCGGTGTAGTGGTGGCAGGACGGCCGCAAGGCCATATCCCACTGGTGGATGACCGTCGCGAGCACCACGTCGAGGTGGATTTAAGCTGAAGGTGTTTTTGAATTGAGCTTTGAAATTGATTGAGCGCGCGGGAGATTGAAAGCAACCCAGTTGATGCTGGGCGAATGGTTGCGCGCAAAAACGGAATCAAGAGCAGAAGAAGAATCAGGTCGCAATAATTTACCCAAGCTGGGCTGATCTCCCTCTTCACTTTGGTTATGCGATCTCGCGCATAGCACCACTCTGGTTAGAAGGGAATGACACGGCCTCCCAGTCCAGCAGATCGGCGACTCATTATCGACATCGCGTTTCTCTTGCCTCGTCAGCACGAATCAGGCGAATGGGCGCACCCTGTTTTTTCAGGCAGGCAGGATCGTAGTACCATCGACTCGCCACCCTGCTCGCGGCGCGAATCGAGCGCATCACTCGTACTAAAAAGCACGCCACAAGGCTTCAAAAAACAGGACGACGAATATGGCCAATATGCCTCCGGGTAAACGTTTACCCAGCTCGGGATGCTTGACCCCGGAGAGCGGCTTCATGCCAGCATCGTCGTTGATATCCGCCGATTATTGATATGTTGCCTATGGAAACCAGAGACCCGCAGCGGCACCGGTTAATCGAAAGCCTCATGGCACGCCACCCTGAAAAAGTTGCGGATGCTGCGATTGGCTTATGGGAGAAGATGGCGACCCAAATCATTTCGATCGTGGGTGAAGATGGGTTCAACTCACTGTATGCGAGAAGTGTATTCCTTGCCCAGCCGACATTTCCCTGGCTCACGACCAGCTCACTGTCGCAGCCTGATGATCAGCGGTTCGCAGAATTAAAAAAGAGCCTTGAAGGACAAACACCGTCGCAAGCCCGCGAAGCAAACAGCCTGTTACTGCTCACGTTCACCGGCATCCTGGCCGCGCTTATTGGCGAACCGTTAACCACCCGTATTTTATGTTCTGCCTGGGGCGATGACGCTTCGACCAGCACCCGCAAGGAGTTCAAGCATGAGTAACAAGGTAAACATACGTTGTCTGCCATCCGGCGTACCGGGCCTGGACAACCTGTTGGGCGGAGGCCTGCCGGAATTTTCGTTTAACTTGATTGCGGGCACGCCGGGAAGCGGAAAAACAACGCTCGCTCACCAGATCATGTTCTCGCTGGCCAACCCGCAATACCGGGCACTGTTCTTTACGGTACTCGGGGAACCCCCTTTGAAGATGCTCCGCTACCAACAGCAATTCACGTTTTTTGACCACGACAAAATCAATGACTCGATCCGTTTCGTCAACCTGTCTGCAGAGCTCCTGGAGGGTGATTTTGACCGCGTCCTGGCACGCATCGACGACGAAGTGAAAGCTTATGCACCCAGCCTGGTGTTCGTGGATTCGTTTCGATCGGTGGTGCAGTCAGCCAAGCGCGATAACCAGAACGTGGCCGAGCTGCAGCGGTTCGTGCAGCAACTGGGCATGCAAATGACGAGCTGGCAGGCCACCACGTTCCTGATCGGTGAATATCTGGCACCAGAGGCCGAGTCAAGTCCGATC
>JAWOJD010000124.1:0-2720 GCA_046484355.1 Thiobacillus sp.
ATCCCCATGCCGTCGGCCTGATGGCAGGCCACACAGTTGGCCTGATGGACCTGCTCGCCTCGTGCCATCAGGTCGGCGATCTCAAACGTTTTGGTGTTGTCTTCAGCCGCGCTCTGGGCTGCGCCCTTTTTCTTTGCCACCCAGGCAGCGTAGTCTTCTTCAGAGACGACCTCGACCACGATCGGCATGAAGCCGTGGTCTTTACCGCACAGCTCGACACACTGACCGCGATAGGTGCCGATCCTGTCAGCCTTGAACCAGCTGTCGCGGATAAATCCGGGAATCGCATCCTGCTTGGTGCCGAGTGCGGGCACCCACCAGGCGTGCAGCACGTCGTTGGCGGTGATCAACAGGCGCACGCGCTTGCCGACCGGCACCACCATCGGCTCATCCACTTCAAGCAGATAGTGTTCGCCCTTCTTGGCATCGCCATTGATCTGCTCACGCGGAGTCGAAAGGCTGCTGTAGAAGCTGATGTCGTCGTTGAGGTAGTTGTATCCCCACTTCCACTGATAGCCCGTGACCTTGATCGTCATGTCCGGGTTACTCGTGTCTTTCATGTCGATCACCACCCTCGCGGCGGGATAGGCCATGCCCATCAGGATGACGAAAGGAATCACCGTCCAGATGATCTCGACTGTGGTGTTTTCATGAAAATGGGCGGCCTTGTGACCCACCGACTTGCGATGCTTCAGCAGCGAATAAAACATCGCCCCGAACACCACGATGAAGATCCCCAGGCACACCAGCATGATGAGGGTGTGAAGCTCGAACACATCCTGCGCCACCTTGCTGGCTGGCGTTTGCAGGTTGTATGCATATTCCGCCAGTGCCGGCTGGCTGGCCGCAAGGGCCGCCAGCGGCATGCCTATCCAATGCCACATGCTTTTCATCTCTCTCTCCCGTCCTCTTCCCAGTTATTGGTTATCGTTGCGGCGTGGTTTGTTATGGTTGCCTGCAACGTGTCGAGCACTTTCAACCTACTTGCAATCTGTTGCGTAACGTCGTGGCCAGTTGCAGCCGCGCCTCGTCACTCAGGTACTGGCCAAGCTCTGTTTCAAGTCCATGCGAGCGCATGCTGATGCGGCAATTCCTGCCAGGCGATATGCAATCACACTGGACACGCGCCCACCGGCGGTTCATTTCCCGGCAGCCACTGCGAGCGCCTTCGCGCCACTCCAGCACTACCGCATCGCCGTCGATCGTGAGTGTTTCGTAGTTACCCTCCCGTTTGCGCATGGTCTCCAGCGCCCATGCCAACAATCCGATTTCAAGTCCCGCAAACGGCAGGACCAGCCAGTATCCCAATGCGGCAAAGCCAATCGCCGGCCCAAAACACAGCACCACCAGACTTCGAAAAAACCAGCGTTCCTGCGTGCGGGTGAGCGAACACCGGGGGCGCGAATGGAACACAAAGGTGCCTGCCGGATTGTCCGTACCGGCTCCCGCATCCCACTGACGAATTTCGGAATTCAAGCACCCTGTCTGCGGCAACATGTCGCAGACAGTACCACGACGTCACCCGCATAAACAAGATGAATGGTCGGATTAACCCATTGATTTACATGCAGAATATCGTTATTAACGAGTATTCTAAGATGCTTATTCTGCAGGCAGTGTCTGCCATTGCTTCGTTTCAGCCCAAACGGGCTCCGAAGCCCCAAAGGCCTGAATCCCCAGACACGGGCCGGGCAGACGCGTTTGCAGGGCGGACACGTTTTCCGCCTGTGATGCCATTTCGGGATCGACGTGGTTGCCAACCCAGCCGGCCCATTGAACCTGACGCCTGACGATCGCCTCCGCCGTCAGCACGGCATGGTTGAGGCAACCCAGGCGCAAGCCCACCACCATCACCACCGGCAGGCCGAGCGCCTGCGCCAGATCGGCCATGTCTTCACGCGCACTCAACGGCACCCGCCAACCGCCCGCGCCTTCGACCACCACCACATCGGCCGCTGCGGCCAGCCTTGAATACGCCTCGACAATGCGGGACAGCTCGATTTGCACGCCCGCCTGCTCTGCCGCGATATGCGGGGCAATCGGCTCGACAAAGTGATACGGATTGACGTCTCGCACCGCAGCCGTGACGTTGGCGGCCTGCATCAGCGCCACCACGTCCTCGTTCAACTCGCCCGCCTTGCTGCCAGCCGACACCGGCTTCATCGCCGCCACGCGCAGGCCTTGCGCCCGCAATGCGTGAATCATCGCCACCGCCACCCGCGTCTTGCCAACGCCCGTATCCGTGCCGGTGACAAAAAATCCCTTCATGCCAACCCCTGCTTGCGGCGGCGCTGGCTGATGTTGAATTCGATCACCTGGCGACCGTCCTCGCGCTGCGTCTTGTCACCCGCCCACGCATGACCGTAGATCACTTCAAAAGTGGCCGGCAAGCGCCCTTCCAGCCGGTGCACTTCATACGCCTGCTCAAGCCTGGCCCATGCCGATTTGCCGAGCAGGCCGCGCTTGCGCGTCGACGCAGCATTGTGCGCGCCCAGCCCTTTCAGGTCGCGCATCAGGGTTTTGAGATCCGCGTAGGTCAGCGTCAGCATTTCCATTTCCATCACCGGACTGGAAAACCCGGCATGGATCAGCATGTCGCCGACGTCGTGCAGGTCGACAAACTGATTGACGTGCGGCGCATCGTCGATGACCGAAAACGCCGTGCGCAATTCCTTCAAGGTGTCCGGTCCGAAGGTGGCAAACACCAGCAGCCCGCCCGG
>JAWOJD010000030.1:0-15748 GCA_046484355.1 Thiobacillus sp.
GCCGCGCGCCTTTTCTTCGGGCGAACTGTCAATCTCATCATATTTCTTGGCCGAACCACCAAACTTCTTCGACAAAATGGTGGTGATCGCCGCGGTCAAGGTGGTCTTGCCGTGGTCAACGTGTCCAATCGTGCCTACGTTTACGTGCGGTTTGGTCCGCGCAAACTTTTCCTTAGCCATTTCAAGTACCCTTTAAATTCAAAATTATTTTTTGGCAACAACCGCTTCAGCGACGCTCTTCGGCGCTTCAGTGTAATGCTTGAATTCCATCGAATAGGTCGCACGACCCTGCGACATCGAGCGCAAGTCGGTCGAATAGCCGAACATCTCTGCAAGCGGCACTTCAGCACGGACCAGCTTGACGCCATTCGCATCGTCCATACCCTGGATGATGCCGCGACGGCGGTTCAAGTCACCCATCACATCGCCCATGTAGTCCTCAGGTGTTTCCACTTCGACTGCCATCATAGGCTCAAGCAGAATCGGACTGGCTTTACGCATGCCGTCCTTAAAAGCCAGAATGGCAGCCAGCTTAAACGCCAATTCGGACGAATCGACATCGTGGTAAGAGCCATCAAATAGGGTGACCTTGACGTCGACCACGGGGAAGCCCGCCAGCACGCCATTGGTCAAAGCTTCGCGCAGACCCTTTTCAACCGCCGGGATGTATTCGCGCGGAACCGTGCCACCCTTGATCGCATCGATGAACTCAAAGCCTTTTCCGGCTTCATTCGGACCCATCTTGATCCAAACATGGCCGTATTGACCCTTACCGCCGGACTGCTTGGCGTGCTTGCCTTCCTGCTCAACTTCTTTCTTGATCGCTTCGCGATAGGCCACTTGTGGCGCACCCACGTTGGCCTCAACGGCAAACTCACGACGCATGCGGTCAACCAGAATTTCCAGGTGCAGCTCACCCATGCCGGACATGATCGTCTGACCGCTTTCCTCATCGGTACGGACACGGAATGACGGATCTTCCTGCGCCAAGCGGCCCAGGGCGATACCCATTTTCTCCTGGTCGGCCTTGGTTTTTGGCTCAACCGCAACGTGGATCACCGGCTCAGGGAAAATCATACGCTCAAGCGTAATCTGAGCCGCCATATCGCACAGCGTGTCACCCGTGGTGACATCCTTCAGGCCTACAGCCGCCGCGATGTCACCCGCACGCACTTCCTTGATTTCTTCGCGCTGGTTCGCATGCATTTGCAGAATACGACCCAGGCGCTCCTTACGACCCTTAACCGGGTTGTAGATCGTGTCGCCAGACTTCACCACGCCAGAGTACACGCGGAAGAAGATCAGTTGCCCCACATAGGGGTCGGTCGCGACCTTGAAGGCCAACGCCGAAAACTTCTCATCATCTGACGATTTGCGTTCGCCAATCGAACCGTCATCCAGTTCGCCCTTAACCGGGAGAACGTCGGTAGGCGCCGGCATGAATTCAATGACGGCATCAAGCATGGCCTGAACACCCTTGTTCTTGAACGCACTTCCACACACCATCGGTACGATTTCACTGGCAAGCGTACGCGCGCGCAATCCAGACTTGATGTCCGCTTCCGACAGGTCACCCTCCTCGAGATACTTGTTCATCATCTCTTCGGAAGACTCGGCTGCAGCCTCCAGCATGGCCTCACGCCACTTTTTGCAGGTTTCCTGCAAATCGGCAGGAATGTCGCGCAAGTCGAACTTCATGCCCTGACTGGCTTCATCCCAATAAATCGCTTTCATGCGAATGAGATCGACCACACCTTCGAATTTGTCTTCTGCGCCAATCGGCACCTGAATCGGGATCGGATTCGCCTTCAGACGCAAACGCATCTGATCGTAAACCTTGAAGAAGTCAGCGCCCGAACGGTCCATCTTGTTGACGAAAGCCAAGCGCGGAACCTTGTATTTGTTTGCCTGACGCCACACCGTTTCGGACTGCGGCTGCACGCCACCGACAGCGCAATACACCATGCAGGCCCCATCCAGGACGCGCATGGAACGCTCAACCTCAATCGTGAAATCAACGTGGCCCGGCGTATCAATAATATTGATACGATGCTCGGGGTAGCCGCCGTCCATGCCCTTCCAGAAACAGGTCGTCGCCGCCGAAGTAATCGTGATGCCACGCTCCTGCTCCTGCTCCATCCAGTCCATGGTGGCCGCGCCATCATGAACCTCACCGATCTTGTGCGACACGCCGGTATAAAACAGGACGCGTTCGGTGGTGGTGGTCTTGCCTGCATCAATATGGGCCGAAATGCCGATATTGCGATAGCGCTCAATAGGAGTCGTGCGTGCCACTTTATATACCTGCTAGTTAACTGCGTTACGTTTAGAAACGGAAATGCGAGAAGGCCTTGTTGGCCTCAGCCATGCGGTGCACCTCTTCACGCTTCTTAACTGCGCCACCACGGCCTTCGGCCGCATCCAGCAATTCACCCGCCAGACGCGCGCCCATGGATTTCTCGCCACGCTTGCGCGCCGCATCCTTCAGCCACCGCATGGCCAGCGCCGTACGGCGGCTTGCGCGCACCTCGACTGGAACCTGATAGTTGGCGCCACCCACGCGGCGGCTCTTGACTTCAACCAGCGGACGGGCATTGCTCAGCGCAGTCCCAAACACTTCCAGCGGATCCTTGCCGGACTTCTGGACGATTTGCTCAAATGCACCATAAACGATGCGCTCGGCGACTGACTTCTTGCCGCTGGACATGACAACGTTCATGAATTTCGAGACCTCCTGATTTCCGAATTTCGGATCAGGCAGAATCTCACGTTTAGGGACTTCGCGACGACGGGGCATATTTCCTGTCTCTCTATCTAATTAAGCTTTTCGGGCGCCTGGTTCAAACAACCTGGTTCAAACAACCTGATTCAATCAGGCCTTCTTCGGGCGCTTGGCGCCGTACTTCGAACGCGACTGCTTCCGATCCTTCACGCCCGCAGTATCCAGGCTGCCGCGAACGGTGTGGTAACGCACACCCGGCAAATCCTTGACCCGGCCGCCCCGCACCAGCACAACCGAGTGCTCCTGCAGGTTATGGCCTTCACCACCGATGTAGCTGATGACTTCGAAGCCGCTGGTGAGCTTGACCTTGCACACTTTGCGCAAGGCGGAGTTCGGTTTCTTGGGCGTCGTGGTGTACACACGGGTGCACACGCCGCGACGTTGCGGGCAGGCCTTCAAGGCCGGAACCTTGCTCTTTTCCACCGGCGCCTGACGCGGTTTGCGGATCAGCTGGTTAATCGTTGGCATGTCAAAAATTCCGAATAATTAAGGTGAGCGTTTTGTAAAACAAGCGGGACGGCACCGTCCGCTTTCGAAGCGGCGCCGTCCCGGGCTACAGTCCTGCGTTTCCCGGCACACTTAATGGCCGGAAAAAGACGCGTGAGTTTAGGGGAGTCACCCCCCTCTGTCAAGCCACTTCCTGATTTTCAGCGGGATTCTCTTCCCCGCCTTCGATCAGATGGTCGGCCCCCATATCCTCGCCAGCAGCCTGCCGGCGGCGCGTATTGTGGAAGGCAAGACCGGTGCCCGCTGGGATCAAACGGCCAACAATGACGTTTTCCTTCAGGCCTCGCAACTCGTCCCGCTTGCCCATGATGGCGGCTTCGGTCAGAACACGGGTCGTTTCCTGGAACGAGGCCGCCGAGATGAAGGAATCCGTCGACAGCGAGGCCTTGGTAATGCCCAGAAGAATGGGATCGTATACTGCCGGCTCTTTGCCCGCCGCGACCATTTCATCATTGATCTGCAACACTTCGGAGCGTTCGACCTGCTCGCCGGGGATCAGGCCGGTATCGCCCGGATCGGCCACGGTCACGCGACGAAGCATCTGGCGCACGATCACCTCGATGTGCTTGTCGTTGATCTTCACGCCCTGCAGGCGGTACACGTCCTGCACTTCATCGGTGATGTAGCGTGCGAGCGCTTCCACCCCGCGCAAGCGCAGGATGTCATGCGGGTCGACCGGACCATCGACGATCATTTCGCCCTTCTGGACGATCTGACCATCGTGCGCCGTCACGTGCTTTTCCTTGGTGATCAGGAATTCCTGCGGCTCGCCATCCATATCGGTGATCACCAGACGCTGCTTGCCCTTGGTGTCCTTGCCGAACGAGACGGTTCCCGTGATTTCTGCCAGCACGCCTGCATCTTTCGGCGAACGTGCCTCGAACAGCTCGGCCACGCGCGGCAGACCCCCGGTAATGTCACGCGTCTTGGAGGTTTCCTGCGGGATACGCGCGAGCACGTCGCCCACTGCCACATCCTGGCCATTTTTCACCGTGATGATCGAACCGATCTGGAAGGTGATGTTGACCAGGGTCTCGGTCCCCGCAATCTTGATCTCGTTGCCGGTTTCATCCAGCAGCTTGACCTGCGGGCGAACCCCTTTGGCGGCGCTGCTGCTCTTGCGCTTGGGGTCAATCACCACCAGGGTCGACAGGCCGGTGACTTCGTCGAGCTGTTTGGCAACGGTCACGCCCTCTTCAATATTCTCGAAGCGGATCTGGCCGGCATACTCCGTGATGATCGGACGGGTGTGCGGATCCCAGGTTGCCAGTACGGCGCCCGCCTTGATCTTGGCGCCATCGGTCACCATCAAAGTGGCGCCGTACGGGACCTTGTGACGCTCCCGCTCGCGGCCGCTATCGTCTGCGATGATGATTTCACCACTTCGCGAAATGGCCACCAATTCCTTGCGGGCATTGGTCACATAGCGCATGACAGCCGTATATTGAACGGTGCCGTTGGACTTCGCTTCAAGCTGGCTCGCGGCGGCTGCCCGCGACGCCGCACCACCAATGTGGAAGGTCCGCATGGTGAGCTGGGTGCCGGGTTCGCCGATCGACTGGGCCGCAATGACGCCAACGGCTTCTCCGATATTGACCAGATTGCCCCGGCCCAGATCGCGGCCGTAGCACTGGCCACACAGACCAAAACGGGTTTCACAGGTCAGCGGAGTGCGCACCTTGACTTCATCGATGCCCAGCGATTCGATGGTGTCGACCACGTCTTCCGACAGCAGCGTACCCGCTTCGAACAGGGTTTCCTGCGTCTCTGGATGGATGATGTCGCCGACGGACACACGACCCAGGATGCGCTCGCGCAGGGCCTCGACCACTTCCCCCCCTTCGACCAGCGCCTTCACAACGAGGCCGTTCTTGGTGTTGCAATCCTCTTCGATCACCACCAGGTCCTGCGTGACGTCGACCAGACGACGTGTGAGGTAGCCTGAGTTAGCGGTTTTCAGGGCGGTATCGGCCAGGCCTTTACGCGCGCCGTGGGTCGAGATGAAGTACTGAAGCATGTTCAGGCCTTCACGGAAGTTCGCCGTAATCGGCGTCTCGATGATCGAGCCGTCCGGCTTGGCCATCAGGCCGCGCATGCCGGCAAGCTGGCGGATCTGGGCGGCAGAACCCCGCGCACCCGAGTCGGCCATCATATAAATCGAGTTGAACGATTCCTGAGCGACTTCCTTGCCGCTGCGATCGTTCACTTTTTCAGTTCCCAACTGACCCATCATGGCTTTGGCCACTGCGTCTCCGGCGCGGCCCCAGATGTCCACTACCTTGTTGTAGCGCTCACCCTGGGTCACCAGGCCTGATGTGTACTGCGACTCGATCTCTTTCACTTCGGCTTCGGAGGCGTCCAGGATCTGATACTTTTCCTTCGGAATCAGCATGTCCTTGATCGCAATCGACATGCCTGAACGGGTTGCGTACGTGAAGCCGGTATACATCAGCTTGTCAGCCAGAATCACCGTCTCACGCAAGCCGCAGCGTCGGAAACTGGCGTTGATCAGCCGGGAGATCTCCTTCTTCTTCAGTGCCTTGTCGACATAGCTGAACGGCAGATCGGGCGGCAGGATCTCGGACAGCAGCGCTCGGCCAAGCGTGGTTTCAACCCGCTTGATCGTTTCAACGCGGTTCTTGTCAGCGTCCAGCGTCACTTCCTTGATGCGGACCGTGATCCGCGCGTGCAGGTCGGCTTCGCGATTATCGTAAGCGCGGCGCGCTTCGGTAACGTCGGCAAACATCATGCCTTCGCCCTTGGCGTTGACCTTCTCACGCGTCATGTAATACAGGCCCAGCACGATATCCTGCGACGGCACGATGATCGGCTCGCCGTTGGCGGGCGACAGCACGTTGTTCGAAGCCAGCATCAGGGTGCGGGCTTCGGACTGCGCTTCCAGCGACAGGGGCACGTGGACGGCCATCTGGTCGCCGTCGAAGTCGGCGTTGAACGCCGCACATACCAATGGATGCAACTGGATTGCCTTGCCTTCGATCAGTACCGGCTCGAACGCCTGGATGCCCAGACGGTGAAGGGTCGGCGCACGGTTCAGCATAACAGGATGCTCGCGGATGACCTCTTCGAGCAGATCCCACACGATGGGCTCTTCGTCTTCCACCATTTTCTTGGCGGCCTTGATCGTGGTCGCCAGGCCCAGCACTTCGAGGCGGTTGAAGATGAAGGGCTTGAACAGCTCGAGCGCCATCTTCTTCGGCAGACCGCACTGGTGCAGCTTCAGGGTTGGACCCACCACGATGACCGAGCGGCCGGAATAGTCGACGCGCTTGCCCAGCAGGTTCTGGCGGAAGCGGCCGCTCTTGCCCTTGATCATGTCGGCCAGCGACTTCAGCGGGCGCTTGTTGGCGCCGGTCATCGCCTTGCCGCGACGGCCGTTATCGAGCAGCGAATCGACCGACTCCTGCAGCATGCGCTTTTCGTTGCGCACGATGATTTCCGGTGCTTTCAGTTCCAGCAAGCGCTTCAGGCGGTTGTTACGGTTGATCACGCGACGATACAGATCGTTCAGATCAGACGTGGCGAAACGGCCACCATCCAACGGCACCAGCGGACGCAGCTCAGGCGGCAGCACCGGCAGCACTTCCAGAATCATCCACTCCGGCTTGATGCCGGATTTCTGGAAACCCTCAAGGATCTTGAGCCGCTTGGACAGCTTTTTCAGCTTGGTGTCAGAACCGGTCTTGCTGATTTCAGAATGCAGCGTCTCGACTTCGGTGTGCAGGTCGAGCGAGCGCAACAGTTCACGCACCGCTTCCGCACCCATCAGCGCCTTGAATTCGTCACCGTACTCTTCCAACTTGGAGAGGTAGTCTTCTTCGGTCAGCAATTGGCCACGGTTGAGCGGCGTCATGCCGGGCTCGGTCACCATGAAGCCCTCGAAGTAAAGCACGCGCTCGATGTCGCGCAGCGTCATGTCGAGCACCATACCCAAACGGCTGGGCAGCGACTTCAGGAACCAGATGTGAGCGACCGGCGAGGCCAGTTCAATATGCGCCATGCGCTCGCGCCGCACCTTGGACAGCGTGACTTCGACACCGCATTTTTCGCAAATCACGCCGCGATGCTTCAAACGCTTGTACTTGCCGCACAGGCATTCGTAGTCCTTCACCGGGCCAAAAATCTTGGCGCAGAACAGGCCATCGCGCTCCGGCTTGAAGGTGCGATAGTTAATGGTCTCCGGCTTCTTCACTTCGCCGTACGACCAGGAGCGGATTTTCTCCGGCGACGCCAGGCCAATCTTGATGGCGTCGAATTCTTCCTCGTGGGTGGCCTGCTTGAATAGATCTAACAGTGCTTTCATGGCTGTGTCCTCACCCTAAATTAAAAACGTTCCAGATCGATGTCGATGCCCAGCGAACGGATTTCCTTCACCAGCACATTGAAGGATTCCGGCATGCCTGCGTCAATCTTGTGGTCGCCCTTGACGATGTTCTCGTACACCTTGGTCCGGCCGTTCACGTCGTCCGACTTGACTGTCAGCATTTCCTGCAGAACGTACGACGCGCCGTAGGCTTCCAGTGCCCACACTTCCATCTCACCGAAGCGCTGACCACCGAATTGTGCCTTGCCGCCCAATGGCTGCTGGGTCACCAGCGAGTACGGGCCGGTGGAACGGGCGTGCATCTTGTCGTCGACCAGGTGGTGCAGCTTCAGCACGTGCTTGTAACCCACCGTGACCTGGCGATCGAAGGCTTCGCCGGTACGGCCATCGTACAACGTGACCTGGCCGCCTTCCGGCAACCCGGCCAGCGTCAGCATGCGACGGATTTCTTCCTCCGTCGCTCCGTCGAATACAGGGGACGCGAATGGCACGCCTTTCTGCAGGTTACGCGCCAGTTCGATCACTTCCTCGTCGCTGAAGCCATCGATGTCTTCCGTTTTACCTGAATGGTTATAGATCTCCTTCAGGAATGCGCGCATGTCCTTCACCATCGATTTCGCCTGCGCAGCCAGCATCTGGCCGATTTTCTCGCCCAGACCCTTGGCAGCCCACCCAAGGTGCGTTTCCAGAATTTGTCCGACGTTCATCCGCGACGGCACGCCAAGGGGGTTGAGCACGATGTCGACCGGGCGACCATCGGCCATGAAAGGCATGTCCTCGACCGGAACGATTTTCGACACCACACCTTTGTTGCCGTGACGGCCTGCCATTTTGTCACCTGGCTGCAGACGACGTTTAACGGCAAGGTAAACCTTGACCATCTTCTGCACGCCCGGCGGCAGTTCGTCGCCTGCAGTCAGCTTTTTCTTCTTCTCTTCGAACATGGCTTCGAATTCGATGCGCTTCTGCGTCAGGCTGTCTTTGAGCGACTCCACGCCTCGGCTCGCGTCATCGTCTGCCAGGCGAATGTCAAACCAGTCATGGCGATTCACCGATTCCAGGTAGTCCTTGGTGATCTTGCTGCCTTTGGCGAGCTTTTTCGGCCCACCGTTGGCCACTTTCAGGTGCAGCAGCTTTTCCAGACGCGCAAAGGTATCGTCCTCGACGATCCGCATGCGGTCGGTGATGTCTTTCTTGTACTCGGCCAACTGCGTGTCGATAATCGACTGGGCGCGCTTGTCCCGCTCAATGCCTTCGCGGGTAAATACCTGGACGTCGATCACCACACCCGACATGCCGGAGCGCACCTTGAGGCTGGTGTCCTTCACATCGCTGGCCTTTTCACCAAAGATGGCGCGGAGCAACTTTTCTTCCGGGGTCAGCTGGGTTTCGCCCTTGGGCGTGACCTTGCCGACCAGCACATCACCGGCTTCGACTTCCGCGCCGATGGCGATGATGCCCGATTCATCCAGTCGCGCCAGCTGACGTTCAGCGAGGTTGGAGATATCACGGGTGATTTCCTCCGGTCCCAGCTTGGTGTCGCGTGCCACCACCGACAGCTCTTCGATGTGGATCGACGTGTAGCGGTCTTCAGCAACGACCTTTTCGTTGATCAGGATCGAGTCTTCGAAGTTGTAGCCGTTCCACGGCATGAAGGCGACCAGCATGTTCTGGCCCAGCGCCAGTTCGCCCATGTCGGTCGACGCACCGTCGGCGATCACGTCGCCGCGGGCGATCACGTCGCCCACTTTCACCAGCGGACGCTGGTTGATGTTGGTGTTCTGGTTGGACCGGGTGTACTTGATCAGCGAGTAGATATCCACGCCGACTTCACCCGCGCGCGCCTCATCGTCGTGCACGCGAATCACGATCCTGCTGGCGTCAATGTAATCGACGATACCGCCGCGATGCGCGGTGACCACCGTACCCGAGTCGACTGCTGCGGTGCGCTCGATGCCGGTTCCGACAAGCGGTTTTTCCGGACGCAGACAGGGCACGGCCTGACGCTGCATGTTCGAACCCATCAATGCGCGGTTGGCGTCGTCATGCTCGAGGAAGGGAATCAGCGAAGCCGCTACCGACACGATCTGCGCCGGGGCCACGTCCATGAATTCGATGCGATCGGGCGTCGACAGGGTGAATTCATTCTTGAAGCGGCACGACACCAGTTCGTCGGTGAACTTGCCCTTGTTGTCGAGCTCGGCGTTTGCCTGCGCGATCACGTACTTGCTCTCTTCGATAGCCGACAGGTATTCGATGTCGTCAGTCACCTTGTGGTTGACCACCTTGCGGTACGGCGTCTCGATAAACCCATACCAGTTGGTGCGTGCAAACAGCGCCAGCGAGTTGATCAGACCGATGTTCGGACCTTCCGGCGTTTCAATCGGGCAGACGCGACCATAGTGGGTCGGGTGCACGTCGCGCACCTCAAAGCCGGCACGTTCGCGGGTCAGGCCGCCCGGGCCCAAAGCCGAGACACGGCGCTTGTGGGTAATCTCGGACAGCGGGTTGGTCTGGTCCATGAACTGCGACAGCTGGCTGGAGCCGAAGAATTCCTTGATCGCGGCCGATACCGGCTTGGCATTGATCAGGTCATGCGGCATCAGGTTGTCGGACTCGGCCTGGCTCAAACGCTCGCGCACTGCGCGCTCGACCCGCACGAGGCCGGCACGGAACTGGTTCTCGGCCAGTTCGCCCACGCTCCGCACGCGACGGTTGCCCAGGTGGTCGATATCGTCGATTTCGCCGCGGCCATTACGCAACTCAACCAGAATCTTGATAACGGCGGCGATGTCTTCGGTCGACAGCGTGCCCGTGCCGGTGAGTTCATCGCGCCCGATCCGGCGATTGAACTTCATGCGGCCCACGGCAGACAGGTCGTAGCGATCTTCGCTGAAGAACAGGTTGCCAAACAGCGCATTCACGGCGTCTTCCGTGGGCGGCTCACCCGGACGCATCATGCGGTAGATCGCCACCTTGGCGGCATACTCATCCACGGTGTCATCCGTGCGCAGGGTCTGCGAAATAAAGGCGCCATGATCCAGATCGTTTGTGTACAGCGTGCTGAACTTGCCGACGCCCGCTTCCGACAGCGTCACCAGCAACTCCTCCGTGATCTCGTCATTGGCTCGAGCCACCAGTTCGCCGGTGTTGGTGTCGACCACATCGGTGGCCAGCACGCGGCCGACTACGAATTCAGCCGGCACAGCCCATTTCTTGACGCCCGCAGCATCCAGTTCGCGGATGTGCTTGGCCGTGATGCGCTTGTCCTTGGCAACAATGACATGGTCGTCCTTGCCGCAAATGTCAAAGCGCGCGATTTCGCCACGAAGGCGCTCGGGAACCAGTTCGAACTGGACGCCCTGGGTGTTGATATAAAACGTATCCGTGCTGAAAAAGTCGGCCAGAATGGCAGAAGGGCTATAGCCCAGCGCTTTCAGCAGAATGGTGACCGGCATCTTGCGGCGGCGGTCGACCCGGAAGAACAGAATGTCCTTGGCATCGAACTCGAAATCCAGCCATGAACCACGGTAAGGAATCACACGGGCTGAGAACAGCAGTTTGCCCGAGCTGTGCGTCTTGCCACGATCATGTTCGAAGAACACGCCCGGCGAGCGATGCAGCTGCGACACGATCACGCGCTCGGTACCGTTGATCACGAACGATCCGGTCGGCGTCATGAGCGGGATCTCGCCCATGTAGACTTCCTGCTCCTTGACTTCCTTGATCGTCGGTTTGGACGCTTCCTTGTCCATGATGACCAGGCGGACCTTGGCACGCAGGGGTGCACAATAGGTCAGACCCCGCTGTTGACATTCCTTGATGTCGAACACCGGCTCGCCCAGGAAATAGCTTACGTATTCCAGACGCGCATTCTTGGAATGGCTTTCGATCGGGAAAATCGAGGTGAAAGCAGCCTGAAGACCTTCATTCAACCGCTCGTCGCGTGAACGGCCTTCCTGCAGGAAAGCCCGGTAGGACTCAAGCTGGGTCGCCAGAAGAAAAGGCACCGGAAGGGTATTGGTCCGGCTGGCAAAGCTTTTGCGCAGACGTTTTTTCTCGGTAAAAGTATAGGCCATGGAGTCTCCTTGACGATCAGGGGCGAACAGGCACGTGAGTTACGGCCAGGTCAGTAAGGGGCAGACGCAAAAAGCAAACGACCCGGAAGCCGATTCCGGGTTCCGGGTATTTGCTGCTTGCGTCTACCGCGGGCAAGCCCGCAGCAAACGATCGAAATAAATGCGTCACCGGATATAAAGACAGCGGGCGTACGCGCGCTGCCCTGGATGCCGTTGACTTATTTGATTTCGGCGGCGGCGCCAGCGTCTTCCAACTGCTTTTTGAGCGCGTCGGCATCAGCCTTGTTCACGCCTTCCTTGACAGCCTTGGGAGCGCCATCGACCAGGTCTTTGGCTTCCTTCAGGCCCAAGCCGGTCACGGCACGCACCACTTTGATGACTTCCACTTTCTTCTCGCCAGCGGAATTCAGCATCACGGTGAATTCGGTCTGCTCTTCAGCAGCAGCACCGCCACCCGCTGCGGGGGCAGCCACGGCAACCGCAGCTGCAGCAGCGGAAACACCAAATTTCTCTTCCATTTCCTTGATGAGCTCGGAGAGCTCGAGGACCGTCATGTTGGCGATGGCGTCCAGAATGTCAGCTTTTGCAACAGCCATTTGTATTACTCCTGTCAATTGTGCTTCAGATTTAAAAAACGATATCGTTGTTTCGTATGCCGTCAGACCAGCGACCCAATCGGGTCAGGCAGCCTGCTTGTCGCGCACCGCAGCCAGTCCGCGAACGAACTTGGTCGGCACTTCGTTAAGCGTACGGACAAATTGCGTAACCGGAGCCTGCATGGTTCCCAAGAGCTTGGACAACAGCTCTTCACGGCTGGGCATGCTTGCCAGATTTCCCACGTCCTTGGCAGACATGATGAAATTGGGCATGGCACCCGCCTTGACGACAAACTTGTCGTTGGTCTTGGCAAACTCGTGCATCACCTTGGCAGCGGCCACGGGATCCTTGGACATGCCATACGCGAGCGGACCGACCAACTGGTCAGAAATGCCTGCAAACGGCGTATCCGCAAGCGCGCGACGCACCAGCGTGTTTTTCAACACGCGCAGATAAACCCCTTCCTTGCGCGCACTGGCACGCAACAGGGTCAACTTGTCCACCGTGATGCCACGGTATTCGGCTACGACAACCGTCTGGGCAACCGCAACCTGCTCGGCAACCTCAGCAACGACGGCCTTCTTTTCTTCAAGATTCAGACTCAAGGTCTAACCCCCTTCTCAGTTACGGAGCGTTGCTCGCTCCGGCTGGCGACCTTGACAGGAAAATCCTGCTAGGGAACGCCATCTGCGTAGGTGCCGCCTGGAGCAAACAGAGGAGGGACAGATCCCTCACCCACTTGCCACCCGACAGGCATTAAATCCTCACGGATGCCTACGGTCTTTGATAACCCGTCAGCCAACCATCTGGCCAACGGCCCAAAGTTCATTAGGGCGCACTCTGACGAATGCGCCCGACATTCAGTTATGCGCTGACAGACGCCTGGTCGACACGCACGCCCACGCCCATCGTGCTGGACACGGACAGGCGCTTGAAATAGACCCCTTTGGAGCTGGCGGGCTTGGCGCGCTGAAGCGCATCCAGCAATGCCGCCATGTTCTCTTTCAGATCATCCACTCCAAACGAAGCACGGCCAATGGTGCAATGCACGATGCCACCCTTGTCGGTCCGGTATTGAACCTGGCCGGCCTTGGCATTTTTGACGGCGCCCGCGACGTCAGGCGAAACCGTCCCGACCTTGGGGTTCGGCATCAGGCCGCGCGGGCCCAGGATCTGACCGAGCTGACCGACCACACGCATCGCGTCGGGTGTGGCAATCACCACGTCGAAATCCATCTTGCCGGCCTTGATATCGGCAGCGAGGTCATCGAAACCCACGATGTCGGCGCCCGCATCTTTCGCCTTTTGCACGTTGTCGCCCTGTGCAAACACAGCCACGCGAACGGTCTTGCCAATGCCCTTGGGCAGCACGACCGCACCCCGAACCATCTGGTCGGACTTACGGGCATCGACGCCGAGGTTTACCGCGATGTCGATCGACTCGTCAAACTTGGCAGTCGCACTGTCCTTGACCAACTGCAAAGCGTCAGCCACCGGGTAATTGCGATTCCGGTCAATTTTTTCCTTGAGTGCGCGCAGGCGCTTGGATCCATTAGCCATCTCAGACTCCCTCCACCGTGATGCCCATGGAACGGGCCGTTCCCGCAATCGTGCGCACCGCAGCATCCATATCGGCTGCAGTCAGATCGGGTTCCTTGGCTTTGGCGATTTCCTCCAGCTGCGCACGGGTGATTTTACCCACCTTGTCGACGTGCGGCTTGGCGCTGCCCTTGTCGAGCTTGATCGCCTTCTTGATGAGCACCGTCGCGGGCGGCGTCTTCATCACGAAGGTGAAGCTCTTGTCCGCAAATGCGGTAATCACCACGGGAATCGGCAGGCCGGGCTCCATGCCCTGCGTCTTGGCGTTGAACGCCTTGCAGAATTCCATGATATTCAGTCCGCGCTGACCCAGCGCGGGGCCGATGGGCGGCGAAGGATTCGCCTTGCCCGCCGGGACTTGCAGCTTGATATAGCCGACAATCTTCTTTGCCATGATGGCTCCTAATAAGTGAGTACCAGCGCGCTTTGGGTTCCCCTACTCGCGCTCCTCTCCGGCAAACCGGATATAGCCTGCCCCAAATCTGACACAGGGACAGCCTCAAGCAGCCAGACGCATGCCCGGCTAGCTTTTTTCGACCTGGCCGAAGCCCAATTCAACGGGCGTCGCCCGGCCAAAAATCATGACCGACACGCGCAACTTGCTCTTGTCGTAATTCACTTCCTCAACGTTGCCGTTGAAGTCGGTAAACGGGCCATCGATTACGCGCACCGTCTCGCCCACCTCGAACAAGACCTTGGGACGGGGCTTCTCCACCCCCTCGCGCATCTGATCCAGGATCGCCTGCACTTCCTTTTCCGAGATGGGAGCCGGCTTGGTCGCCGTGCCGCCAACGAAACCGGTGACCTTGGGCGTGCTTTTCACCAAGTGCCAGGTATCGTCGTCCATCTCCATTTGCACCAGCACGTAGCCAGGGAAGAACTTGCGCTCAGCGGTCTTTTTTTGGCCCGCCTTCATTTCGACGACCTCTTCCACCGGCACCATGATCTCGCCGAAGCGATCCTTCATGCCGGCACGCTCGATACGCTCAGCCAGATTGCGCGCAACGCTTTTCTCGAAGCCGGAGTAGGCATGTACCACATACCAACGCATACTCAACTCCCCTGTCCCATGGCCATCTTGACCAGCCACAACAAAATGCCGTCCACCGCCCACAAGAAGAGCGCCATGACGAATACAAACAACATGACGATACCGGTCATCTGGATGGTCTCCTTGCGGGTCGGCCAAACAACTTTCTTGGCCTCGTCACGCGCATCGAGCACGAACCCGAAGAACTGCTTGCCCGGCGCCGACGTGCCCGCAACCACTCCCGCCAGCACAATGCCGACGATGACGGACAGCACGCGCACCACGGTGGGCGCGTCTGCCAAAAAATAAAAGCCGGCCACCCCTGCGATGACCAGCAGTACCGCTACCAGCAGCTTGATTTTGTCAGCCATGAAATGCTGTGCGCCTTGCGGCTTATCCTGTGGCAGGCCAAGAGGGTCTCGAACCCCCAACCTTCGGTTTTGGAGACCGACGCTCTACCAATTGAGCTATTGGCCTGTATTTTCAAAGACCACGGCTCGGTGCGCTTAACGCCACACCGAGCCCGATCTTCTTGCTTAAACGACTGCTTACTCTTCGATCTTGGCCACGACGCCTGCACCTATCAATATTGTGGAGCAGGTTATTGATACGCACCATAACCAACACTGGTATTCCACTTCTAAAATTCCACTTCGAAATAGTGAAGGAGTTATTATCGGAATAATGGGTATCGGCAGAGAGATAACAGATCTGGTAAAAGAAAAGAAGGCGCTTCGTAAAGCAAAGCTGGCAGCAGAAAAAGCAGATCAGTTAAAGTCGGCGTTCCTGGCAAATCTTTCACATGAGGTTCG
>JAWOJD010000045.1:0-16562 GCA_046484355.1 Thiobacillus sp.
CGATGAGGGGGATGTGGAAACGGGGTTATGGCCAGGTTACTTGGGCACCGCCAGACGAAAGGGGGGGAGTGTCCTAAATTTTGTGTGCAAGGCGGTTTGAAGCTTCATTGCGCGCTGTCTGATTTTACGCCACACGTTTCGTAAAGCGGTCGCCGAACTGAATTGCGAATTGCACCATGGCGGCTTTCCAGTGAAACACCGGCATCGCCCATTCCTTGGTGATGTTTCTTAGCGCCAGCCAAATCAGTTTGGTCGCTGCCTCGTCGTTGGGGAAGTGACCGCGCGTTTTGATCACCTTGCGGATGCGCGCGTTGACCGACTCGATGGCATTGGTGGTGTAAATCACTCGGCGAATCTCGGGCGGGAACGCAAAGAACGGCGTCACATACTCCCACGCACGCCGCCACGATGCCGCGACATGCGGCAGCTTAATTCCCCACTCGGATTGCTCGAATGCCGTCAGCGCGGCTTCTGCCGCCTCCGCACTAGGCGCGGTGTAGATCGGGCGCAGCGCCGCTGCGGTGGCTTTGCGATCTTTCCAACTGGCATAGTCCAGGCTGTTGCGAATCAAGTGCACGATGCAGGTTTGCAGGATGGCTTCCGGGTACGCCGCCGCGAGCGATTCAGGAATGCCCTTCAAGCCATCTGAAACGGCGATCAGCACATCCTCCACGCCGCGTGTCTTGAGGTCGTTAAACACCTTGAGCCAGAACTTGGCCCCCTCGGTATGCTCGATCCACAACCCGAGGATGTCGCGGCTGCCGTCGGGCAGGATGCCCAGTGCAAGGTAGATCGCTTTGTTCCTGACCAGGCCGTCGTCGCGTATCTTGACCCGGAGCGCGTCGAAGAAGATGACGGGGTACATCGGCTCCAGCGGACGCGTCTGCCAAGCAGTGACTTCCGCCATGACTTCGTCGGTCACGGTGCTGATGAAGTCCGGCGAGACATCGATGTGATACATCTCGGTCAGATGCGCGCGGATGTCGCGCACACTCACGCCGCGTGCATACATCGACAGGATCAGCTCGTCGAAACCTTCGTAGCGGCGGCCATGCTTGGGCACGATCAGGGGCTCGAACGCACCGGTGCGGTCGCGCGGGATGTCGATCCTGAGCGGGCCGGTATCGGTGAGCAGCGTCTTGCCGCTGCTGCCGTTGCGATGGTTGGTGACGCCTGCGGGCTTGTCCTCGCCGGGCGCGTAGCCCAGATGCAGGCTCATCTCGGCATTGAGTGCGCGCTCCAGAATCGCTCGTTTCAAGCGTGCCGTAAGCTCGTTGACCTCGCCGCCGGTCATCGGCACGCTGACCAGCGCGTCAAGCGCGGTCTGCATCTCAGCAGTCAACGCAGGCGCGTTGCGCGCATCGATAATGGATTGCTGAACCATGGTCAGCTTCTTGGGCTTGGATTGCTGCTCGGACATATCTCGTTCCTTTCTCGAACGGTTAAATATGCCTCACACACAAAAAATCTGACAGACTCGAAAGGGGCGGAAACAGACAAACCAAACCTACGGCTACCGCGCCACATCTCTACTCTACCGTGCCATGGCCTTATAATTGGCCTGCTCTTTGCAAACCCGTTCCGTCATGTCACTCCCGACCCAGAACCTCCCTTACAGATACCGTCATGCTTGAAATCCTGATCCTCGCAGCCGGAAAAGGCACCCGGATGCGATCCACATTACCCAAGGTCCTGCACAAGCTGGCCGGCAAGCCTCTGCTCGGCCACGTGGTGGATACGGCGCATGCGCTCGGCGCAAACCAGACCTGCGTGGTGTACGGGTTTGGCGGTGAAGCGGTCCCGCAGGCGATGGCTGACGACAAGTTGACGTTTGTGCTTCAGGCCGAACAGCACGGCACCGGCCATGCAGTCAAATATGCCTTGCCCGAGCTGTCGGACGAGGGGGTGACGCTGGTGCTGTATGGCGATGTGCCGCTGACGCGTGTCACGACCCTGCAGCCGCTGGTGGCGGCCGCGCAGGCCGGCAAGTTGGGGCTGCTGACGGTCAATCTGCAACATCCGGACGGCTATGGCCGTATCGTGCGCGACAGCGGCAAGGTGCTTCGGATTGTCGAGCACAAGGACGCAACGCCGGCGGAGCGTGCGATCCAGGAGGTCAACACAGGAATCCTGGCGGTCGCGACGCGGCATCTCAGGCAGTGGATCGGCGAGTTGAAAAACGACAATGCGCAGGGCGAGTATTACCTGACCGACATCATCGCCCTCGCGGTGCGCGATGGCCTGGCCGTGGACACGCATCAGCCGGCGGACGAATGGGAGGTGCTGGGCGTGAACAGCAAGGTGCAGCTGGCCGGGCTCGAGCGCATACATCAAAATGAAATTGCGCACGGCCTGCTCGACGCAGGCGTCACCCTGATGGATCCGGCGCGGCTGGATGTGCGGGGCAGCCTGAGCTGCGGCCTCGACGTGGTGATCGACGTCAATTGCGTGTTTGAAGGCCGGGTCGTGCTGGGTGACAACGTGGAAGTGGGCGCTCACTGCGTGTTGCGCAACGTGAGCGTGGCGGCGGGCACCCGAATCGACGCCTTCACCCTGATCGACGACGCACAGATCGGCGAAGCGAACCGGCTGGGGCCGTTTTCCCGCATTCGCCCGGGCACCACGCTGGCGCGCGACGTGCACGTGGGCAACTTCGTCGAGATCAAGAACAGCCAGATCGACGACGGTTCCAAGATCAATCACCTGTCCTATGTGGGCGATACCACCATGGGCAAGAAGGTCAATATCGGCGCCGGCACCATCACCTGCAATTACGATGGCGCCTTCAAGCACCGCACCGTGATCGGGGACGACGTGTTCGTCGGCTCCGACACCCAGCTCATCGCGCCCGTCACGGTGGGGAAGGGCGCCACCCTGGGCGCCGGCACCACACTGACCAAAGACGCGCCCGCTGGCGAATTGACGCTGTCGCGGGCAAAACAACTCACCCTCGGCGGCTGGAAGCGCCCGGTCAAACCCCAAAAGAAAGGCTAAGCCATGTGCGGCATTGTTGGCGCAGTTGCGCAGCGAAACGTCGTTCCCATCCTGCTCGAGGGGCTGCGGCGTCTGGAATACCGTGGCTATGATTCGGCCGGGCTGGTCGTCATCGACGGCGGCCTGAAACGGGTGCGCAGCGTGGGTCGCGTGGCCTCGCTCGCGGAAGGTTGCGCATCGCAGCAGGTGCAGGGCAATCTCGGCATCGCCCACACCCGCTGGGCGACGCACGGCGCGCCGTCCGAAGCCAACGCGCACCCGCATGTAAGCGACGGGCTGGCAGTGGTGCACAACGGGATTATCGAAAACCACGAGGCCCTGCGCGCCCGACTCAAGGCCGCCGGATTTGTCTTCACGTCTGAAACCGACACCGAAGTGATCGCGCACCTGATCGAGCTTCATTACCGTGACTCGAAAGACCTGCTTGCCGCCACTCGCGCGGCTGCGGCTGAGCTCGAAGGCGCCTATGCCATCGGCGTGGTGAGCGAGGATTCGCCGCACCGCCTGATTTGCGCTCGCAAGGGCAGCCCGCTGCTGATCGGCCTGGGCATCGAGGAAAACTTCATCGCTTCGGACGTGTCGGCGCTGTTGCCCGTGACGCAGCGGGTGATGTATCTGGAGGAGGGCGACGTTGCCGAAATCGAACTGCTGACGGTCACGGTGTACGACGCTCAGGGCAACAAGGTCGACCGCAGCGTGCACATTTCCGAATTATCGGCCGACATGGCCGAACTCGGCAATTACCGCCACTTCATGCAGAAGGAAATCCATGAGCAGCCGCGGGCGCTGACCGACACCCTGCTGATCGCGGTGGCGCAGGACCATATCCAGCCCGAGTGGTTCGGCTTCGACGCGGTCGACGTGCTCGCCAAGGTCAACGCGGTGACCTTTCTTGCCTGCGGGACCAGCTTTCACGCGGCCAAGGTAGCGACCTACTGGCTCGAAGCCATTGCGGGCATTGCAGCGCATGCTGAAATCGCCAGCGAATATCGCTACCGCACCTCGGTGCCGAATCCCGATGCGCTGATCGTGACCATCTCCCAGTCGGGCGAAACGGCTGATACCTTGGCCGCACTGAACCACGCCAAGTCGCTGGGGCAGGACAAGACCCTGACCATCTGCAACGTGCCGGAGTCGGCGCTTACCCGCGCGTCACGGCTGAAATTCCTGACCCGGGCCGGTCCCGAAATCGGCGTCGCCTCGACCAAGGCGTTCACTACCCAGCTGGCCGGGCTGTTCCTGCTGACTCTGGTGCTCGCCAAGCTGCGCGGCCGGCTCACCCCCGCGCAGGAAACTGCCCACCTCGCTGCCTTGCGCAGCCTGCCCAACAAGGTGCAGCAGGTGCTCGAACTCGAGCCGCTGGTCGAGGCCTGGTCGCAGCGATTTGCCTACAAGAACCACGCGCTGTTCCTTGGGCGCGGCGTGCATTATCCGATCGCGCTGGAAGGTGCGCTGAAGCTGAAGGAGATTTCCTACATCCACGCCGAAGCCTATCCGGCAGGCGAGCTCAAGCATGGTCCGCTGGCGCTGGTCGACGAGGACATGCCGGTCATCACCATCGCGCCCAACGACCAGCTGATCGAAAAGCTGAAATCGAACATGCAGGAAGTGCGCGCGCGCGGCGGGGAGCTCTATGTGTTCGCCGACGGCGATGCCCACATCGAGGAGTCGGCCTTCGTCCACGTCATCAAACTGCCCGGCGGGCACAATGACGCCTTGTCGCCGATTCTGCATACCGTGCCCTTGCAGATGCTGTCGTACCACGCGGCCCTGCAGAAAGGCACCGACGTCGACAAGCCGCGCAACCTCGCGAAAAGCGTGACGGTTGAATAAGGCGGGGCGGCTTAATGCCGCTTGTGGTCTTCCTTGAGCGCGAGCGTGGCAACCTGGACGCGGTTGCGCAAGTTGAGTTTTTCCATGATGTTGCGCAGGTGATTGCGCACGGTGTTTTCCGACAGGGTCATCTGGTAGGCAATGGCCTTGTTGGACAGACCTTCCTTCACGTGATCGACAATTTCCATTTCGCGGGCCGTGAGCGCCGACAGTGCACTGCTGTTGAGTTCGCCGCGCGCCATCTTGCGCATGATGTTGAGCGGAAAGCTGCTCTGGCCGTCGCAGACGCTACGGATGGCGGACAGGACCTGTTCGGGGTCGCTGGATTTGACGACATAGCCATCGACGCCGGAGGCAATGGCTTCTGAAATCTCTTCGTCGGAGTCGGCGATGGTGAGCATGATGACCTTGATGCCCAGGTCGCGCAGTTCCGACACGAGGTCCAGCCCGTCGGCGTCGGGCAGCGAGCGGTCGAGCAGCGCCGCATCGGCCCGGTTGCCCGCCGTCAGCCAGGCGCGGAGTTCGGTGGCGTTGGCCAGCTGGGCCGTGAGCCGGAGATCGGCCTCCTGTTCGATATAGCCTGCCACACCCATGCGCAGCAGCGGATGGTCGTCTATCAGAATGATGTTCAAGGGGGCTGTCATCACCGTCTCCGCGGGTTTCTTCTCATGATTTAAGTCGGCAGGCCGCGCGGCTTACGCGGCGCCTTCTCGAAGATAGCATCATAAACCGGAATCGGCAGCCATTTCAGCAATCGTGCGACCCAGGCCATTTGCCAGGGGATGACAGTGTAGGCGCGGCGGCGCGCGATGCAGCGCACCACTTTGGCGGCGGCGACCTGGGCGGTCATTTTGAACGGCATGGCATACGGATTGACCTGCGTCATCGGCGTATCGATGTAGCCGGGGGCGACGGTGACGACGGCGATGCCGCGTGCCTTCAACTCAAGCCGCAGGGCTTCAAGATAGACCGTGGCGGCCGCCTTGGAAGCCGAATACGCACCGCCGCCCGGCAAGCCGCGCGCGCCGGCCACGCTGGAAATGCCGCAGAGGATGCCGCGGGCTTGATCGGCGCTGTCTGGTTCGGCGCGGGCGTGCATGGCCTCGATGAACGGCTGGAAGGTATGCACCAGCCCGAGCACGTTGGCGTCCATCACCGCGCGGAATACCGGGGCGTCCTCGGTTTTCTCGGTGAGCGTACCGATGCTGATTCCCGCTGCCGCGATCACGATGTCGGGCACGCCGACGTCACGGATGAACGCTTCCGCCGCATCCCGCATGGCGGCGGCATCGCATACGTCGGCTAGATAGAGCTGCGCGTTCAGGCCGCCGGCGCTGGCCTGCAAGCCTTCGATCTTGCGCCCGGCCAGGCCCAGTTGTGCGCCCAGCGCGCCGTAGTGCCGTGCCAGCGCTGCGCCCAGTCCTGAGCTGGCGCCGGTGATGAAAACCCTGGGGGGGCGTGACGACAAGGCCGCTTACTTCGAGAAGCGCTTGCCTCCGCGTTCGCTGCGCGCCTTGACGATGAGCTGGTCGAGCACCTCGAACAGCCGCGGTTCGCTGCCCGTCATCGACATCGTCGTCGCGAACTTGCCGTCGATGAAGAAGGCCGGGACGCCGGTGATGGCGTAGCTGGTCGCCAGGCGAGCGCCCCGCATGGCCTGCGACTGGGTGGAGAACGAGTTGTAGATGCTGTCGAACTTCTTGCGGTCGACGCCCTGGCTGGCGACCCAGTCGCCCAGCACCCTGGGGTCGTTCAGGTTGAGGTTCTGCACGTTGTACGCGTCAAAAACCTTGGCGTGCAGCCGCTCGGTCAGCCCCATCTGCTCCAGCGTGTAGTAGATCTTGGCGCCGGGCATCCAGTCGCTGCGGAACACCGCCGGAACCCGCCGGACCTGGGTGTCTCCCGGCAGGGTCTTGATCCATTTGTCGAGGCCGGGTTCGAGGTGGAAGCAATGCGGGCAGCGGTACCAGAAGAATTCCAGCACCTCGATCTTGTTGCCGGTGGCAACGGGCTGCGCCTGTTTCAGGCGGGTGTACTCGTGGCCTTCAAAGGCGGAATCCGATGCGGCAAAAGCCGATAGGGACAGTACGGCGGTGGCAACCAGGGCCAGGGCGCGAGCAAACATCAAGGCATCTCCTGTGAGGGGGGAACATCTTTGACCAGCGTAACGGAAATATGGTTCTGCACCAGCAGGGCGCGGGTGCGGTTGACTTCGTCCATGGCGCGCAAGGGGCCGACCCGAACCCGGTGGAACACGCCCTTGTCGCCCAGGTCGCCGGTCTGGATGACGGCTTCGATCCCGAGCAGCGCGAGCCGGGCTTTGAGGTTGTCGGCTTCGGCAGGATTCTGGAAAGCGCCTGCCTGCAAATAGTACAAGGGGTGACTAGGCGCTTCGGCTGGTGCCGGCTGGACGTCGTTGGGGGTGTCGCCGGGCAGGACTTTGTAAAAATCGAAACTGGGTGCGGTCTCCGGAATAGCGGGGACAACAGGCTCCGGACTTGCAGGCACAGGGTCGGGCGGGGCCGACTTAAATGGATTGTTGCCGGAGATCCACAGCGCCACCCCGACTGCGAGGATGGCACCGATGACGAGCCCGATCAGGACGCCGGTGAAGACGGAGCTGTCACCCGAGCGGCTGGAGGAGCGGGAATGGGGTTTTGCCATGATCTTTACATTCTCTCCGGGGCCGATACGCCAAGCAAGGCCAGGCCGTTAACAATCGTAATGCGGGTGGCGTCGGCCAGCGCCAGGCGGGCAAGTTTGGTCGCTTCGTCATCGATCAGGAATTTCTCCGCGTTGTACCAGGCGTGGAAATCGCCTGCCAGCGTCTGCAGGTAGTTCACCAGAAGATGCGGTGCCAGGTCGCGCGCGGCGGTGGCGACCGTTTCCGGGTACTCGGCCAGTCGCTGCATCAGCGCGGTTTCGTGCGAGGCGGTCAGCGGCGCGAGACCGGCAGCGTCGAGCGACGCACGCTCGCCACCCCATTCCTCGAATACGCGGCAAATCCGCGCATGCGCGTATTGCACGTAATACACCGGGTTGTCGTTATTCTTGGCGAGCGCCAGGTCGATGTCGAAAATGTATTCGGTGTCGGCTTTGCGCGAGAGCAGGAAAAAGCGCACCGCGTCCTTGCTGGTCCAGTCGATCACGTCACGCAGGGTGACGTAGCTGCCGGCACGCTTGGAGATTTTCACTTCCTCGCCGCCGCGCATCACGCGCACCATCGTGTGCAGCAGGTAATCCGGATAGCCTTCGGCAATGCCTACGCCCGATGCCTGCAGGCCCGCCCGCACCCGCGCGATGGTGCCGTGGTGGTCGGTGCCCTGGATGTTGATCGCGCGCTCGTAGCCTCGCGCCCACTTGTCGGTGTGATACGCCACGTCCGGCACGAAATAGGTATAGGTGCCGTCGGACTTCTTCATCACGCGGTCCTTGTCGTCGCCGTAGTCGGTGGTGCGCAGCCACAGCGCGTTGTCCTGCTCGTAGGTTTTGCCCGCGTCGATCAGTCTTTGCACCGTCGCCGCCACCTTGCCGCTGGTGTACAGGCCCGACTCCAGGTAATAGTGGTCGAAGCGTACCGCGAAGGCCTTGAGATCGAGATCCTGCTCGTGGCGCAGATACGCCACGCCAAACTGGCGGATCGAGTCGAGGTCGTCGAGGTCGCCCGTCGCGGTGTATTCGCGGTCGTCCGACTTCACCGTTTTCCTGGCAAGGAAATCCGCCGCAATGTCGGCAATATAGTCGCCGTTGTAGGCCGATTCCGGCCACGCGGCATCACCCGGCTTCAGCCCTTTCGCGCGTGCCTGCACGCTGTTGGCCAGCGTCTGGATCTGCACCCCGGCATCGTTGTAGTAGAACTCGCGGTAGACCTCCCAGCCCTGCGCCGCATACAGGTTGCAGATCGCGTCGCCCAGCGCCGCCTGGCGGCCATGGCCGACATGCAACGGACCGGTCGGATTGGCCGACACGAATTCGACCAGCACCTTGTGGCCCGCCTTGTTGTCGCTGCGGCCAAAAGCCGCTCCAGCCGAACGAATCTGCGGCACCAGGCTGTGCCAGGCCGCCGGCGTGAGGTGGAAGTTGATGAAGCCGGCACCGGCGATTTCCGCCTTGGCGATCAGCGGTGATTTCGGCAGCTCGGTCAGGATCAGTTGCGCCAACTCGCGTGGATTTTTCTTCAAAGGCCGCGCCAGCTGCATCGCCGCGTTGCTCGAAAAATCGCCGTGCGAGGCATTTTTTGGGCGTTCGATTTCCAGGCTCACGGGGGCATCGGGGGCCACGACTTCGAGAGCCTCGCCGATCAGCAGAGCGATCTGGTCTTTGAGTGGATGGGTGTTGGACATGGTTACAAAGAGAATGAAGGCAGGAAGCACATCCTCAGTGTTCAAAAAGGTAGCCCGCGATTATAAGCGCCGCACGCCGTGCCTCAAAACAAGCCGGCTATCAAAACACCAACGGGTCGACATCGAGCGACCAGCGTGCCACGCGCGGCTTGATGATGTCGAGTTGCGGCCGCCAGTCGCGCACGAAGGCCTGCAGGGCGACACGATTTGCTGACTGGATCAGCAGTTGCGCGCGCTCCAGGTTGGCGACACGCGCCATCGGTGCCGGGGTGGCGCCGAACACGCTGACTTCCGTCATCTCGGGCGCCAGCGCGGCGGCGCGATGCAGAAAGGCCAACGCAGCGTCCATGGTTTTGGCTTCGGCGCGCAGCAGCACCTGCCGGGTAAAGGGCGGCAACTCGAGCTGTTTGCGTTCGGCCAGCAGGTCGCGCGCGTAGCCGGGATAGTCGTGGCGCTGCAGGTAGCGGAACAGCGGATGGTCGGGGAAGGCGGTCTGGATCACGACGCGGCCAGGCTTGTCGGCGCGTCCGGCGCGGCCCGACACCTGCATCAGCTGGGCGAACAAGCGTTCGGTGGCGCGGAAATCCGGGCTGTAGAGCGCGCCGTCGGTGTCGAGGATCAGCGCCAGCGTCATGTTGGGAAAGTCGTGGCCTTTGGCCAGCATCTGGGTGCCGACCAGAATGTCGACATCGCCGCCATGTACCGCTTCGCCCAGTTCGGCCCAGGCGCGCGGGCGCATGGTGTCGCGGTCGATGCGGCGGATGCGCGCGGCGGGCAACAGGGCGGTGAGCGTTTCTTCCAGCCGCTGGGTGCCCTGGCCGAGCGGTTTGAGGTCGGGGTTGCCGCAGCTGGGGCATTCGGTCGGAATGCGCGTTTCGAGGCCGCAATGGTGGCACTTGAGGCGATGGGCATGGCGGTGAAACACCAGCCGTGACGAACAATTCGGGCACGGCGACACCCAGGCGCAGCTTGGGCAATACAGTGCCGGGGCGTAGCCGCGCCGGTTGAGGAACACCAGGCTTTGCTCGCCGCGCGCGAGGGTTTCAGTCAGCGCCGTCAGCGCGGGACGGGTGAGGCCGTTGTCGAGTGGAATGTGCTTGAGATCGACCAGTTCGATATCGGGCAGGCGTGCTGCGCTGACCGCGCGCGTTTTCAGCTCGATCAGCTGGTAGCGACCATTCAGGGCCTGCGCATAGCTTTCCAGCGAAGGCGTGGCCGAGCCCAGCACGACCGGCACATCAGCCTGCTTGCCGCGCGCGATGGCGACGTCGCGCGCCGAATAGCGCAGCCCATCCTGCTGCTTGAATGAAGCATCGTGTTCCTCGTCCACCACGATCAGGCCCAGCCGGGGCATCGGTGCGAAAACCGACAGCCGGGTGCCGAGCAGCACGTCGGCTTCGGGCGCGTCGAGCCAGTTTTCGGTGCGCGCGCCTTCCGCCAGGCCGCTGTGCAGGGTGGCGATGCGGCGTCCCGGAAAACGGCGGCGGAAATGCTGTTCCAGTTGCGGGGTGAGGGCGATTTCCGGAATCAGCACCAGCGCTTGCCGGCCACGGGCCAGCACTGCGTCGATCAGGCGCAGATACAGTTCGGTTTTGCCGCTGCCGGTGACGCCATGAATCAGGTGGACGCCGAACTGGCCGAGCGAGGGCAGCAGGCGATCCAGTGCCGTCTGTTGCTCGGCTGTGGACGCGTGCGGGTCGGCGGTCAGCGGCGCCGCGCGGATGCCGGGCGGCGTGCGTGTCCATTCAGCCCAGCCCGCCGCGACCAGTGCGGCGGCATGGCGGCCCTGCTTCTGTGCGCGCACGCTGTCGCGGTGCTGCGGCGCCAGCCGCAAGGCGTCGAGCAGCGCGCGTTGCGCCTTGGCGCGGGCAGACGGCTCCGACGTCCGACCGGCTTCCGTCAGCGCCAGCCAGGGGGTAGCCGCGATAAACGGCGCGGCGTTCTTCAGGCGCGGCGGCAACGTGGCCAGCAGAATCGCGCCGAGCGGGTAGTGGTAATAATCAGCGCAAAACCGGGCCAGCCGGAGGGTATCAGGCGACACCGCCGGGCGGTCGCCGAGAACGCGGACGACATCACGCAGCTTGCCGGTTTCGATCGTGCTGTCGGCGAGTTGACCCAGCGCGACCCCGACCTGAAGGGTGCGGCCGAATGGCACCTCGACCAGGCTGCCCGGCGGCACGTCGCCCAGCGTGTCCGGCAGGCGATAGTCGAACAACTGGTGAAGCGGCGTATCGAGCGCGACCTGGAGGATGGACGGCATGAGTTAGCGACGGATCTTGGTTGAATATCTGTAAAAATAGGCTAAGCCCCTGTCCACCAAGGCTTATTCGAGGTTGTCCACGCAATCTGTGGATAATTATGTGAATGATTTGTGTCGACAGCCCTCAATCGCCCGTATTTTGGTGAGGGACCGCCGGTGGCTAAAAAGCAGGCAGGCCAGTAAATGCAATGTTATCAGTGACTTATAAACTTCACCCGACTGTCAAGCACTTGTTGCAAAAAAATGACCACGCGCCAAATTCGTGCATGAATCCTTGTGTATAAGTTAACGCTTCTATTACAGGCAGGGGGCCCACCTGCCATGTGGGTTGGCACACAGGCCCCTGTTTTATCAGGCGTTTTGCTGAATTCCCGCGATCAGCCAGCCGCCCTGGCCTTGGGTGGGCTTGGTGAGGTGCCAGATTTCGTCGATCTGCACGGGTGATTGGTCGGCTGCTTCGCGCACCAAGCCGGTGAAACGCACGCTGACGATGTGGCGATTGTCCTCGTCGACGGCTTCCAGCACGTCGGCATTGATCGACATGACGTCGGTCGTCTGCGGTGCATCGCCGCGCTCGGCGATCTGCATCGACAGTTCGGCGAAAATCTCGGGCGCGGTGAACGCCCGCAGGTCGTCGAGGTTGCCGGCGTCATACGCGGCCTGCAGGCGGATGAAGTTGAGCTTGGCTTCGCGCGCGAAGCCGTCGGCGTCAAACCCGGGCGGGAAGGTGTGGGCGCTGGTGCTGCCGCCGGGTGCCGCGGGCTGTGACTCGAATGCGGTGTGCGTATGTGCGGCGGGGGCACCGGCGTATTGCATCGCGGGCGTGGCAGGCGCGTTGCGGCGCATGAACCAGCGGAACAGCATGAACGCAGCCATGGCCAATAATGCCAGCATCAGGAAATTGGCCATTTCCTCACCCATGCCAAGGTGCGAGAACAGTGCGGCAAGTCCCAGGCCCGCAGCCAGCCCGGCGATCGGGCCCATCCAGCTGTTCTTCTTTGGCGCAGCGGTCGGGGCACCGGCAGGCTGCTGTTGCTGGCGCTGGGGGGTGGCGTTCTGCTTGGCGGGCGCGCTGCGCTGCATGCCGAAGGACTTGCCGCCGCCCATGCGTTTGGCCTCGGCGTCGTGCATGACGAAGCCAAAGCTGAGGAACACGGCGAACAGGCTGATCAAAATGCGTTTCATGGTGGTTTCCAGTTACAGGTTCAGGGAATTTAAGCGGGGACGGGCATGGCGCGAATGGCGCGGCTCTGGCTGTGCACCGCGTCGACCAGCACGGAGACGTTGTCCGGGTTGGTGAACTGCGAGATGCCGTGGCCGAGATTGAACACGTGGCCGGGGTGGTTGCCGAAACCGTCGATGATGCGTGCAACCTCGGCGCGGATGCTGTCCGGCGTGCCGTGCAGGGCGCAGGGATCGAGATTGCCCTGCAGTGCGACCTTGCCGCCCACCCGACGGCGAGCCTCGCCGATGTCGATGGTCCAGTCCAGTCCCACGGCGTCGGCGCCGATGGCGGCAATCGATTCCAGCCAGCCGCCGCCACCCTTGGTGAAGACCACGCTGGGAACGCGGCGACCATCACGCTCCTTGATCAGGCCGGCGACGATGCGTTCCATGTAGGCGAGCGAGAATTCCTGATACGCGTGCGGGGTGAGGCTGCCGCCCCAGGAATCGAAAATCATCACGGCCTGCGCGCCGGCTTCAATCTGCGCATTGAGATAGTCGGTCACCGCCTGGGTGTTTACCTCCAGAATGCGGTGCAGCAGGTCGGGGCGGCTGTACAGCATGGATTTGATATGACGGTAGTCGGTTGAACCGCCGCCTTCGACCATGTAGCACGCCAGCGTGTACGGGCTGCCCGAAAAGCCGATCAGCGGCACCGATCCATCGAGCGCGCGGCGGATGCTTTTGACGGCGTCCATGACATAGCCGAGCTTGTCTGCCGGATCGGGCGCCGAGAGGTCGCGGATCTCCCATTCGTCCCGCAGCGGACGCTCGAAACGCGGGCCTTCGCCCTGCGAGAAATACAGGCCCAGCCCCATCGCGTCGGGCACGGTGAGAATGTCCGAAAACAAAATCGCGGCATCAAGCGGATAGCGCGCAAGCGGTTGCAGCGTGACTTCGGTGGCCAGGTCGGGTGTCTTGCACAGGGTCAGAAAATCGCCCGCGCGCGCGCGCGTGGCGTTGTATTCCGGCAGATAGCGTCCGGCCTGGCGCATCAGCCACAGCGGCGTGTAGTCGGTCGGCTGGCGTAGCAGCGCGCGCAGAAAGGTATCGTTCTTGAGAGCGGACATGGCAGGGGCCACACAAAGCGGCCAGGACGCAAAGTGTGCATTTTAGCAGGCTTGGCGTCGCTGGCCGCGATCCAACCTCAAGATCAGGTGCGGCGGAAACTCCATTCGCCGCGCCCGGACGGACAGGCCAGCACCTCATGCGGCTTGCGGCCGTCGATCACCATCGTGGCGTAGCGGCAGCCGTCGCGGGCATCGCCGCGTGGCGTGAAGTGGTAGTGGCTGCCATTGCTGCGCCACTCGACGGGCACCCCGGAGCGGCCCAGTTCCAGCGCATGGCCCATGCAGGCGCGGTCGCGGTCATCCATCCGGTCTCCGATGGCATGCCCCAGCACGGCGCCCAGCACGCCGCCAACGACCATGCCGACCACGCGGTCCTCGCGGTCGGCGACCCGGCCGCCGATCACCGCGCCGGTCACGCCACCGATCACTGCGCCAATTTCGTCCCGGTTGCAGCGACCGGCCGAAATGCCGTAGTCGCTGACATACACCGCGCCGCTCTTGCCACGGTGTTTCTTGTCGTTCTTGTGTTTCTTGTGATGCTTGTATTTGTGGTCATCGTCGTCATGCTTGTCGTAGCCGTAGGCCGGCGCGTGGCGGGGCGGGTCGGCAAGCGCCGGGGTGGCGCCCAGCAGGGCGGCGAGGGCCAGGGTGGCGGTAAGGTTCATGTCATGCTCCTCGGTGGTTCATTCAATCATTAGCGGTCAGCCACAGCCTAACTGAAGCGGCGGGCGCGCTGACCACGCGCCCTGCCGGCTTAACGGGACCAGTACCAGGGGTTAGGGGCGAAAGCGTGGCGCTCCTGGCGATCATGCTTCACGGACCGAATATTCTGGCTGGCGATATCCAGGGCACGATCCAGGCGCTGGAATTCCCGTGCGTCGAGGAACCCATCTGCGCGGAAGTGCTGCTCCATGGCGCGGATGTCACGCTGTTCCTGCATCAGGCCGCGGAACTCGAAGCGGGTCAGGGCACCGTTGCGCATGCCATGCTGGATGCGATCCATCTGGCGTTCCTGGCGCGCGTTGACCTGCTGGGTGAACCGTTCGCTTTGCAGGAAAGCCTTGCGGTCGTAACGGCGATGGTCACGATCCTGAACGCGTTCCTGGATTTGACCGTAGCTGGTGTTGTAGCCCGGGCCTGATCCATAGCCACCGCGGTTGCCGTCGGCCTGTGCGCCGGTTGCCAGCAGGCCGAGGCTGCCAAGTGCCAGCACGGTGAGGGTTTTTTTCATCAGATTGCTTTTCATGGTGTTGCTCCTTTGCAGTTGAGTGATGTCGCTTTCGATGGGTTTCGTCAGCGGACAACTGCACTGTAGGCGCGCCATGTAAGCGCCATGTTTGGGGCGAGTAACGAGGTGTAACGCAATGTAACGGCGCATGGAAAAGGCCGGAGCTGTCCAAGCCTCCGGCCTTGCTGTGCGCGTGCCCGCGTGGCTTACAGCAGGTCGAGGTAGGCCAGAATGCCTTTGGCAGCCTCGCGGCCTTCCCACACGGCAGTCACGACCAGATCGGAACCCCGCACCATGTCGCCACCGGCGAAGATCTTCGGGTTGGCGGTCTGGAACGCATGCGGCTGGCCCTTGGCGATCACGCGGCCGCCCTGGTCGATGGCGATCTGGTGCAGCTCGAACCACGGCTGCGGGTTGGGGCGGAAACCGAAGGCGACGATGACGCGGTCGGCCGGAATGATTTCTTCCGATCCCGGAATCACCACCGGGGTGCGGCGCCCGCGCGCGTCGGGCGGGCCGAGTTCGGTGGTGACGAGCTTGACGCCCTCGACCTTGCTGTTGCCGACGATTTCCACCGGCTGGCGGTTCCACAGGAACTTGACGCCTTCTTCCTTGGCGTTGCCGACCTCGCGCTTGGAGCCGGGCATGTTCTTCTCGTCGCGGCGGTAGGCACAGGTCACCGAGGCGGCGGCCTGGCGGATGCTGGTGCGGTTGCAGTCCATCGCCGTGTCGCCGCCGCCCAGCACGACCACGCGCTGGCCCTTCATGTCCTGATAGACCTCGTCCGGCTGCATTAGCTTGAGGCAGTTGCGCACGTTGGAAATCAGGAAGGGCAGCGCCTCCAGCACGCCGGGCAGGTCTTCGCCGGGGAAGCCGCCTTTCATGTAGGTGTAGGTGCCCATGCCCATGAACACGGCATCGAACTCGTCGAGCAGGCTCTGCATCGACACGTCGGTGCCGATGTTGGTGTTGAGGCGGAATTCGACGCCCATGCCTTCGAGCACCTCGCGGCGGCGCGTCATCACCCATTTTTCCATCTTGAATTCGGGGATGCCGAAGGTCAGCAGGCCGCCGATCTCGTCGTAGCGATCGAACACCACCGGCTTGACGCCGCTGCGAGCCAGCACGTCGGCACAGCCGAGGCCGGCCGGGCCGGCGCCGATCACGGCGACCCGCTTGCCGGTCGGCACCAATGACCGCTGCCTCCTCGACGTCGGCGCACGTCGTGTGGGGAAGAGCGATACCTCCGCCCACTCCGGTGCTCATCATGTTTTCCCGTAAAACCAGTCCCTGATAAATGGACTCCGAATTCTGAACGATGCCGGTATATTGGCAGGCGTCGGCCACATAGCGCAAAATCCTGTCTTTACTGGAGAGCGCCAGACCCAGGAAAACGTTTTCCGGAGAGAGATATTTCCAAATTTTCATAAGGACTTTTTCTCCTTCGTCGGTCCTTAACTCCTACAACTTCCGGGGAGAGACCAAACCCGACGGTACTGCCGAGCTCATTGTCGAGGCAATCGCTCCCTCAACACCAGGTGACTATTTTACCTGGTGGAAGCTAACCAACGACCAGGGTGTCAATTTTGGCGATGTAGACCTGTCCATTA
>JAWOJD010000082.1:0-28396 GCA_046484355.1 Thiobacillus sp.
CATGAACGGCAGGTTCTGGCGGGACAGAATATGGCAGGTGGGGCCGTCAGTGCGCTCGACCGAGTGCGCCCAGCCGACCAGCGTTTCGACGGTGTCGCACGGACGCCAGACGTCGATGTTGGGGATCATGCGCAGGGTGGCGGTCTGCTCCACCGGCTGGTGGGTCGGGCCGTCTTCGCCAAGGCCGATGGAGTCGTGCGTGAACACGTGGATCACGCGCTGCTTCATCGGCCTCGGCGAAGACGGCCCGACCCACCAGCCGGTCGAGCAGACCGCCACCCTGCGCATGATCCCCAATATCGACGTCTGGCGTCCGTGCGACACTGTCGAGACGCTGGTCGGCTGGGCGCATTCGGTCGAGCGCACCGACGGACCCACCTGCCACATCCTCAGCCGCCAGAACCTGCCGTTCATGGCGCGTGATGCAGCTACCCTGGCCAATATCGCCAAGGGCGGTTACGTGCTGAAGGACGCCGCCGGGGCCAAGGCGATCATCATCGCCACCGGTTCCGAAGTCGAACTGGCGGTGAAAGCCCAGGAAGCGCTGGCCGCCGAAGGCATCGCCGTGCGTGTGGTGTCGATGCCGTCGACTAACACCTTCGACCGTCAGGATGCCGCATACAAGGCAAGCGTGTTGACCAAGGGTCTGCCGCGCGTTGCGGTGGAGGCGGGCGTCACGGACTTCTGGCGCAAGTATGTGGGCCTCGAGGGCGCGGTGATCGGCATCGACAGCTTCGGTGAATCGGCTCCGGCCCCGGCACTGTACAAGCATTTCGGCATCACGACCGAGGCCGTGGCGGCCGCGGTGAAAGGCGTGCTGTAACAGAGCCTCTCTCCGTGAAGCGTCTGCAACGACTGTGCAGGCGCTTCACGGATCAATCATTTCTCAACCTAGGAGACTGCAAAAATGGCAATCAAAGTTGGTATCAATGGTTTTGGCCGCATCGGCCGCATGGTGTTCCGCGCTGTGGCGAAGGATTTCCCCGGCATCGAGATCGTCGCGATCAACGACCTGCTCGACCCCGACTATCTGGCTTACATGCTGAAATATGACTCGGTGCACGGTCGTTTCAACGGCGACATCGCAGTTGATGGTGGCAACATGGTCGTCAACGGCAAGAAAATTCGTCTGACCGCCGAGCGCGATCCTGCCAACCTGAAGTGGAACGAAGTGGGCGCCGACCTCGTGATCGACTGCACCGGCTTCTTCCTGACCACCGAGTCCTGCGAAGCCCACATCAAGGCTGGCGCGAAGAAAGTGGTTCAGTCTGCACCCGCCAAGGACTCCACCCCGATGTTCGTCTACGGCGTGAACCACAGCACCTACGCGGGCGAGGCCATCGTGTCCGCCGCGTCCTGCACCACCAACTGCCTGGCGCCCGTGGCCAAAGTGCTGAACGACAACTGGGGCATCAAGCGCGGCCTGATGACCACCGTGCATGCGGCCACCGCCACGCAAAAAACCGTCGACGGCCCGTCTTCCAAGGACTGGCGCGGCGGTCGCGGCATTCTGGAAAACATCATTCCGTCGTCCACCGGCGCGGCCAAGGCCGTCGGCGTGGTGCTGCCCGAACTGAAAGGCAAGCTGACCGGCATGGCATTCCGCGTTCCCACCTCCGACGTGTCGGTGGTCGACCTGACCGTCGAGCTGAACAAGCCGGCGACCTACGCCGATATCTGCGCCGCCATGAAGGCAGCTTCTAACGGCGCCATGAAGGGCGTGCTGGGTTACACCGAAGAGAAAGTGGTTTCCACCGACTTCGTCGGCAACAGCGCGCCCTCCACCTTCGACGTGGATGCAGGCATCGCCCTCGACGAAACTTTCGTCAAGGTGGTGTCCTGGTATGACAACGAGTACGGCTACACCTGCAACATGCTGCGTCTGGTCGAGCACGTCGCCAAGTAAGGATTCAGCGGGCGGGATTCAAGGTTCGGGGGGAATGGCGGGATGGCCCGCGCACAACCCCGGATTCTGAAACCTGCTCTTTGACCCCTGCACTGAGTTTTAAGGTCTGGCGCGGTTAATACGCGCCAACCCTTAAACCTTACCTTCAGGAGAAAAACCATGGCTTATGTTCGCGTAACCGATCTGGATCTGGCAGGCAAGCGGGTGTTCATCCGCGCTGACATGAACGTCCCGGTCAAGGATGGCAAAGTCACGTCCGACGCCCGTATCACCGCGTCGATGCGCACCATCGAGCACTGCCTCAAGGCCGGTGCCAAGGTGATGGTGACCTCGCACCTCGGACGTCCCACCGAAGGCGAGTTCAGGGAAGAGGACTCGCTCAAGCCGGTGGTCGACGTCATCGCACAGAAGCTGGGCAAGAACATCCGCCTGATCCGCGAGTGGACCGAAGGCGGCTTCGACGTCGCCGACGGCGAACTGGTGGTGCTGGAAAACTGCCGCGTCAACGTCGGCGAGAAGAAAAACGTCGACGAGACCGCGAAGAAATATGCGGCCTTGTGCGACGTGTTCGTGATGGATGCTTTCGGCACCGCGCACCGCGCCCAGGCCTCGACCCACGGTATCGCCAAGTTCGCCCCGGTGGCGGCGGCCGGCATCCTGCTGACCGAAGAACTCGAGGCGCTGGACAAGGCGCTGGCCAACCCGGCGCGCCCGATGGTTGCCATCGTCGGCGGCTCCAAGGTGTCGACCAAGCTGACCGTGCTAGAAGCGCTGTCCGAGAAATGCGAACAGCTGGTGGTCGGCGGCGGCATCGCCAACACTTTCCTCAAGGCAACCGGCAAGAACGTCGGCAAATCGCTGTGCGAGGATGACCTGGTCCCGACCGCTCAGGCGCTGATCGAGAAAATGACCGCCCGCGGCGCAACGATTCCAATCGCGGTCGACGTGGTCTGCGGCAAGAAATTCGACGCCAACGAACCCGCTGTGCTGAAAGATGCGGGCGACGTGGAAGACGACGACATGATTTTCGATATCGGCCCGAAGAGCGCGCAGGAACTCGCCGACGTCATCATGAAAGCCGGGACCGTGGTGTGGAACGGCCCGGTGGGCGTGTTCGAGTTCGACCAGTTCGGCGAAGGCACCAAGACCATCGCGATGGCCATTGCCAACACCAATGCCTTCACATTGGCTGGCGGCGGCGACACCATTGCCGCCATCCAGAAATACGACATCTACGACAAGGTGAGCTACATTTCCACCGCGGGTGGTGCCTTCCTTGAATACCTCGAAGGCAAAGTGCTGCCTGCCGTGGCCATCCTGGAGGAACGCGCCAAGGCGTAAGATTCGCGGGCGGGTGATGGGGCGTGTGGCGTCCGGCGCCACCCCGAACCTTGCTGCATCATTCCTTACCCTTTACGTCGTACCCATTTATGATTCGCAGAACCAAAATCGTCGCCACGCTCGGCCCTTCCTGTTCCGATCCCAAAACGCTGGATCGCATGATGGAAGCCGGGCTGAATGTGGTGCGGCTCAATTTTTCGCATGGCACCGCGCAGGATCACATCGATCGCGCGGAACTGGTGCGCTCGCTGGCCAGGACGCGTGGCCGCGCCATCGGCGTGCTGGTCGACCTGCAGGGGCCGAAGATCCGCATCGGCAAGTTCAAGGACGGCAAGATCACGCTGGCCAAGGGCGACACCTTCATTCTCGACGCGGCCTGCGCGCTGGGCGACCAGACCCGCGTCGGACTCGACTACAAGGAACTGCCCAATGACGTGCGGCGCGGAGTGACCCTGCTGCTGGACGACGGCCGCATCGAGTTCTGGGTCGAAGAGGTCAAGGGCACCGAAATCATTTGCACGGTCGTGCAGGGCGGGGTGCTCTCCAACAACAAGGGCATCAACCGCAAGGGCGGCGGCCTTTCTGCTTCGGCGCTGACCGAAAAGGACATCGAGGACATCAAGACCGCCGCCACGCTGAAAGCCGATTACCTGGCCGTGTCGTTCCCGCGCTCCGGCGCCGACATGCGCCTGGCGCGCGAACTGCTGCGCGCGGCGGGTGGCAAGAGCATGCTGGTCGCCAAGATCGAGCGCACCGAAGCCATCGAAAACCTGGAAGAAATTCTCGAAGCGTCCGACGCCATCATGGTGGCCCGCGGCGATCTGGGCGTGGAAGTGGGCGATGCGGCGGTGCCGGCGCTGCAAAAGCGCATGATCCGCATGGCGATCGAGCGCAACAAGGTCGTCATCACGGCCACCCAGATGATGGAATCGATGATCAGTAGCCCGATTCCCACCCGCGCCGAGGTGTCCGACGTTGCCAATGCCGTGCTCGACGGCACCGACGCGGTGATGCTGTCGGCGGAAACGGCGGCAGGCCTGTACCCGGTGGAAGCCGTTGAAGCGATGCACCGGGTCTGCTTCGAAGCCGAAAAAGAGGCCGAGCCGGACTTTTCCGGGGCGCGCCTCGACCACAGTTTTCTGCGGCCGGACGAAGCAATTGCGATGTCGGCCGTGTTCACCTCGGTCCACCTCAATATCAAGGCGATCGCCGCGCTCACCCAATCGGGCAATACCTGCCTGTGGATGAGCCGGCTGTCGACCCGCGTCCCGATTTATGCCTTGACACCCGAAGTCCAAACCCGTAGAAAAGTCACTCTTTTCCGGGGTGTGTATCCGTTCAACCTGAAAACCGCGAGCAAGGACCGTGACGTCCTGCTGGCGCAGGCCGAGGAAGAGTTGAGGCGCCGCGGTGCTGTTCGCGATGGCGACTTGATCCTGCTGACGATTGGCGAGCCCATCGGCCAGTCTGGCGGCACCAACACCATGAAAATCGTCCGCGTGGGCGGCTCGAAAAAACCCTGAATGGCTGATCCCGAATAGCCAACTGAATATTTTTAACCTAGGAGACTGTAAATGGCCCTGATTTCCCTTCGTCAATTGCTCGACCATGCCGCTGAAAACGGTTATGGCCTGCCCGCCTTCAACGTCAACAACATGGAACAGGTTCAGGCCATCATGCAGGCCGCCGCCGCCGTGGACTCCCCGGTGATCCTGCAAGGTTCCGCCGGTGCGCGTTCCTATGCCGGCGAGCCCTTTCTGCGCCACCTGATCCTGGCCGCGATCGAGTCCTACCCGCATATCCCCGTCTGCATGCACCAGGATCACGGCGCCACCCCCGACATCTGCTTCCGCTCGATCCAGTCGGGCTTCAGCTCGGTGATGATGGACGGTTCGCTGCAGGCTGACGGCAAGACGCCTTCCTCCTACGAGTACAACGTCGCTACCACCGCCAAAGTGGTCGAGATGGCCCACGCTGTTGGCGTCTCCGTCGAAGGCGAACTGGGCTGCCTGGGTTCGCTCGAAACCGGCATGGCCGGTGAAGAAGACGGCCACGGCGCAGAAGGCGCGCTGGACCACAGCCAGTTGCTGACCGACCCCGACGAAGCCGCTGACTTCGTCAAGAAAACCGCCGTCGACGCGCTGGCCATCGCCATCGGCACCTCGCACGGTGCCTACAAGTTCACCCGTCCGCCCACAGGCGATATCCTGGCGATCGACCGCGTCAAGGCGATTCACGCCCGCATCCCCAACACCCACCTGGTGATGCACGGTTCCTCGTCCGTTCCGCAGGAATGGCTGGCCATCATCAACAGCTTCGGCGGCGACATGGGCGAAACCTATGGCGTGCCGGTGTCCGAAATCGTCGAAGGCATCAAGCACGGCGTGCGCAAGGTCAACATCGACACCGACCTGCGCATGGCGTCCACCGGCGCGATCCGCAAGCACCTGGCCGAGAACAAGGCCAACTTCGACCCGCGCAAGTTCCTGAAAGAAGCAACCAAGGGCATGAGCGACATCTGCCGCAATCGCTACGAAGCCTTCGGCTCGGCCGGCATGGCCAGCAAGATCACCAAGGTCTACAACCTGGATGAAATGCATCAGCGTTATGCCAAGGGCGAACTGAACCCCAAGGTCAATTGATCATCGGCTAGCCGAAGTCAAACGCTGGAATGAAATGGGACGCTGCGGCGTCCCATTTTTAATGCCGAGACGTAAGGATGATGTAGGAAAGCGACCTCCGGCTACCTTGACACGGCTTCGGACTGAACAACGTGATGAGGAACCGTATGGAAACTTACATCAGTTACAAACCCTGTTGCGCCCGGTATGTTTGGCTGCATACAGCGCCTGGTCTGCCGTATTCAGCACCACATCAATGTCGTCGTCTTTGGAGTCAAATGCCGCCACACCAACTGAAATGGTGAATAGAATCGGCAGGCCATCTTCAATCGGAATTCTAGATTCAGCAACCGCTGCACACAGGCGTTCGGCAACTTTAGTGGCTTCGGTTTTAGACGTCTCCGGCATCAGAATTACAAATTCATCGCCACCCAATCGACCGATGACATCAACCTCACGGGAGACTTGACGACAAACATTAACAAAATGCTGCAGCACGATGTCGCCCATCTCGTGACCATGTCGATCATTGATGTCCTTGAACAAATCAATGTCCAGCATTAGTAACGAGAGGTCACTCTTGTAGCGTTTTGCTCGAGTGAGTTCGAGTTCGGCCTGTTTCAGGAAATAGCCGCGATTGCAGACTTTGGTAAGGAAATCGAACTGGGCTTGTCTTCTGAGTTCTTCTTCCAGGATTTTTCGCTCGGTAATGTCAGTATGCGTGCCAGACATGCGGGTTGGTTTGCCCTCGGCGTCGCGTTGCATCACATTGCCTTGATCAAGAATCCATCGGACACTGCCATCCTTGCAGAGCATCCGGTACTCGAGTTTATGATTGGGTGAACGTCCATCAACAACTGCCCATATGGAGTCCCAGGCTTTTTCTCGATCCTCGGGATGCACGAAATCTGACCATTGTTGCGCTGTATGCGCGATTTCGTCATGGGTATAACCCAGCATAGTGGCCCATCGCTCGTTTCGAGTTACTGCGCCGGTCGCAATATTCCAGTCCCAGAAACCCAGTTGCGACCCTTCGAGAACGAAGCGAAGTTGTTCCTCGCTGTCCTTTAATGAGTTCTCTACGAGTCTGCGCTTGGTAATGTCCTCGAAAACGGTATAAACGCCGCTAACGTCATTTAGGTCACTGACCCTAATGGGTATGGCGTTGATCTTGATCCATGTCGGACCTTGAGCGTTTGGATTGAATACACCCATGATGACATCGCAAACCGTCTGCCCCGTCCTAAGTGCGATCATGGCCGGATGCAGGTCTCCCGGAAAAGGCGAGCCGTCCGCTTGAACAGCGCGCCACCGTGGATCTACAGAAGTTACGCCGCGCATCTGGTCGAGGCTCAGCCCTAAAATTCTTTGAGCGGCCGGATTGGCTGCCGTTATCGCACCTTGACCGTTCTGAAATACGATCCCAAACGGCAGCAATTGAAATAAGGCACCTAAATTCGGAAAGTGATAAGTCTCGTCGTCGGGAGAATGCATAGCCGCGCTTGGTGGATGGCTTCCGCTCAAAACATACTGCCAGATCATAGGTTTTGTGGATAGCCCTTGAGAAAATATGCCAGCGCATGTGTGCGAGATTGACTCAGGACAAGCCTCAGCAGTCGAGCATTAATCCAGCACACGACAGTACTCTTCATCAAACGGCGACGGCATCTTGAAGCGCCGGGAGCATCCGTTGAGCAAGGTATCCAGAATGCAGAGGTTGAGAAAGCTTCCAATCTTCCAACCTTCCAAAAAGCCGGCACCTCAGAAATGCCGACATTTAACGATCGATAATGGGCTGAAGATTTGAAGCGCCCCAAACTCTGATGCAAACCTCCTGCAAAGAGATTTTCAACACAATAGGCCGTTAACGGTCTCTGCGAAACGTAATGTGGCGAGAGGCCTTGCGAATCCAAACGGCCACTCTGGATACGCTCAACTTGAAGCCGGGCCAACTAGCCCAACATGGCCTTTAACGCCGCCAACTGATTGCTGCCGCTGGCCTTGGCATCTGCGGTGGTCGGCTTGTCCGGCATGCGGACATCGTTCCCCAGTTCCTCGATGAAACGCGACGGGTCGCAGGCGACCGATTCACGCGCGCGTTTGCGGCGCGCGCAGTAGGACAGGGTGAGCGACTTTTTGGCACGGGTGACGCCGACATACATCAGGCGGCGTTCCTCTTCCAGTCGGCCTTCATCCACCGCATCGCGGTGCGGCAGGATGTTTTCCTCGACGCCGACCAGGAATACATGGCCGAATTCCAGTCCCTTGGCCGCGTGCAGGGTGGAGAGGCGGACGGCGTTGGGTTCTTCTTCCTCGCGGCCTTCCAGCAGGGTGATCAGCGCGATGGTCTGCGTGATCTGCAGCAGGTTCTTGTCGTCTTCTACGCCCTTCTTGGCAATCCAGGCAGCAAATTCCAGCACGTTGTCCCACTTGGACTGTGCGGTTCGCTGGTCGTCCTGGTCGAACACATACACTTCGTACTCGATCGATTTCAGCAATTCGTCCAGCAGTTCGCCGGCGGGTTCGCGGACGATGCGCGCCTCGAAGCGGTTGATGAAGTGGCAGAATTCGAGCAGCGGCGCCAGCTGGCGTTCGCCGATCTGCGCAGCGGCGGCGGCGGAGAACACCGCTTCGAACAGGCTCACATGCAGGGTGGCGGCGACCTGGCCGAGTTTTTCCAGGGTGGCCGCGCCGATGCCGCGCTTGGGCGTGGTCACGGCGCGGATGAAGGCCGGGTCGTCGTCGCTGTTGGCGATCAGGCGCAGATAGGCGATCAGGTCCTTGATCTCGGCGCGGTCGAAAAACGATTGCCCGCCCGACAGCTGATACGGCACCTTGTCGTTGCGCAGTGCCTTCTCGAACACGCGCGCCTGATAATTGCCGCGATACAGGATGGCGTAGTCGCGCCACTCGGTGCGGTGCTGGAATTTGTGCGACAGCAGCCGCATCACCACCGATTCGGCCTCGTGCTCGTCGTCGCGCGTCGGCATCACCTGCAACGCGTCACCGTGGCCAAGGTCGCTCCACAAGCGCTTTTCAAATAGCTTGGGGTTGTTGGAAATCAGGCTGTTGGCCGCCTTCAGGATGCGCACCGTCGAACGGTAGTTCTGCTCCAGCTTCACCACATGCAGATGCGGATAATCCTCGCGCAACTGGCGCAGGTTGTCGGCCGACGCGCCGCGCCAGCCATAGATCGCCTGGTCGTCGTCGCCCACCGCGGTAAATGCCGCGCGCACCCCGGTGAGCTTCTGCAGCAGCCGGTATTGCGCGATGTTGGTGTCCTGGTATTCGTCGACCAGGATGTGGCGCAGCCGGTTTTGCCATTTCTCGCGCAGCTCGGCGTGGGCGTCGAGCAGTTCGGCCGGCAGGCGGATCAGGTCATCGAAATCCACCGACTGGTAGGCGCGCAGCGTGGCGTCGTAGCGGTCGTAGATCTTGGCGTAGGCGCGTGCGTTGTCGTCCTCGGCAGTGGCGAGCGCGTCGGCAGGCGATTTCAGTTCGTTTTTCCACAGCGAAATGCGCGACACCGCGCGGCGGATTTCCTGCTTGTCGGTGGTCTTGAGGATTTCCGAGACGATGCCGGCGGCATCGGCCGAATCCAGAATCGAAAACGCCGGTTTCAACTCGGCAAACTTCGCGTCCTCGCGCAGCATGCGCAGGCCCATCGAGTGAAAGGTGGTGACGATCAGCCCTTTGGTGCTGATTTTATTAAAGGCATCGCCCTGCGTCAGTTTGGACGCGCGATCCTGCATCTCGCGCGCCGCCTTGTTGGTGAAGGTGATGGCGGCAATCGAGCCGGGTTTGTAGCCGCACTCGCCGATCAGGTAGGCAATCTTGTGGGTGATGACGCGCGTCTTGCCGGAGCCGGCGCCGGCCAGCACCAGCAAGGGGCCATCCAGATATTTTGCCGCTTCGCGCTGCGGCGGGTTCAGGGCTGCGAGTAGGCTCATGCCGTGACGGCGGCGCCGAATTCTCGGTTCAGATAGGCATTGATGGCATCCGATTCGTACAGCCAGGTTTGCTTCCCGTCGGCGTCGGTCATCATCAGGCACGGGACCTGCGGCTTGCCGCCGCCGGCAATCAGGGCATCGCGATGGGCCGGATCGTTCTTGGCGTCCCGCAGCTCGACCTTGAGCGAAAGCCGCCGCAGGGTGCGCCGGGTTTTCAGGCAAAACGGGCAGGTAGGAAAGTGATACAGCGCCAGGTTGCGCGTGCGCGCGTCGATGCCCTGTTGCTCGGCCTCGGGACGAACGATGCCCTTGGGCTGCGTCAGCCAGTTGCCCAGCAGCAGGAACGGACCGAGCACAACCCGCAGGGTTTTGAAGAACAGGCGAATGAGGGGTTTCATGGTGGGGCGGTCACAAGAGATTCGGCGGGGCGCTATGATGCGGTCAACGCATCCAGCAAACGAAGCCGTATTTTATATGCCCACCTATGCCATTGGCGACCTTCAAGGATGTCACGAGCCCCTGTTGCGCCTGCTCGACAAGCTGAAATTCGACCCGGTGGCCGACCGGCTGCTGTTTGTCGGCGATCTGGTCAATCGCGGGCCGGATTCGCTGGCCGTGCTGCGCTACATCAAAAGTCTGGGAAAAGCCGCCATCAGCGTGCTCGGCAACCATGATTTGAACCTGCTGGCGCTGGCCGAGGGATTCGGCCACGCTCACAAGGGCGACACGCTGGATGAGGTGCTGGCCGCGCCCGACCGTGACGAATTGCTGTACTGGCTGCGCCACCAAAAGCTGGCCTGGCGCGAGGGAGATGTGCTGGTGGTGCATGCCGGCGTGCTCCCCGGCTGGACGCTGGACGACACCATGAAACGGGCAGCCGAGGCCGAAGCGGTATTGCAGAGCGCGGATTACCGTGACTTTTTCAAACGCATGTACGGCAACGCCCCTGTCGCGTGGGATAAACGACTGGACGGCATCGAGCGCCTGCGCGTGATCGTCAATGCCTTGACCCGGCTGCGCTACTGTACGCCTGAAGGGGAAATGGAATTCCAGCACAAGGGCGCACCCGGCACCCAGCCGGCCGGCTTGATTCCGTGGTTCGAGGTGCCGGGGCGCAAGACGGCCGGGGCAACCGTCATCATCGGCCACTGGTCGACACTCGGCCTGATCAACCGCCCGGATCTGGTCGCGCTGGACACCGGCTGCCTGTGGGGCAGCAAGCTGACCGCGCTCAGGCTGGAGGACCGACAGACGATTGCGGTGAAGTGTCAGCAGGCTCAACGCCCAAAAGCCGCGCCGTAGCGGCTTCTGCCTGTGCCGCCAGATCGCGCCGGTGGCCGTTTGGCAGGATCGGTTCGCCAATATGCAGCTCCGCGCGGATGCCCGGTTCGCTGACGATCCGGACCAGACTCGTCCACAGGTTCATCTCATCGATATACGCCGGCACTGCGGTGAACTCGCCGCCCAACGTGCGATAGCGCAAGGCCGCTGGCACGATCGGGCAGTTCAGCTCCACCGCCGGTTGCAGCAGCGAAGGCAAAAAGCGCCGCAGCCCGCGTCCGTCGCTGGTCGTGCCTTCCGGAAACACCGCGACCCAGGCGCCGCCCTCCATCAGCTCACGCATCTCGGTGTTGACGCGCACCGTATCGGCACGCCGCCCGCGTTCAAGGAACAGCGTGCCGGTCTTGTGCGCCAGCCAGCCCGCTACCGGCCATGCGCGCACCTCGGATTTCGACACGAAATGCACCCGCTGGGCCGCGTAGATCAGGTAAATATCCAGCCACGACACGTGATTGCAGACCAGCAACGCACCGCGCGGCAGATCGGGCGGCGGGGTGATGCGCGTCTGCACGCCCAGCACCCGCAACAGACGCCGCGCCCAGGCCATGATGAGGCGGTCACGCCGCGCGGCATCGAGCCAGGGAAACGCCAGCCCGGCCAGCGCCACGCCCCAGGCGAGGTGCGGCACCAGCAGGCCGAGGCGAAAAACTCGGCGGAAAAAGACAGGCAGGCGGGCAGGGTTCACCCGCGCATTGTAAGGCTCAAGCGAGCAGCCGGCGGGCGTAGCTGCGGTTGAGCTGCGCCATCGGCAGCAGCATCGGCAGGTCGGCCGTGTTGAAATCGGGGTCCCACGCCGGTTCGCCGCAGACCAGGGCGCCGAGCCGGAGGTAGCCCTTGATCAGCGGCGGCAGCGCGGCAGCGTGGCCGTCGTCGAGCGATTCGAGCGGCAGGCGAGTGAGTGGGGGCGTCCGCCATTCGATCGGTGACAGATGGTGTCCGGCCAGTTGCCGATAGACGTTGGCGGCAAGGTGGCCGCCGTCGGCCATGCCAATGCTGGCGCAGCCGAACATGTATTCGTAGCCATTGCGCGTCATGTAGGCAGCCAGTCCCATCCACAAACGAGCGATGACCGCGCCGCTGCGATGTGCGGGATGCACGCATGCCCGCCCGAGCTCGGCCAAGCGGGGCCGCAGGAAAATGAGGCGGGAGAGGTTGAATTCCTGTTCGGCGTAATAGCCGTCCATCCGGCTGGCGGCATCCGGCGGCAGGATGCGGTAGGTGCCGACGACTTCGCCGCTGGCAAGATCGCGCACCAGCAGATGGTCGCAGTAAGGGTCGAACCGGTCGACATCGTGCGCTGCCACGCCGGTGGGCAGGCGGGCGCCCATTTCATCGGCAAACACCTTGTAGCGCAGGCGCTGGGCTTCTCGGATTTCGATGTCGTCGACTGCCAGCGAGACATGGTAGCGGCTCGCGGGACAGGGTTGGACCGGGCTGCGCAGTTCGAGCATGGGGCACTCCAGATAACAGAATGCGCCCAGCTTAGTGAGCGGATGTGATCGTCGCGTGACGGCCCGGTTACGGCTTGATGACGCCGGCGGCGCCCTCAGGGGACGCTGCCCGGCAGGCGATCAATGCGAGACGCGGGTCGCGCCGCCGCCCGACAGCACCCGCACGCGGTCGCCCACGCGGAACTGCTCGTCGGCTGCCTGGGTGACGGCCAGCATTCGTCCCGAGTCGAGACGGACGGTGATTTCCACGCCTTTCTTGCGCGTCACCACTTCCTCGGCCGCGGCGCCACCGAGGCCGCCGAGCAACGCACCGACGGTCGCGCCGACAATGCTGCCGCGACCCCCGCCGACACTGCTGCCTGCCACGCCGCCGACTACCGCACCGGCCCCTGCACCCACCGGTGTCTTGGTGCCTTCGATGTTCACTTCGCGGACCGATTCCACGACGCCCATCTGCACCTCCTGTGCCGCGCGGGTCTGGTCACGACTGTAATCCTTGCCGCCGACGCCGCTGGCACAGCCTCCGAGCGCGACGAAACCTGCCACGAGCAGAGAACACGTGATGACTTTGATCGATTTTTGCATGATGGTCGTCCTGTGGTTGGGTCCATTCCACTATAGCCGAAGTGGTCGGACAGACGTTGGAAAAGTCGATCAATATCGACCTCGCCGCCGCGGTTTTGTTCATGTACAGGCGGGTGGCTTGCCGGGCGTACAGAAGCGTTTGACGAATGCCACGATGGGCACCGCCGGACCGAACAGGTAGCCCTGGCAATAATCGCAGCCCCGCGCCTTGATGCTGGTTTCGGTGATTCCCGTTCCAGGCAGCCCGCCGGCAGACCGGTTGTGGCCAGCATGCCGCACAGGCAGGGACCGACATCCTTGCGCTGGAACTGGCGGGCCGACATGCATGATCACCGGCAAGGGGGCCGAGCGATGAAGCGGTCGAGCACGGCCGTGCGAACATTCTGCACCTGCTGGGCCTGAATGCGTGCGGAGATGTCCTGTTTTACCGCAACGAAATGCGTGACCGCGCCGGCCTCGTCCGCCACCGGGTGATCGTCAGGGACTCATGGTAGAGGCTGCCGTCTTTTTTTGTTGATGGCTTCGCCATTCCAGACCTGACCGCTCAGGATGGTGCTCAACATGGCCTTGTAAAATTCAGGGCTTTGGAGGCCGGAACGGATCAGATCCCTAAATGGTTTTGCCGAACGCGTCCTTGAGCCGCTGGTCAATGGCCTGCCGGGACAGCGCGTGGTTCTGGCCGCCACGCTGCTCGATCTTGATCGCGCCCATCACGCTGGCGAGCTGGCCGGTGGTCTCCCAGTCCCAACCCTGGGCAATGCCGTACAGCAAGCCGGCGCGGTAGGCGTCGCCGCAGCCGGTGGGGTCGACCACGGCCTGGGGCGTGACAACCGGGATGTCGATTGTGGCGCCGTCGGCATAGATCTGCGACCCGGCTTCGCCGCGCGTGACAATCAGGCATTTCACTTTGGCGGCCAGCGCGTCGAGGCTCAGCTCGGTGCGCGTCTGCAACAGCTCGGCTTCGTAGTCGTTGAGTGTGACGTAGTCGGCGAGTTCGACCATCTCCAGCAGTTCGGGGCCGGAAAATAGCGGCATGCCCTGACCGGGATCGAACACGAAGGGAATCCCTGCGGCATGGAATTGGCGGCAATGACTGAGCATGCCGTCGCGGCCGTCGGGCGAGACGATGCCGAGGCCGACGTCGCGCACGGTCGAAGCGTCGTTTTCGTGCGAAAAACTCATTGCGCCGGGGTGGAACGCGGTGATCTGGTTGTCGGCGAGGTCGGTGGTGATGAAAGCCTGCGCAGTGTAGCTTTCTTCGATGCTGCGAATGGCCTCGCGCGAAATGCCCAGCGCGTCCAGGCGCACGGCGTAGACGTCGAAATCCTCGCCGACGGTTGCCATGATGACCGGCTCGCCGCCTAGCAATTTCAGGTTGTACGCAATGTTGCCCGCGCAGCCGCCGAATTCGCGGCGCATCTGCGGGACCAGAAACGACACGTTCAGCATGTGAATTTTGTCGGGCAGGATGTGGTGCTTGAAGTGATCCTGAAACACCATGATGGAATCGAAGGCGAGGGAACCGCAGATGAGGGTGCGCATAGTGGAGATGAACTGAAGAGTGAAGCGGAATTATACGCAGGCAGGGCCGCGCTCCACCCGCAAGGGGTAGGCCGTGGTTGTAAAGCTGACAAGTCAGCAACAACCACGCTCAGGCGGCGTGGGGCATGCTTTCGCGTGCGATGGCTCGCAGCAGCAGGATCTCGTGATAAGCGCCGGTCTCGAATCCCAGCCGCGTGCCCCCCCGGTTGTCGTAGATCAGGTCCTGGAAGAAGGGTTCTGCTTCCGCGGTGTGCCAAAGCTCGATCACCCGCTCCATCAGGTGCGGATAGGCTTCCAGCCCCTTGCCGGTATAGATGTCCTGGGAAACCGGCGGGCTGCTGAGGTCGACGTTGAAGTGACGGCGGCACTCCGCGCTGGCGGCGTCGTAGCCCTGGGAATCGCCGTCCCGGTGTAGCAGGTCGAGCAGTAGCAGCCAGGGCACGGGAGAATCGGTGGGGTCGTCGCGCAGGTGCTCCTGCAGCATGTGAATCGCAAGATCGCCATGGCCATGCGCCATATAGACCTCGGCCTGGTCGAGGATATTATCCTTGACCTCGGTGCTCGAATGGAAGCCGGGTGCGTCGATCTCGATCATCTGGCTCGGGGCCGGCCGTTCGATTTCGGCCATGCGCTGCGGCGCGGGCCGGACATCAGGGTCGCTCTCCATCAGGTCGGCCTTGGGCAAACGGGTCTTGCCGGGCGGATTCCAGATGTCGTATTCCTCGGCCGGCTTGCGGCTGCGGCGGCGCAGCCAGACGGCCAGTGCCACGCCGCCAGCGACGAGGCCGGCCAGCATCATATACAGGGACCACTGAACGGGATTCCCCGGCGGAGGCGCGACGGCGGCAGCCTGGGCGCCGGGCTTGCCTTCGAGTTGGGCGTTGCGCAGCTGCAGGGCGGTCAACTGGGATTCCAGATAGGCCAGCTTGCGGGTGAGCGCGGTATTTTCGTCCGACAGTTCGACCGCGGTCAGACCTTCCGGGCGCGGCCGGTTCAGGTCGGGCAGCGCGGTATCGAAACGCAGGGCAAATGCAGAATCGCCGCTGCCGTGTCGTCCCGACAGCACCAGGCGGGGCGTGGCGTCGGCCTGAGCAGTTGCCCGGGGCGCTGCCGGTGCGAGGGCGGTCGCGGCCGATACGCGCGGGACGACCCGGGCGGCCCGTGTGCTCCGGCGCGGCTTGTGCGCGGGGCGTGCGGCGGGCTCGGCGGTGGCTGTGGTGGGGGCTGCAGCGGGCTGTTCGTGGATTAAGGCTGGCTCCATCTGCGCGGGCGGGTCGAGCAGCACCACGTATTCGCGCTGCAGGCGGATGTCGCAGTCGGAGGTCAGCACGAACTGTGCGATCGGGTCGAACACGGCCTTGGCGGTGCGGATGTGCAGTTGGGTCTGTCCGCCAGCCTGTTCGAGGCTGAGGTGGGCGCCCGAGGGGGGGGCGATGTTGCCCGCATGGGCGGCCAGGCTGAAGCAATCGGTTTTGGTGACAGCCGTGGGGTTCAGGATATTGACCGTGACGTGCAGCGGCTGACCCAGATGCGAACGCACGTTCAAGTCACCCAGCCCAAGGGCTGCGGCGGAACCGGCTTGGCACAGACTCAGCAGGAGGAGGGCGGGCTTGAAGTTCACGCGATCAGATTGTCATTGGAATGTTTAAGCTATTTCGGCCAGATCACGCCGTAACATTAGGAATTCGTGCAATATTGGCACGTTTTCCGGTTTATGTCAGTCAGTCGAGCAATACCAGCGCCCAGACAACCCCGACATTGACGAGCCCGAGCAACACGGCAGCGCTGCCCATATCCTTGGCGCGTTTGATCAGCAGATGGTGGTCGAGGGAGATGCGGTCGACGGCCGCTTCGAGGGCCGAATTCAGCAATTCGACAATCAGCACGCCGAGGACAGCGGCGATCATCAGCGCGCGTTCAAGGCCGGTGTCGCCCAGAATCAGTGCGAGCGGAACCAGCAGCAGTGCCAGAAACAGTTCCTGCCGGAAGGCGTCTTCGTTCATGTAGGCGGCTTTCAGGCCTGCCCACGAATAGCCCGCCGCGTTCAGCACCCGCTGCAGGCCGGTCTTGCCCTTGAACGGGCTGACAGGTTCGGTCACGCCGCGGGTTTGTAGGACAGGTCGAGCACCCGCGCCGCGCGCACATCATCCAGCCGCCGCACCGGCAGGCTGTAGGGTGCACCCTTCACCAGCGCCGCGCTGGTTTCGGCTTCGTGCTTGATGGCTTTCATCGCCTCGACGAAGCCATCCAGTGTTTCGCGGCTCTCGGTTTCGGTCGGCTCGATCAGCAGGCATTCTGGCACCAGCAATGGAAAGTAAGTGGTCGGCGCGTGGTAGCCATAGTCGAGCAGACGCTTGGCGAAGTCCATCGCGGTGACGCCGGTGGTCTCCTTCAGCCGCTTCAGCGTGACGATGAATTCGTGGCTGGCGCGGCGCGTGGGGTAGGCCAGGTCGAAGCCCGCTTCGCGCAGCTGGGCCATCAGATAGTTGGCGTTGAGCGTGGCGTATTCGGCGACGCGATGCATGCCGTCGCGGCCCAGCAGGCGCGCATAAATGTAGGCCCGCATCAGCACCCCGGCGTTGCCCATGTTGGCCGACATGCGGCCGATTGACTGCGGCAGGTCGGCCTCGGTCGCCAGCCGGTAGGCGCCGTTCTCGTTCAGGACCAGCGGAATCGGCATGAAGGGCAGCAGCCGTTTCGACATGCCGACCGGGCCCGCACCCGGGCCGCCGCCGCCGTGCGGGGTGGAAAAGGTCTTGTGCAGGTTCATGTGGATGACGTCGAAGCCCATGTCGCCTGGGCGTACCTTGCCCAGGATCGCGTTGAGGTTGGCGCCGTCGTAATACGACAGGCCGCCCGCGTCGTGAACGATTTTCTGGATCTCGGCGATGGTCTTTTCGAACACGCCCAATGTGGACGGATTGGTCAGCATCAGGCCGGCTGTCTGCGGGCCGACCGCGGCTTTCAGCGCCTCGATGTTGACGCTGCCGGTCGAGTCGGTGGGAATTTCCCGCACGGTATAACCGCACATCGTCGCGGTGGCCGGGTTGGTGCCGTGCGCCGCGTCCGGCACGATGATCTCGCGCCGCGCGGTGTCGCCGCGGGCGTCGTGGTAGGCGCGGATCATCGCCACCCCGGCGAACTCGCCATGTGCGCCCGCCATCGGTGCCATCGACACGCCCGCCATGCCGGTCACGTCCTTCAGCATCTCCTGCAGCTCGAACATGCTGGCGAGAAAGCCCTGCCCGGTCTCGTCCGGACTCGCCGGATGCCGCGCCAGAAACTGCGGCAGCATCGCCAGTGAATTGCACGCGCGCGGGTTGTATTTCATCGTGCACGAACCGAGCGGATAGAACTGCGTGTCGATCGAGAAGTTCTTCTGCGAGAGGCGTGTGTAGTGACGCACCACGTCGAGCTCGGAGACTTCGGGCAGGCCCGGCGCGTCCTTGCGCCGCAATTCAACGGGCAGGTCGTCGAGATTGCCGCCGGCGGCGGGCATCTGGGCGGCGGCGGTACGGCCGGGACGGGAATGGTCGAATATCAGCATGGTTTGAAAACCGGGTTATCCGCGAAGGACGAAAAAATTATTTCAAAGCCGCCAGCGCAGCGTCGTAGTCGGGTTCCTGTTTGATCTCGGGCACGAGCTCGGCGTGGAGCACCTTGTTGTTTTCATCCAGCACGACCACGGCGCGCGCGGTGATGCCGGCGAGTGGCCCGCTGGTGATGGCGACGCCGTAGGCCTTCATGAAATCGGCGCCGCGCATGGTCGACAGCGTGACCACGTTGTTGGTGCTCTCGGCGCCGCAGAAACGGCTCATCGCGAACGGCAGGTCGGCGGAGATGATCAGCACGGCGGTGTTACCGACGGCGGCGTCGTTGAATTTCTTGGTCGAGGTGGCGCACACCGGAGTGTCGAGGCTCGGCACGATGTTGAGGATCTTTTTCTTGCCGGCAAAATCGGCCAGCGAGACATCCGCGAGGTCCTTGTTGACCAGTTTGAAATCGGGTGCGGTGTCGCCGACTTTGGGGAAGCTGCCGGAAACGTCGATTGGGGTGCCGCCTAGGGTGACTGCCATGTGTTCTCTCCTTTATGAAGGGCGGACGAAGCCGCCGGGGGGTAAAGTCGGCGAAGCATTTTTCACTTCGCGTTCTCCACGGAAAAGCTGCGTCAATTCTTGTACGCGCACGGTGGGGCTTCGCGGCGCTTCGACAGAATACGTTCCATCTGCTGCACGTACTGGTCCAGGTCGGCTGCCGTCTTGGTTTCGGTGGCGCACACCAGGATCGCCTGGCCCAGTTCAGGGTACCAATTGGAAATGTCCAGCCCGCCGAGGATGCCTTGCGCACGCAGGGCGCGCAGGACATCCTTCGCATTGTCGTTCAGTTTCAGCACCACTTCATGGAAGAAAGGGCTGGCGAATGCACGCGTCACGTTGGGGATCGCCGCCAGTTTGTCGGCCAGCGCCACGGTGTTGGCGTGGCTGCTGGAGGCTACTCTCGCCAGTCCCTGCGGGCCCAGCAGCGCCATGTACTGGGTGGCGGCGGTGACGACCAGCCCCTGGTTGGTGCAGATATTGGAGGTGGCCTTGGAGCGGCGGATGTGCTGCTCGCGCGCCTGCAGGGTCAGCGAGTAGCCCGGCTTGCCATCGAGGTCGACGGTGCGGCCGACGATGCGTCCCGGCATCTGCCGGACGAAGTCCTGGCGGCAGCACATGAAACCGAAATAAGGACCGCCCGAGGCCATCGGCGCGCCCAGCGGCTGGCCTTCGCCTACCGCGATATCGCAACCTGTTGTGCCCCAGTTGCCGGGCGCTTCGAGCACTGCCAGCGAGGTGGGGTTGACCAGCGCAATCGCCAGCGCATTCTGTTGGTGCGCCCAGTCGGTCATCGCGTGGACGTCTTCCAGCACGCCAAAGAAGTTGGGCTGCGGGATGACCAGTCCGGCGAGGCTGCCGGGATCCTGCGGCAGCAGCGTTTTCCCCGTCGCGGGGTCGTAGTCGAGCTCGACCAGTTCGATGGCCTGGTTTTTCACCATGGCGTCGACCACGCGGCGGTAGATCGGGTGAACCGTCTTCGGTACCAGCACGCGGCGCGAGGACTTGTGCGAGCGGACCGCCATCAGCACCGCTTCGGCCAGTGCCGAGGCACCGTCGTACAGCGAGGCGTTCGAGACGTCGAGCCCGGTCAGGCGGGTCATCATGGTCTGATATTCGTAGATCAGCTGCAGCGTGCCCTGCGAAGCTTCGGCCTGGTAGGGCGTATAGGCGGAGTAGAACTCGCCGCGCGTGGTGATCTGCCAGATCGCCGCCGGGATGTGGTGCTCATACACGCCCGCGCCGATGAAGTTGGACCAGAATCCATCCTGCGAGGCGCGTTCCTGCATCAGCCGCGACACGGCCATTTCGGACAGACCGCCGGGCACCTCTTTCAGCGTGCCGGTCTTGAGCGCGGGCGGAATCTCGTCGAACAGCTCTTCAATGCTGGACGCACCGATGGTGCCGAGCATGGCGGTGACGTCTTCCGGGGTGTGGGGGATAAAGGGCATGGGTTAACAACCTTTTATCCGCGAAGGACACAAAGGGCGACGAAGAAAACCTTCGCGCATCTTCGCGTCCTTCGCGGACGAAAAATCAATGGGCTTCGGATTCGACCAGCTTCTGGTACGCCGCTGCGTCGAGCAGCTCGGCAACGTCGCCTGCGTTGGCAGGCTTCAGCTTGAACAGCCAGGCCGCGTAGGCATCCTGGTTGATCGATTCGGGACTGGTCTCGACGTCTGCGTTGGCGGCAATGACTTCACCCGCGACCGGAGAATAGACGTCGGACGCGGCCTTCACCGATTCGACAACCGCGCAGTCTTCCTTCTGGGCGAGCACCCGGCCGGTGGCGGGGGTTTCGATGAACACCATATCGCCGAGCAGGTCCTGGGCGTGATGCGTGATGCCGATCGTCAGCGTGCCGTCGGCTTCGACGCGCACCCATTCATGGCTGGGGGTGTATTTAAGGTCAGCAGGGATGTTCATGGTGGGCTCCAGGTCAATCAGAGTTTATCCGCGAAGACGTGCAAAGTTTTGCTTCGTGGATGGGTCAGGTTTCAATCAATATTTTGCCGTTGCGGACGAAGGGGTATTTCACCACCTTGGCCTTCAGCTTTTTATCACGAATTTCCACTTCGACTTCAGCGCCCGGCGCGATCCCGAGGGGGATGCGGGCGAGTGCGATGGATTGCTGAAGTGTAGGCGAGAAGGTGCCGGAGGTGATTTCACCTGCGCCATTTTTTGTCTGCACGACCTGATGGCCGCGCAGGACGCCGCGGTCGAGCAACACCAGGCCAACGAGCTGCTGGCCGATTTCGCTGGCTTCGAGCGCGGCGCGGCCGACAAAGTCGCGCTCGGTCTTCAGGTCGACCGTCCAGGCGAGACCGGATTCCAGCGGCGAGGTGGTCTCATCCATATCCTGGCCGTAGAGGTTCATCCCCGCTTCGAGCCGCAGGGTGTCGCGCGCACCGAGGCCGATCGGCTTGCCGCCGGCTTCCATCAGGGCTTTCCAGAAAAAGGGTGCGGATTTCGCCAGCACCATCACTTCGAAGCCGTCTTCGCCGGTGTAGCCGGTGCGGGCGATGAACATCTCGCCCATGGCCGCGGCATTAAAGGGCTTGAGATTGGCCGTGATCTGATCGACGCCGGGCAGGGCCTCGTTCAGTGCCTGCGTGGCGTTCGGGCCCTGGATCGCGATCATCGCGAGGTCGCGGCGCGGCGTGAGGGTGAGGCCCATGCCCCAGTCGGCGTTCATTTTTTCCATCCACGCGAGGTCTTTCTCGGCGGTGCCGGCGTTGACCACCAGGCGGAACCAGGTTTCGTCCATGAAATAGATGATGAGGTCGTCAATGACGCCGCCGGCCTCGTTCAGCATGCATGAATACAAGGCCTTGCCGGAGGCCTGCAATTTGTCGACGTTGTTGGCGACCAGCCGGCGCAGGAAGGCACGCACATTGGCGCCCTTGATGTCCAGCGGCAGCATGTGCGAGACGTCGAACAGCCCGCATCCTGTGCGGACGGCATGATGTTCGTCGATTTGCGAACCGTAGTTCACCGGCATCTCCCAACCGCCGAAATCGACCATCTTGGCGCCGAGTTCGTGATGGGTGGCATTGAGCGGAGTGTGCTTGAGCGCAGCTTGATCGGGCATAAGGGGCAACCAAAATAAAAAAGGGTGAAGCGCGGATTCGCTTCACCCCTCTGTCCTTGGTACCTGAGAGATTACGGCTGGAAACGGGTGGTTCGTTCCAAGCCGCTGCCCCTTCGGTGTCGGTCGGCTGAATGACAGCGTCCGCGCTCTCCAGAGTGTTCCTGCTGTTGCGGTCCTTTTGCCTGAGCGATTCCGGGTGGGTTACGCCTTCGGCGGCGGCTGGGCTTGATCTGTCCTGGGCACGCACTCTCCCGCAACGGGAGTGCGCACTATACCGATTTGCGAACCGGCCGCCAAATTTGTTTGATGGCCGGGCAATCCGGCATCAATCAATAGGTCAGCTGCAGGTTGAACCCCATGGGGGCGAGGTTGTGCACGGTCAGGGGCAGGTTCAGCGCCTGTTCGCTGCGGGGCGGCATGCCGTCGATGATGCGCTGGGGATCGCCCAGGTATTCGCTGGGGGCAAAGCTGCGGCGCGCCAGCGGCTGGTTGCGCTGATCGGTGAGGGTCAGTACCAGCACAGGCCACGCCTGGGCATGGCTGGCGCGGTTTCCAAGGGTGAGGGCAAGCTTCAGACGGCCGCTGGTTTCGGTTTGCAGGTCGGAACCGACGATCTGCAGCAGCGCCAGGTTTTTCGGCAATGACAGCGTGCAGCCGATTCGGGCGCAGGCCTGCTCGAACAACGGTCGGGTCTGTGGCTGCTGGCTCACGATCGTGTCGCGAAAGAAATAGGCGGATTGCACAAGCAGCAGCACCAGCAACAAGGCACTGGACAGTGCCCAGCCCCAGGGTGAGCCGCGGCGCCGGGTAGCCGGGATGCGCGCAGTGCCGGGTTGGGGGGCGACATATTCGATGCGCGCGGCCGTCGTACCCTGTGCCGCGGAGGCCTGCGTGCGCGGGTAGTCGCGCGGGGGATAGATATGGGGCAAGGGGCCGGGATCGTCCGGCGCCGAGATGTCGGGGTCGATGAGGATGATCGAAGGCAGTTCGGATGGCGCATCGCGTTCGGCGATGCCCCGGGGCATGTCTGCGACCTCGACCGCCGGTGTTTCCGGCGCGGCGAGTGCTTCGGGGGCTTCGATATCGGGGAACGCCTCGTCTAGGGCGGCAGGCGCAGGCGCCAGTTCGATGGATTCCGGTGCGGTCGCCAGCGTGGCTTCGGGTGGAGGAGGCGTCTCAACGAACGCGGGCTTGGGCGGGGGCAGCGGGGAGCCATCTGCCATGAGCAGGCTGGGATGCGCGTCGAAGGGCGCGCCGCACACACTGCATTGCACCCAGCCCTGGGCGGCGTCGAGCTGATCGGTGCCGAGCTGGAAAATGCTGGCGCAATGCGGGCAGGTGGTGCGGTAGATCATTGTTTGACGCCCGCCAGGCGGACCCAGCCCTCGTCGAGGGTGGGCGGGTCAAAGACAAACCACTCGCGGTAGACCGCCATCACTTCGTCGGCCTGTTCGGCGAGGATGCCGGACAGCACGAGTTTTCCGCCTGGCCTCACCCGGCCAGCCAGCAGCGGCGCCATGCCCTTGAGCGGATTGGTGAGGATGTTGGCGACGACGATATCGTACTGCCCGGGTCCGAGCTCGCCCGGCAGGCACACGTGCGTGCTGACGTCGTTCAGCGCGGCGTTGTCGTGCGAGGCGGTGACGGCCTGCGGGTCGATGTCGACGCCGTCGACCTGCGCCGCGCCCAGCTTGCGCGCGGCGATGGCGAGGATGCCGGAGCCGCAGCCATAATCGAGCAGGGTTTCGCCGCCCTGCAGGTGGGTGTCGAGCCAGCGCAGGCATAAGCGCGTGGTGGGATGGCTGCCGGTGCCGAAGGCGAGGCCGGGGTCAAGCTTGAGATTGATCGCCGCGCTGTCGGGCGCGTCGTGCCAGGTCGGCACGATCCATAAGCGCGATGAGATCGGGATGGGGTCGAACTGCGATTGCGTGAGGCGCACCCAGTCGGCGTCGGCCACGGGTTCGACGGTGTATTGCGTGGGAACCGGCACGCCGGCCTGTTCGGCGGCGGCGGACAGCAGGGCGGCGACGTCGGCATCGGCTTCGAGCAGCACCTGCGCAATGCTGTGCGGCCACAATTCGGCGCTCGGATGGTCGGGTTCGCCGAACAGCGGCGTCTCGTCAACCGTGCCGGCGTCGGCGTCTTCCAGCGACACCGCCAGCGCGCCGGTTTCCATCAGTGCATCGGACAGCGGTTCGGCCTGCGCGGAGTCGACGAGAATGCGGACGGATTGCCAGGGCATGGTGGACGTGACGTGGAACGAGAGTGAGCGAAAGGCGCTAAGCCTGATCTCTCAAGCTTTCTCCGCCGCCAGTTTTTGTTCCAGATAATGAATGCTGGTGCCGCCGGCGACGAAGGCGGCGTCGTGCATCAGGTCCTGATGCAGTGGAATGTTGCTCTGGATGCCTTCAACCACCATCTCCATCAGCGCGCCGCGCATGCGGGCAATGGCCTGCTCGCGGGTGTCACCGTAGGCGATGACCTTGCCGATCATCGAGTCGTAGTGCGGGGAAACGTAATAGCCGTGGTAGACGTGCGAGTCGACGCGGATGCCGGGCCCGCCGGGCACGTGGTAGTTGGTGAGCTTGCCGGGGCTGGGGACGAAGGTGGCCGGGTTTTCGGCGTTGATGCGACACTCGATGGCGTGCCCCGCGAAACGGATATCTTTTTGCTTCCAGGGCAGTTTTTCGCCCGCCGCCACGCGGATCTGCGCCTGCACGATGTCGATGCCGGTGATCAACTCGGTCACCGGGTGCTCGACCTGCACCCGCGTGTTCATTTCGATGAAGTAGAACTCGCCGTTTTCGTACAGGAACTCGAAGGTCCCGGCACCCCGATAGCCGATCTTGCGGCAGGCTTCGGCGCAGCGTTCGCCAATCTTGTCGCGCAGCTTGGGGTCGAGGCCGGGGGCGGGGGCCTCTTCCAGCACTTTCTGGTGGCGACGCTGCATCGAGCAGTCGCGCTCACCCAGGTGAACCGCGTTGCCGTGTTCGTCGGCCAGGATCTGGATTTCGATGTGGCGCGGCGTCTGCAGGTATTTCTCCATGTACACCATGGGGTTGCCAAAGGCCGTGTCGGCTTCGGTCCGGGTCATGCTCACGGCGTTCAGCAGCGCGGCTTCGGCGTGCACCACGCGCATGCCGCGCCCGCCGCCGCCGCCGGCCGCCTTGATGATGACCGGGTAGCCGATGCGGGCCGCCGTCTGGATGATTTCGTCGGGATCGTCGGGCAGCGCGCCTTCGGAGCCGGGCACGCACGGCACCTTGGCCGCGATCATCGCCTGCTTGGCGGTGACCTTGTCGCCCATCAGGCGGATGTTGTCGGGCCGCGGGCCGATGAAGGTGAAGCCGGAAGACTCCACGCGTTCCGCAAAGTTGGCGTTTTCCGACAAGAAGCCGTAGCCGGGATGGATCGCTGCCGAGTCGGTGACTTCGGCGGCGGCAATGATTGACGGCACATGCAGATAGCTTTGGGTCGACGACGCGGGACCGATGCACACCGACTCGTCAGCCAGCTTGACGTACTTGGCATCGCGGTCGGCCTCGGAGTAGACGGCAACCGTCTTGATGCCCATCTCGCGGCATGCGCGCTGGATGCGAAGGGCAATTTCGCCGCGGTTGGCGATGAGTATTTTTTCAAACATGGTTTAGGGGCCGGGGGCAGGACTCAGGGAAGGCACTGCGCGCCTTGAAAAAAGCCGCTCACTTCCTGAATCCTGGATCCTGAGCCCGGGATCCTTTCCTCAGGCAATCACAAACAGGGGCTCGCCGTATTCGACCGGCTGGCCGTTCTCGACCAGGATGGCCTTGATGACGCCATTCTGATCCGACTCGATTTCGTTCAGGAGCTTCATCGCCTCGATGATGCACAGCGTGTCCCCTGCGCTCACACTTTGGCCCACTTCGGCAAAATTCTTGGCGCCGGGCGCGGCTGCGCGGTAGAAGGTGCCGACCATGGGCGAGCGCACGACATGGCCTTCCGGCAGGGCGTCCTCGGCGGGAGCGGCCGCAGCCGGGGCGGCGGCCGGCGCAGCAGGCGCTGCAGCCTGGTACATCTGGGGCGCGTGCGACATCATCATGGGCGCGCCGGCGATGCTTTTGGCAATGCGGACTTTTTCTTCGCCTTCGGTGATTTCCAGCTCGGCAATGCCCGAGGCTTCGACCAGGTCAATGAGCTTTTTCAGTTTTCTAAGATCCATGGGGCGTCCTGTCTTGGAGGCGGCGCAAGGCAAATTCCAGCGCCAGTTCGTAACCGTGCGCGCCCAGCCCCGACACCACGCCGACCGCCAGGTCGGAAAAATACGAGTGATGACGGAACGATTCGCGCGCGTAAATATTGGAAAGGTGCACTTCGACGAAAGGAATGGCACTGGCCGCCAGCGCATCGCGCAGCGCGACGCTGGTGTGGGTGTAGCCGGCCGGGTTGATGACGATGAAATCCACCTGCTCGTGTGCGGCCTGGTGCACGCGGTCGATGAGCGCGCCTTCGTGGTTGTGCTGGAAGGCGGTGACGCGGGCCCCGGCGGATTCGCCGTGGCTGACGAGCTTCTGGTTGATGCCGTCAAGCGTATCGAGGCCGTAATGCCGGGGTTCGCGACTGCCCAGCAAGTTGAGATTGGGCCCGTGCAGAACCAGGATATGGGGCTGCGGACTGGAGACCGATTTGGCCGCAGCGCGGCCGGTTCGTTTAGTCGTCATGGCGGCAAGTTTGCCGTAAATGATAGTAAATTGTCCAGATATTGACGCTAAATCACAACTATGCGCCAAGTTTGCGCAATGCGGTGTCGAGCGTGGCGCGCGGCAGCCGGCCCAGGTGGCTCAGCACGACCGTGCCGTCGCGGTCGAGCACGATCGTGAAGGGGAGCGCGCCGCTGGGATTGCCAAGTTCCCGCGCCAGGGCGTGGGCGTCCCCTCCGCCAATCAGGATGGGGTAATTGACCGGATGCTGGCGCAAAAAAAGCGCGACGCTGGCTGGATTGTCGATCGCAATGCCGACAAACTCGACGCCTTGGGCGCGATAGCGCGCGCGGAGCGCGGCAAAGTCGGGCATTTCCTCGCGACAGGGGGCGCACCAGCTGGCCCAGAAGTTCAGCACCAGGACATGGCCGCGCCATTGCGACAGGTCCTGGGGGCGGCCAGCCACATCGGGAAAGCGGTGTTGCCAGAGCCCGGCAACCGCATGCGTTGCGGGCGTTTGCGGCGCGTAGTGGCGCTGCGCCAGCCAGACGCCGGCTGCCAGCGCCGCCAGTGCAATCACAATCAGCCATGTCTTGGGCATGAGCGTTCAGGCTTCGCAAAGCACATCGCCCCGCGAACGGGGCGATGTGCGGTGGGGGGGTGGCCTTTACTTGCCAGCTGCGGGTTTAACCGCTTTGGCAGGTGCGACCGGTGCGGCTGCCGGGATCGGCTGCATGCCGCCCATCATCTGCATCAACACTGACAGGTCGATGGGATTGCTGGCCGGTGCGGCTGGTGCGGCGCTTTTCGCCGCAGGAGTCGAGGCAGGCGCTGCGGCCGGTGCCGGTGCCATGCCGCCCAGCATCTGCATCAACTTTGTCAGATCGAAGGGGTTCGCTACCGGTGCGGCGCTTTGCGGCGCAGGCACCGCAGCGGGCATCATCGGGAAGAACGGCATGGGCGCAGCCTGGGGCTGGGGCGCGGGTGCGACAGGCATGCCCCACCCGCCATACGCCGGTGCAGCAGGCTGGGCTGCGGGCGCTGTTGGCATCATCGGGAAAAAGGACAGGGGGGCCGGCTGCGGCGCCGGTGCGGCAGGCATGCCCCAGCCGCCGAATGCCGGTGCAGCGGGCCTGCCATAGCCATATGCCGGAGCGGGCTGCATCATCATGAAAGGATTGCCCGAGGCCATGGGATTCATGTAGGGATTCATCATGGCCTGCGGGTTGTACATCTGTGGGGCCATCAGGTTGGCGCCCAACGGCATCAGCGCCGGTGCGGCCATCATCCCCAGCGGGGCCAGCAGCGCAAGGGGGTTCACCATGGGCTGCTGCATGCCGAACTGGGCGTGGGCGTGGCCGCTTCCGATCAGGAGCGCGACGAGAGCGAGTTTGCGAGCGTGCATAAGATTTAGGACTCCATATAATTCCGAATCACTCCGCGCATGGCCGGAGTGGAAATCGAAGCCGGCATGCCGCGACGGACAGTCGCAGCATGCGAGGGCCTTACTTGGCGGGCGCTGCGTCCGGCTTGGCTGCGGCGGCAGGTGCGGCAGGAGCCGGCATCATCGGGGCCATCATCTGACCCATGGGTGCCATCATCGGCACCAGCATGCTCATGGGATCCGCCATCTGACCCATCGGCGCCATCATCTGGTTCAGCATGGCCGGGTTCATCATCTGACCCATGGGCGCCATCATCGGGCCCATCATGCCCAGCGGAGCGGTCAGCATGGCCGGATTCATCATCTGACCCATCGGGGCCATCATCGGGCCCATCATGCCCAGCGGCGCGGTCA
>JAWOJD010000093.1:0-4101 GCA_046484355.1 Thiobacillus sp.
CACGCTGGCCGTGCAGGCCGGCTCGCTGCCGGATGGAACGGTCACGGAGGGCGACTTCCGTGTGCTGGTGGGGGTGAACGCGCCCGATGTCCTGACCGGGCAGGCGCAGCCGCAAGGCGACAAGGTTCTTGAGACGCCCATCGAGGTTCAAACCGGGCTCAAGATCATGCGCATCAGTGCGGTGAACTCGCAGGACGAGAACTTCACCGTGATCGGGAGCCTGCGCATGGACTGGACGGACCCCGCTTTGGCCTTCAGCCCGGACTCGTGCAACTGCTCCGTGAAGCTATACACCGACAAGGAGTTCGATCGCTTCCTGGCGGACGTGGAGAGCCGGTGGCCGGCCTTCACCTTTTTCAACCAATTGGGCAATCGTTGGATCGCGAGCCGAGCCGTGGCCGTCTGGCCCGACGGCCGCGCTCGTTACGCCGAAAACTTCAACACCACCTTTCAATCCGACTTCGACTTTCGGCAATATCCCTTTGACACGCAGAGCTTCCCGATCTATCTCGACCAGATCCTGCCGACCTCCCAGTACACGATGACCGAGCTGGCCGGCTACAGCGAAATCGACCCGGCGCACGGGGAAGACGAGTTCATCATCAGCGAGTTCACGGCCACGGCCAGCGCCGAAGCGCCCAGCGCCGCGGACAACCCCGTCGCGCGCATGACCTTCAACTTCGACGCGCCGCGCCACTTGAACTACTACACCCTTCAGGTCTTTCTGCCCATCATCCTGATCATCCTGATCTCCTGGTTCACCTTCTTCCTGCGCGACTACACCCGGCGTATCGAGGCCGCTGGCGCCAATATCCTGCTGTTCATCGCGTTCAGCTGGAGTCTGGCCGACAACTACCCGCGCCTCGGCTACCTCACCTTCCTCGACGCGGTCATGACCGTGACCTTTGCGGTGAATGTCCTGGTGTTGCTCTACAACGTGGTCATGAAGCGGCTGGAGAACCAGGGCAAGGACGAACGCGTCCAGCGCATCGACAATGTCCTTGATTGGGCCTATCCCCTATCGTACGCAGCTTTGATTGGGGTGGTGGTTCTGCTGTTCTTCTGAGCGTGAACGCTCAAGGAGCTTGATTATGATCGACCCACAAGCCAGACCGGCAGCCTACATCAAACTTTTGGCGCTCGTCGTCGTGCTCGGCCTGATCAGCGCCCTGGTCACGTTTGCTTTTATGGCCCTCGTCAGTGTGGGCACGGGTGCGATCTGGGAACAAGCCGCACAGGCGCTGGGCATGGACACGCGCCTCTTCACCGTCCTGATCTGCACCCTCGGCGGCTTGCTGGTGGGGCTGCTGGTCAAGCTCTTTGGCGACCACAACGCGATCTTCTTCGAGTTGATGCAGGAATTCGGCAAGACCGGCCGCTTCAACTATCGCAACGCCCCCGGGATCGTGATCACCGCTTTCGTGTCGCTCATCGCCGGCGGCAGCCTCGGCCCCGAAGCGCCGCTGGCCGACGCCTGCGGCGGCATCGGCACGCTGATGGGCGACAAGCTCAAGCTCGACGAGCAGGAAACGCGCACGCTGGGCTACTCCGGCGTCAGCGGCATGCTCGCTTCCTTCATCACCCAGCCGATCGGTGGGGCGATCCTGGGCCTGGAATCGGCGCAGGGAGGAACCAGCGGCAAGCAGACCTATTTCTGGGTGCTCTTCCCCAGCCTGTTGGCCTCCGCCGTCGCGACCGTGCTGTTCGTCCTGCTGACCGGGCAGTTCTTCGCGACGTTGTACCAGTTCCCGGACTATACCCCCCAACTGAGGGATTTGCTCTACGCCGTGCCGCTGGGCCTGGTTGGCGGCGTGGTGGGCCTGCTGTTCATGCTGGCGCTGCAGCGCCTGCGCCAACTGCTCCAGCCCATGAAGGCGCATGTGGTGCTGCGCGGGCTGCTGGGCGGCCTTGCCATGGGGATCATCGGCGCGCTGCTGCCGTTGACGCTGTTCTCCGGCGAGGAGCAAACCCTCGACCTGATCACCAATGCGGCGGAGATCGGCGTTCTGATGCTCATCGTACTGGCGCTGGTCAAGCTGTTCGTCACCGCCCTGCTGCTGACTACGGGCTGGAAAGGCGGCTACATCTTCCCCATCATGTTCGCCAGCGTCGCCCTGGGCATGGCTGTGAATCTCTTGTTCCCCGCTATTCCGGTGGCAGTTGCGGTCGCGGGGACGATGGCCGGCGCGATGGTCGCAACTTTGAGAGCGCCGCTGTATGCGGTGCTCTTCACGTTGGTTCTGGTGCAAAAGGAAACCGCGGCCGTGATTGCCGTCGCCGTGGTCGTTGGCGGCCTGCTGACCGCATTGGTGGCGCTGCGCACCGCCCGTCGCGCCGCAGCTCAGGCGCAAGCGCTCCCACCAGAGGCGACGGCATAGCCCGTAGTTAAAACGCGTCTTGAGACAACCGCCGTCAGGACTGGCAGTCCTCCGAAGGACTGCCAGTCCTGGCAAGCCTAAACAGGAGTTCTCATGCCCCCACCACCGCCGACCACCACAGGTATTGCCCGCTTCATTCCCGGTCTGGCCCTCATCAAAGGGTTCAGTCCCGCGCTGCTGCGCACGGAGCTCGTCGTGGCCGTCACGGTCTTTGCCGTGCTCGTGCCGTCGGCTATGGCCTACGGCGACCTTGCCGGGGTCACACCCGTCGCAGGGCTGTATGTCGCCCTCGGCGCCTTGGTGGGTTATGCGCTGTTCGGCACCTCCAGACAGCTCATCATGGGACCCGAAGCGACAACCGCGATCATGACGGCTGCCGCCGTCGCTCCCCTGGCCGGCGGCGATCCCGTGCGCTATGCCGCGCTGGCCGCGCTGGCTGCGCTGCTGGTCGGCGTTCTGGCGCTGCTGGCCCGCGTCGCACGGCTGGGCTTCATCACCGACTTCCTGTCCAAGCCAATTCTGGTCGGCTACATCTTCGGCACGACGTTGATCGTGATCGGCAGCCAGTTGGGCAAGATGTTTGGCATCAAGCTGGAAAGCGACGAATTCTTCCAGCAGGTTGCCGAGCTCATCAGCCGCCTGGATGAGACCGATCTGCTCACCTTTGCCATTGGCGTCGTCAGCATGGCGACGCTGCTCATCATCCGCCGGGTGAACCGCGCGCTGCCCGGACCACTCATCGTCGTCGTGGTCGCCATCGTCGTCTCCGTCATCTTCGACCTGGAGGCCAGAGGGATCGCGGTCGTCGGCGCGGTGCCGGCCGGACTGCCGCAGGTGGCAATCCCCGCCGTCAGCGTGCAGGATATCTTCGCGCTGCTGCCCGCCGCCCTGGCGATCACGATCCTGATCTACGCCGACGAAGTTCTGACCGCGCGCGTCTTTGCCGCCAAACACGGCCAGAAGATCGACGCCAATCAGGAATTCATCGCGATCGGCATGGCCAATATCGGCGCAGGGCTGCTGACCGGCTTCCCCGCCGCGACCAGCGGCTCGCGCACGGTGGTCTCCGATCAGATGGGCGGCAAATCGCAGTGGGTCGGTCTGATCGCCGCCGCGCTGACCGTCGTTTTCCTGCTCTTTTTCACGCCGTTGCTGGCGCCGCTGCCGACGGTTGTGTTGGGCGCGATCATCATCGTCGCCTCGCTGGGCTTGCTTGATGTGGCAGCGTTCCGCTTTTTGCGCCGGGTACGTCCCGCCGAGTTCTGGCTGGCGGTGGTGACCGCCTTCGGCGTGCTCACCGTCGGCATTCTGCAGGGCATCCTGGTGGCCGTAGTGCTCTCACTGGTCAACGTCATCTACCACATCTCGCGTCCGCACGACGCGCTGTTGGACGATGTCGACACGCACGGCGGCACGGTCTATCGCGGGGTCGCCGACAAAGAGACGGCGCTGACCGAGCCGGGCCTGATCGTCTATCGTTTCGATGCGCCGCTGGTGTTTGCCAACGCCGCCTTCTTCACCGAACGCCTGGAGATGCTGATCGCCAACGCCGGCCCCGGACTGCGCTGCGTCATTCTCGATGCAGAGGCCATCAGCGACTTCGACTCGACAGCCGCGGAGGCGCTGGAGAACGTGGATGCGGACCTGGAACGGCTGGGCGTCGAACTGTGGATTGCACGCGCGAATGAACCGCTGCGTGACCTGTTGACCGCGACGGGCTTGA